>NZ_JBSUGE010000031.1:0-48725 GCF_054064075.1 Vibrio sp. JZG10
GCAGCGAAAGGCCAACCGAAATTCGAGCTATTTATCGTTAGTCCTTGCAGGGCAAGGGCTTTCGTAATCTTGCCCTGAAATACTAGGTTTATAGAAGTACATAACTACCGGCCCAAACCGTTAGTTAGTGTATTCAGCTTTGTATTTGGCCTGCCTATAAAGGCAGAGAACCGATGACCGTCACGAGCTAGTGTCGGTGGAACTCAGTTACTTACATATTCAATATTAAAAATTAGCGTTTGCTGTGCGTTACAACCCATGTTGTCTAATGTGGTTTTGTCACGCCAAAAAATCACCTGCTTGTTCTTAGGTTCGGCTTATTCAGATATGAGCGAAAAAGAATCAGCAGTATCGGACCTGTGATGCAATGGAATCCGTAAAGGGAATCAGTCGGATGCGTTATAGATTTACCTCAAACTTATTTAATAACACAGTTGGCTATCATGAATAATGCATATTTATTTGTATTTATTTTGTCGTTCGTTCTACTTTTTGTTATGCGCAAGATCGCTAAGCGCGTAGGTCTAGTAGATAAACCCAATGCAAGAAAGCTTCACCAAGGTGTGGTGCCACTTGTAGGAGGGATCTCCATTTTCTCTACCATACTGGTGGGGTTCCTTCTGTTTCTACCAATGAATGACAACCTATCACTCTACTTATCTTGTTCGGCTGTACTCATCGTGCTCGGCGCATTAGATGACTATTACGATGTAAGTTTCAAAATTCGCCTTATTATCCAAGCAGGAATATCCTTTGCGATGATTTACATCGGAGGCCACAGCTTACACGATTTAGGTTATCTAATGGGAAGCGAAACCATTGCCCTGAATGAAGTTGCTGGCGCGGTGATCACCGTGATTGCGGTAATAGGGGCCATTAACGCATTTAATATGGTTGATGGTATAGACGGCTTGCTGGGAGGGTTAGCCTCGGTCACCTTTACAGCATTAGGTATTGTATTTGCCTACAACGGAAACGAATATTTAGCCACGATCTGTTTAATGGTCGTGACTGCGATGCTTCCTTACATCTTCCTGAACTTAGGTTTCCCACTTGGTCGTCGCTTTAAGATCTTTATGGGTGATGCTGGCAGTATGTTTATCGGCTTTACCGTGGTCTGGATGCTGATTCGTGGCACGCAAGAACCAGGAGCTGTAGCTTTCAAGCCAGTCACTGCTCTGTGGTTAATTGCCTTACCATTGATGGACATGGCAACCATTATGATCCGTCGTATTCGTAAAGGTCAGTCACCATTCCAACCAGACAGAGAACATCTACACCATATTTGTCAGCGTATTGGGCTTTCTCCAGGTGCTACGTTAATTTTCATCTGTTCGATGGCATCAATTTGTGCTGCGGTAGGTTTATGGGCTGATTTTGTTGGCATTAGTGAATCAATAATGTTTGTTGCTTTCTTGATTTTGTTTGCATGCTATTTTTCGGTAATTAGCCATATTTGGCGCATTTCTTCTTGGTTCAATAAACTGTTTCATACTTTAGGACTTCAGTTTACGTCTAAGTAGAAAGTTAAAAAAAAAAAAAGCCTATTGGGGCGGGTATAAGAAAAACAACAAAAACAATGAATTACAATGAGATAGGTGAAACAGACTGTCTCAAAATGAATGAAAAGTGTCTCAGTTGTTAGCTATCACTGAGATCTAATATGACAAAAAATCAAGTTCAAATTTCAGTTCTAAGGGACACGAACTTCCTACAACGGTAAAAGTGGCAAATATTATGGCTAAGAAAAAAGTATTGACGGTCTTCGGCACGCGTCCAGAAGCCATCAAAATGGCACCTCTTGTTCATGCTCTAAATGATGATGAGCGCTTTGAAGCAAAATGCTGTGTAACAGCTCAGCATAGAGAAATGCTTGATCAAGTTCTCGAGCTTTTTGAGATCACACCAGATTATGACTTGAATTTGATGAAAGCAGGACAATCATTAAACGACGTAACCGCTCGTATCATACAAGAGCTGAAACCTGTTTTACAAGAGTTCAGGCCTGATGTAGTTCTCGTTCACGGTGATACCGCAACTACGTTTGCAGCAAGTCTGGCAGCTTACTATGAGCAGATAGCTGTAGGCCATGTAGAAGCAGGTCTTCGTACCGGAAATATATACTCACCTTGGCCAGAAGAAGCAAATCGACGGTTAACCGGTGTCCTTACTCGCTACCATTTCGCTCCTACAGAAACGTCAAAACAGAATTTGCTTCGAGAGAATTTCGAGCCTTCATCTATTCAGGTCACAGGTAATACCGTTATTGATGCGCTGTTGTTGATCCAAGATAAAATCCAAAACAACTCGGACTTGAATGCAACGTTGTCTGAAGAATTCAATTTCCTAGATGAGTCGAAGAAACTTATTTTGGTTACAGGTCACAGAAGAGAAAGTTTTGGTGGAGGCTTTGAAAGAATCTGTGAAGCTTTGGCAAGAATAGCTAAAGAACATAAAGACGTTCAAATTCTTTATCCGATGCATCTGAATCCAAATGTAAGAGAACCGGTTAATCGCATCCTCGCTGGTGTTGAGAACATTCTATTGATAGAGCCTCAACAGTATCTTCCTTTTGTTTATTTGATGACGAAAGCGAATATTATCTTAACGGACTCAGGCGGGATACAAGAAGAGGCCCCCTCGCTGGGGAAGCCGGTGTTAGTTATGAGAGATACCACGGAAAGGCCAGAGGCAGTTGAAGCAGGTACAGTAAAGTTGGTCGGTACTAGCATTGAAGCTATTACACAAGAGTTAAACCTGTTGTTGACAACTAAAGAAGCATATGAGGCTATGAGTTTTGCCCATAACCCTTATGGTGATGGTAAAGCATGCAAAAGAATACTTGAAAGATTAGCTAGCTCTGATGAATCGTAAAAGTAAAAAATACTACTTTATAGGAACAGCATTATCAGGTGTAATAGGGCTAATTACTGTTCCAGTATTGCCTTGGGTGTATGGAACAAGAGAGTTAGGTGTTTACTCATTATATTTAGTTTATTCGCAACTTTTTTTTATTACATGTGGATTAGCAATTGAGCAAGCTATAATTAGATATTACTATGAAAGTGAAGATAAAGGAAAGCTGATAACTAATTCGCTAGTGGGGCCATTTATGATTTATATAATTGGTTCTATATTGCTCTTAATGTTTTATAAAGATATAAGCCTGAGACTAATAGATGAAAGCTCATTGCTTTTCATGTTTTTACTAGTGATTGGTGGTGGTGTTATTATCTACAATAAGATTCAAACGACTATACTTAGAATGGAAAATGAGTCTTTTCTATTTTCTGTTGGACAAGTTTATCAGAAACTGTCATTTTTAATTCTTTCGTTAATATTGTATTTTGCAATAGGTCAGCATGATTCAATCATAAATGCGATCTCAATGTATATATTTAGCATTGCTTCTTTGACAATTTATTTTGCCATCTATATTAGGAAAGTAAATTGCAATATCAGTATTGGAATTAATAAGGTTAAATATGATTTATTATATATAAAGAGACTATATAGTTATTCTATTCCCCTAGTTTTTTCTTTACTCATAATTTGGATGATGTCGAGTGTTGACAAGATAATGATTAAGCACTTTCTAGATCTAGATGCCTTAGGAGTTTACGTCAATGCATTTAGGTTTGCTGCAACTGCTTTAATAGTGCAACAAATCATATCGGTTATTTGGACACCATTAGCTATGAAATGGTTTTCTGAAAAAAAAGATATACTCTATTTTAGGAATGTGAGTGGATTAGTTTCCCTTGCAATGGTAATAATATACTTAACTCTCGTTCTTCTAAATAACTATACTCATAAAATATTACCTAACGAATATTTGTCTTCTATTAAGTTAATCCCGGTATTACTTCTATACCCGGTCTATTATTGTATGTCTGAAATCACTAATGTCGGTGTGCTGTTCTCTGAAAGAACAAAGTTTGCTGCGTTAATTTCGTTCCTCACTATTTTTGTATGCGCTTTATTGAATTACTTATTAATTCCCATGTATGGGCTATATGGTGCAGCACTTTCTTTAGCTTTGAGCTACTATATATTTTTTGTGTTTCGATCATTAGCAAGCGCTATTGTATGGAAAAGAATATTAAGATATCGAGATATAATAGTGTTCCATCTACCAATGATTGTTTTGTATTTACAGTACAAAAATGAATACTCGATAAGAATATATCTTTTGACACTGATCTTAGCTCTGATTATGAACTTCAAGATGATAGTTAACCTCATCAAATATAGGACATTTTAAAAATGAATATTGGGATTGTTACAACTTGGTTCGAAAGGGGAGCGGCTTATGTTTCAAGACAATATAAGCAGTCACTAGAAGAACAAGGTGCTCAAGTATTTATCTATGCAAGAGGAGGCGAATCTTATGCTAAGGAAGATAGTAATTGGAATGGAAGCGAAGTCTACTGGCAGCAAAATAATTCAATACCCTACAAATTATACGTAAATCTAGACGAGTTTAAAGCCTGGGTTAAAAGCAATAATATTGAAACTGTAATTTTTAACGAGCAATCTTGGTTTGAGCCAGTACTCTTTTGTAAGAATGAGGGTATAAAAGTAGGTGCATATGTAGATTACTACACTCAGTCGATGATTCCTTGTTTTGATGCATATGATTTTTTATTGTGTAACACAAAAAAACATCTAGAAGCGTTTAAGAATCACAAAAATCCAATTTACATTCCTTGGGGTACTGATACGAAAACGTTTGATTGTTCCAAGACAAGAGAACATAGTCCTAATCTGCGTTTTTTTCATTCCTGTGGTATGAACCCTTACAGAAAAGGTACTGATTTATTAGTTGAATCTTTTCTAAACATGGATCAAGAGCACGTTTCACGTTCTGAGCTCATTATCCATACGCAATTTACTAAAGAAGACTTCAAAAAATACATACCAGATTACTGTTACGATCAATTTGAGATTGCTATAAACAAAAAAACAATTAGATTGATTGATAAAACAGTAACAGCACCAGGACTGTATCACTTGGGTGATGTCTATGTGTATCCTAGCCGTCTTGATGGTTTGGGCTTGACAGTAGCCGAAGCTATAAGTTGTGGCATGGCTATCGTTGTACCAGATGATGGGCCTATGAACGAGTTCGTTGGCTCAGATCTTGATAGAACGATCAGGGTTCAAAAGCTATTTTGTCGGGATGATGGTTATTATTGGCCCCAAAACGAGGTTGAAATAGCTGATTTAACTAAGGCTTTAGTTGAGATTATAGATAACGGAGATTTATATAAGGACAACACCGAGACTATTCGTAAAAGAGCCTTGCAAACTATTGATTGGAAGAAGAATAGTTCAAAACTTTTAAATGCTATCGCCGATGTGAATAAATCCCCCTTAACCCATGAGGCAGAAATAAATTGTATTTCTTATAATAACAAGAAATTACCATATTGTTACGAATTCCCATATTTATATAAGTTTGCTTACTGGTTATATAAAAAGGTTATCAAAAGATAAATTTAAAATGTCAGTATTTCTAGTAGTCTTAGCAATCCTTAGCCTTGTTTTTTTTCAACCTTTTCTAGCCGTTTTAACTATGTCCTATTTTAGTGATTATATTAAAAAACGGTGCTTTTTATTGCTAGTATTTTTCTGTATAGGGTGCTATTTATCTCTTGTTAATCTGACAAAGTTACCTATATCAGATGCGGCTGTATATAGAGAATATATTCACAACCTGTCTATCCTCAATTTTAGTGATATTATTTATTATCGATACTACAATATAAGAGAATCCGAGTTCATATTTAGGCTTTATTCATTTCTTGTATCCAAAATCGATGCTTCAGGCACATTATTTACCTTTCTGTCAGTCTTTATTATTTATTTTCTTACGTTAATAGCGACATTTAGACTGTCTAAAGATTACGTAAATGATAATAAAAACTTTATTATTATTATATCAGTTATATTCCTTGGTGTGACCTTTTCATTAACAGGACATATCATAAGGCAGTACCTTTCTGTTTCTGTAATGTATTATCTTTATTCATCTTATGTGAGCGCAAAAGATGGGAGAAAGTGGCTATTCAAATTACTATTTATAGTCGTTCCACCATTGATACATATGTCTTCGATTGCAGTTGTGGTGGCGTTTAATTTAATACAATTTCTGGCAAAGAAGACAACAAAGAGAATAACCATAACAGTATCACTACTCGTCTCTATCCTTTTGTTTTTAATTAGTGGATATATTTCTACGATTCTCGGTCGAGATGGTGATACTTCGGCTGGTCAAGTCTCTACTATTTTGCTGATATTTGATGTTACATTAGTAGTTTTAGCTGTTGGTGTATTTTTGTTTAGAGATGGACGTGGATTGTCCGGTGATAGTGATAGTAGTTTATTTTGTTTGGTACTAGCTATTGCTGTAATTCTAATTACTTTCTATCGAACAGAGTTGATTTTTTTGAGGCTCTATTTTTTATTGGATTTTATACGACCAATATTGTTTCTTGTTTTACTATCGACGGTAAAACTAGATGTGAAAACCAGTATAATATTTAAATTAACCTGCTTTTTGATTCTACTTGCTTTATTTGCTTACCGAGTCAGTATTTCAGGTTGGGATTATGGTAGAGAAAGTACTATTGAAGTTTTTCTGAATCAGAATCTTGTTTGTATTTATGAGCGAATTAACAGTCTATGGCCAACATCAGAATGAAAGTACTAATAATTCAAAAAACTATTAAACACTATAGATTAGATTTCTACAATAGATTAAATAAGAAGTTAAAGGATCATGGGGTCGAATTGTTAGTTGTATATAGCGAATTGAATGATAAAAATATATTAAGTAAAAAGGACAACTCTAGACTTGACCCGAGTTTTTCAAAACTAGTCAGAGGATATAGTTTTTTCAAAGGAAAAGTTGTCTATCAAAATGCCTTGGCTTTATCTAGAAACTACGATTTGATTATAGTTGAGCAAGCAAATAAGAACATTATAAATTATCTTCTTCTTGCTTTAAGAAGTATTAATGGAAACAAAGTTGCATATTGGGGGCATGGTAAAAACCTTCAAAGTGATAACTATGGTTTTAAAGAAAGATTTAAACGAGCATTACTGAAGAAAGTAAATTGGTGGTTTGCATATACAGCTATGACACAACGCTTTCTTATTGAGAGTGGTGTTTCTAATTCGATAATTACCAACGTTAACAATAGTATTGATACGAAAGGGCTATCAAATAACATAGATAAGTTGAGTGGAATTGCAATTAGTGAGTTTAAAAAAGTTCATGGTATTGGAGAGAACGATTACGTTGGGCTATTTTGCGGTTCTTTGTACGATAAAAAAGAGTTGCCCTTTTTGATTTCTAGCGTGGAAAAAGCTAGACAAAAAATACCTAATTTTAAGTTGATAATCTTAGGCGATGGCCCTGATCGTGAATATATTGAAAACAAATCTGCGAAAGAAGATTGGTTGATATACTTAGGAGCAGCCTTTGGTTTAGAAAAGAGCATATCGTTTGCAATTTGCGATCTTGTATTGAATCCTGGATTGGTTGGTTTAGGTATTTTGGATGCTTTTGCTTCAGGAAAGCCTATCCTAACTACCGATTATAGATTCCATAGTCCAGAAGTCAGTTATCTAGAACACGGTAAGAATGGGTTAATGGTTCCAAAAAGTATTGATAGCTTTTCAAATGCTATAGTTTCACTTCTAAATGATGAGCACACTCTAACATCGTTAAAAGAAGGATCAAAATTAAGTAGTGAAAAGTATACGACCGAGATAATGGCCGATAACTTTTTTAAAGGTATAGTGAATTTTTTTGAGAAATAAAATGTTAAATAAAATCTTCAATTATTTAGTTTCAATCTACACACAAAATAAAGTGGAGAAAGGTAGAAGACCTGAGCTTCTTAATTTTCCCATAACAGAAAACTGTAACTCACGATGCGTCATGTGTAATGTATGGAAAAATAACATAGAGTCTGAAATGTCTCCTGCGGAGATAGCAAATAATTTGAGAAGAGACTATTTTTCAAACTTGAAACATATTGGTATTTCAGGCGGTGAACCTACGTTGCGAAAGGATTTGGTCGAGTGTGTTTCAGCTATTGTAGAAGTAAGGCCTGAATTACGTTCGTTATCTATTACATCTCACGGCTTCCATTTCAATAGATGGTCAAGGTTTCTCCCCCTTATTAAAGCGATATGTGACTCTAAAAGTATACCTTTCTCTCTCAACATTTCGATAGATGGTTCTAAAGATAAACATAATTTTGTCAGAGGCACAAAACTTGCCTATGAGCGAGCGCTCAAGACCATTAATATAGCGAAAGGATTGGGGATACCAGTACAAATCCAATGTACTTTGAGTAACATTAACGTTTTCGATGTAAACTCGGTCTTACATCTGGCTCAGAATACCGGTAGCGACGTTATATTTCGTTTAGCCGTCCCAATTGATAGGTTAAAGAACTCCGATGTTATCGGAGGACTTCAATTAAGTAGCGAAGCTGCTAGTTATCTAGCTGATTTTTTTGAATCAGAAGCTCTACACAATGTAACAAGGTCTATTGGTCGAGGTCTGTATTATGAACAGATTTCCAAGGCGTTAATATCGGGTAGAGCTTCTAGTAGGAGCATGCCATGCTCTTTTAAAAACAATGGTTGTTTGTTGACTTCGAGAGGGAGTGTTTACGTATGCAGTGTTAGTGATAAGGTGATTGCAGACTCCGCCAGTTCAAGTAATTTAATGTCTGATACCGAAGTTAATGTAAGAAAATCTGTAATAGAAAAAGACTGTAATCATTGTCTGCATGACCAATCTGGTCCTTGGCCAGTTTTTAAGATTTTTAGCTATGTATTTAGAAGGCGATTTAGAAAATTGCCAAATTTATTGGATAAAGGTTTCAAAGTCACAAAACTTTTAGCTCTATTGACACAGGTTTCACTCTTAAAAAAAAGCACGAGAAAAAATGTAATTTCTCCATCTAAGATTAAAAGTGCCCTTGTCATAGGAGCGTATGGTGGTGAGCATGTAGGTGATGCCGCTATATTAGGTGGTGTGATATTGAGGTCAATGAAACGATATGTTCGTATGCATAAAGTATATGTCGCTAGTTTTCGTCCTGATAGAACTAAGAGGTGGGTTGATTCTTTAGACTTGCCACTCGAGATTGTAGTTATAGACGAAAAAGAAATATCCAAATATTCTGACTATGATATTCTTATATACGGCGGTGGGCCGTTGATGGAACTTCCACTCAATTTGCTATTACACCTCAGAACAGTTTACACTGCCGCGAAAAAAAACATCCCTTTCTCTATCGAAGGGGCGGGCTTAGGTCCTTTGAAAACGACACTAAGTAAACACTTTGTGAAGCAATTATTACAGATATCTGATTATACTAGACTGAGAACAGATAAAGCCAAAAGAGATGCGCTCAACGATTTCTCTACAGAGGTTGAGTTGGGTACCGACCCAGCTTTCGATTATTTATACAGTAGGGTAAGTCCTTCTCTTTATACAAACGAAGAAAAGGCCTTTTTGGAGTGCAATGAAATAAATGATAGGTCAAAGTTAGTTGTTGCTATTAACTTACGTCCTTTATGGAGTAAGTATTCCTTTGGCAGTGGGTTGGATGTTGAAAAAATAGAAGAAAACTATTTAAACGAACTTGCTGATTCATGTGGTAAGCTCTATCAAGAGTTAAAGGGAAACGTCAGTTTTGTTTATTTTCCAATGAACGCTGACCATTACGGAATGTCTGACTATATTCCATGTAGAACGTTAGAAAATAAGCTGAAACCTTTTGGGATCGAATTGAATATATGGTATGGAGAACCTGGTGTTGATGCTCTAATATGTTTCTTGAAAAAATGTGATGTGGTTGTTTCTATGAGGTTTCATGGCTGTATATTTGCTTTGTCTCAAAATGCTAATAATGTAATAGGTATCGACTATCAGATAGGTAAAGATGGTAAAGTATTTGACATTATGTCGGATAGAAATTGTGGGAAAAATGTCATTAGAGTCGATAAGTTAAATAGTCAAGAGCTCTATACTATGATGTCAAAGATTAGTGCTAGGAATTCAATTATTGCTGTTAAGGAGCTTGCTCATGAAAAAGAGTAAGGCGCTGTTCATTTTACATACCTCTCCTCCTATTCACGGTGCTTCAGTGGTTGGTGATATAATAGTTTCCAGCGACGCAATTAATAGTAAGTTTGAGCCGAAGTTTATAAAGCTAGAGTCATCTGAAACTATTGAGGACATAGGTAAGGTGAATTTTAGAAAGTTAATGGTTTTTATGAAATTGCTTTTTAAAGTAACTTTATGTGTATTTAGTTTTAAACCGAGTGTTATATATTTTACAGCGTCTCCTAACGGGGTGGCATTCTATCGTGATCTGGTGTTGATGCTTTTTCTTAAGGTTTATCAGACTATGAATTCCTGTAAAATATATCTTCACTATCATACGAGAGGTATTTCCTCGAATAATTCATTTTTTTTTCGTAGGTGTAGTCGATTTTTTCTTTCAAACACTATCCCAATAGTTTTAGCAGAAGAACTTAAAGAAGAGTTTAAAGGATTAATTGACTTGAATAGTTTGAAGGTTCTGAACAATGGTGTTGCTGACCAGTATTGTTTCTCAGGTGATTCTTTTCCGAAGAATGGTAATAAGGTCCAACTTTTATATCTTTCAAATCTTATGAAAGACAAAGGGTATCGAGAAATATTGGGCTCTATAGATATATTGAAAGACAAATATGAGATAGGAATTACTTTTGCCGGGTCATGGGGTTCACAAGAAGATGAAAAATACTTCAAGGATTTTGTCGAATCAAAATCACTGGAGAACTATGTAACCTATGCTGGCATAGTAAAAGGAGAAAGCAAAAAGGCACTATTAAATAATTCAGATTTTGTATTGCTCCCCACAAGATATTCAAAAGAAGCGTTCCCACTTGTTTTGTTGGAATCTTTGTCTTGTGGTATTCCAGTTTTATCCTCTAATGTAGGCGGAATTCCCTCTATAGTAGACCCCGATGTTGGACTCATATTAGCGACAGTTGATATCCCGAATATAGTTAAAGGCATTGAGAGACTAATACAAGACTATAGTACCAGAGAGGCTAGGGAGCTAGCGAGATGTACGTACATGAATAAATATAGCTTAAAAGCTTTCGAAAGTAATTTGATTGGTATTTTGTATGATAAGTAAAAAAGTAGCATTCGTAACAGGTATCACAGGTCAGGACGGGTCGTATCTTGCCGAGTTTCTTGTTGAAAAAGGATATGAAGTGCATGGCCTTATCCGTCGAGCATCCTCTTTTAATACCGAGCGTATCGATAACGCGATTGAAAACAGTGACAAAATTCACCTCCACTACGGTGATTTGACGGACTCTTCAAACCTAATTCGCCTAGTTAAAGAGATTCAACCAGATGAAATCTATAATCTAGGTGCGATGTCCCATGTGGCCGTTTCATTTGAATCACCAGAGTACGCGGCTGATGTTGATGCCATGGGTACTATCCGTCTTCTCGAAGCTATCCGTATTAATGGCCTTGAGAAAAAAACTCGCTTTTATCAAGCGTCTACATCTGAGCTTTATGGAGAGGTTCGCGAGATACCGCAACGTGAGACAACACCGTTTCATCCACGTTCCCCATATGCCGTTGCAAAGATGTATGCATACTGGATTACGGTTAACTACCGCGAGTCGTACGGCATGTATGCATGTAACGGTATTTTGTTTAACCACGAGTCACCTCGTCGCGGTGAAACGTTTGTTACACGCAAGATTACTCGCACACTAGCGAATATTTCTCAAGGCCTAGAGTCTTGCCTACAGCTAGGCAACATGGATGCACTGCGCGACTGGGGACATGCTAAAGATTACGTTCGCATGCAATGGATGATGCTTCAGCAAGATGTTGCGGATGACTTTGTGATTGCAACGGGTAAACAGATTTCCGTTCGTGAGTTTGTTCGCATGTCAGCACAAGAAGCAGGCATTGAACTTGAGTTCAGTGGTGAAGGTGTCGATGAGATCGCTACAGTTGTCTCCGTTGACTCAGATAAAGCTCCTTCAGTGTCTGTTGGTGATGTGATCGTGAAGGTAAACCCGAAGTTTTTCCGTCCAGCTGAAGTTGAAACCCTTTTAGGCGACCCAACTAAAGCGAAAGAGAAGTTGGGTTGGGTACCAGAGATCACCGTTGAAGACATGTGCGCTGAAATGGTTCAGGCGGACGTCAACAAAGCTAAACAACACGCTCTGTTGAAAGCCAACGGCTTTGATGTTGCTATTTCAGTAGAGAACTAATCGAAATGACAGAGCAAAACAAAAAAAGAGTGTTTGTTGCGGGACATCGCGGCATGGTGGGCTCTGCGATTGTTCGTCAGCTTGAAAAGCGCAATGATGTTGAATTAATCGTTCGCACGTCAATTGAGCTTAATTTGACTGACCAGGCAGCAGTGAATGAATTTTTTGCTGAGCAGAACATTACTGAAGTCTACCTAGCAGCAGCAAAAGTAGGCGGTATTTATGCAAATAATACTTTCCCTGCTGAGTTCATTTATCAGAACTTAATGATAGAGAGTAACATCATTCATGCGGCTCACACTAACGATGTTCAAAACCTGCTGTTCCTTGGTTCTTCTTGCATCTATCCTAAGTTTGCAGAGCAACCAATGACAGAAAAGGCGTTGTTGACCGGAATATTGGAAGAAACCAACGAGCCTTATGCAATTGCAAAAATAGCAGGTATCAAGTTGTGTGAGTCATACAACCGCCAGTATGGGCGCAACTACCGTTCAGTGATGCCAACGAACCTGTACGGCCTTAATGATAATTTCCATCCAGAAAACTCTCATGTCATTCCCGCAATCATGCGTCGTTTCCACGAAGCTAAGCTAAATGGTGATAAGGAAGTGGTTGTTTGGGGCACTGGGACACCTATGCGCGAGTTTCTTTATGTGGACGATATGGCGGCAGCGTCAGTGCATGTGATGGAGCTTGACGATGAAACCTACAATTCCAACACGGAGCCAATGTTGTCCCACATTAATGTGGGGACCGGTGTGGATTGCACTATCCGTGAAATGGCCGAGACAATGGCTAAGGTGGTGGGTTTTGAGGGTGAGATTACTTTCGACACCACAAAACCAGATGGTACGCCTCGTAAATTGATGGATGTATCACGTTTAGCTAGCCTCGGCTGGCGCTACAAAGTTAGCTTGGAAGAAGGTTTGAATACGACTTACCGATGGTTCCTTCAGAATCAAGATAATTTCAGAAAGTAGTTATGCTAGATCTTGAGACTTTCAAAACCGTCGTTGCCTCTACACCACTGGTATCTATTGACCTCATTGTAAAAAACAATGCAGGACAAGTTTTACTTGGTTATCGTAACAACCGCCCAGCTCAAGGTTATTGGTTTGTCCCGGGAGGTCGGATTCAAAAGGACGAGAGATTGGACCTTGCCTATAACCGATTGACGGAAACAGAACTTGGAGAGCGCCTAGCGCTCTCTCAGGCGCAGTTTATTGGCCCCTACGAGCACTTATATCAAGATAATTTCAGTGGAAATACGTTCTCTACGCATTATGTAGTACTTGGCTATCAAGTTTGTTGGAATGGTGAGCTCGCTGAACTCCCTTCAGAGCAACATTGTGATTATCGCTGGTGGGATGTGGATGAGTTGCTTAGCTCTCACAATGTACATGACAACACAAAAGCGTACTTTAAGTAGCGAGCCACAATTATATAACTTGGCAATAAGCATTTCCTTAAAACTACAAATTAAACAGCGTCGGTAATACTCTAGTAGTGTTATTTACCTATAATATTTCAAAGGCTTAGAAATGATCCTTCCAGTAATTATGGCCGGCGGCTCAGGCAGTCGTCTTTGGCCGCTCTCTCGCAGCTTGTTTCCCAAACAATTTATTAGTTTGGCAAGTGATTTGACGATGCTGCAGGAGACCATGAAGCGTCTCAATGGTATAGAGCATTCAAATCCTCTTCTGATTTGTAATGACGAGCACCGTTTTTTGGTGGCAGAACAAATACGTCAGCTATCTGTTGAGTGCAGTGGCATTATTTTAGAGCCTGTCGGTCGAAATACTGCACCAGCTATCGCACTGGCAGCATTGCAGGCAACGCAGCAAGGTGAAGATCCGTTGTTGCTTGTTTTAGCCGCTGATCACGTGATTCAGGATCCCTCTGCTTTTATTGGTTCGGTGCAAAAAGCTATACAGCCAGCTAATGCTGGTGAGTTGGTTACGTTCGGCATCGTCCCCCATAAACCAGAAACGGGTTACGGCTACATAAAACAAGGACAGCAAATCGGCGATGGCTTCTCTGTTGATCAGTTTGTGGAAAAGCCGAGTTTAGATAAAGCGTTGGACTATTTGGATAGTGGTCAGTATTACTGGAACAGTGGGATGTTTTTGTTTAAGGCTTCTCGCTACCTACAAGAACTTAGAGAGTTTCGTCCAGACATCCTTAAAGCGTGTGAAGCGGCAATGAAGGGAGCACGGAATGATCTCGATTTTATTCGATTAGACGAAGCTGCCTTTTTGGTCTGTGCAGACGAGTCGGTGGATTATGCCGTAATGGAGAACACGAGCAGAGCTTTGGTGGTACCAATGGATGCTGGTTGGAGTGATGTTGGTTCATTTAATGCGTTGTGGGAAGTGTTGAATAAAGACAGTGATGGAAACGTCACCAGCGGAGATGTGTTAACTGAGCAAACGGCTAATAGCTACATCTATTCTCAAAACAAACTCGTGTCTACCGTGGGTGTGGATAACTTAGTCGTCATCGAAACAAAAGATGCGATTTTAGTGGCTGATAAAGACAAAGTTCAAGATGTAAAAAGTATAGTCAATCAACTCAAAAAGCAGGGACGCAGTGAAGCACTGCAGCACCGAGAGGTGTATCGACCTTGGGGATCGCATGATGAGATTGCCAATGGTAATCGTTACCACGTTAAACATTTGCGAGTAAAACCTGGAGAGAGAACTGCTCTTCAATTGCACCACCACAGAGCTGAACACTGGGTTGTTGTGGAAGGTACGGCAAAGGTTACCAATGGAGAGAAGAGTTACCTATTGAGTGAAAATGAGTCTACGTATATTCCTCTAGGAGCTCCACATCGCATAGAGAACCCTGGGAAAGTTGATTTACATTTGATAGAAGTTCGCTCAGGTAGCTACTTAGAGGAGGATGACATAGTGCGTTTGGAAGAGTATGAGGTAGGATACTAATGACTCAAGCGATAAGTGTTCTCGGATATCAGGTTACTTCAAAGAAGGTGGAGCATGTCGTCACGGATGCTTTGTCTACATCTGGTTTGAGTAAGGTTAATACTATAAATCCGCACTCTTATGTGGAATCAAAAAAGGATATTGACTTCAAAAGTGCATTGATAAGTTCTGATGAGCTCATTCCTGATGGCAGCGGTATTGTGCTCGCGGCTAAATTACTTCATGGTTCTGATATCAAAAAAATTGCTGGAGCAGACCTTTTTTTAGAGACTATGAGAAATCTAGAAAATAGGTCTGGGAAAGTCTTCTTTTTAGGAAGTACTGAGAGGGTTCTCGAACGTATTAATGAGAAAATTAGCACTGAGTTTCCAAGCGTGAAGGTGGAGACGCTATCCCCGCCTTATAAAAGTGACTTTACAAATGAAGACAAGCAGGCATTTGTTCAAGCTATAAACGCGTTCTCTCCTGATGTTATTTTTGTTGGATTGACTGCCCCGAAACAAGAAAAACTCATTGAAAGTATTTCATCAGAAGTAAGTGCAAAAATGATATCGGGAATTGGGGCTGTATTCGATTTTTATGCAGGTACAGTGAAGCGACCACGCCAACTTTGGTTGGATTTGCACTTAGAGTGGTTGGTTAGATTGCTTGGCGAGCCGAGACGACTATGGAGACGAACTTTTGTGTCTATGCCCATATTTTTGTTTGATTTGGTAGTTGAGAAGCTTAAAGGGAGTCGATAATGTTTTGCACTTCTAAAGTTATCGGTGATTCTGGCATTCAGTTTGGTACGAGTGGTGCTCGCGGTTTGGTTGAGCAATTTAGCCCAGAAGTTTGCGCGGCCTTTGCTTGTGCATTCATAAATAGTATTAAGGATGAGTTCCCATTTCAATCTGTAGCTGTAGCAATCGATAATCGCCCAAGCAGCCCTGCAATGGCTCAGGCAACGATCGCCGCGATCAAATCAATGGGGTTAAAGGCTGTTTATTTCGGCGTGCTCCCGACACCAGCACTAGCTTACGCAGCGATGCAAGCATCTGTCCCAAGCATAATGATTACAGGTAGTCACATACCTTTCGATCGCAATGGCATTAAATTCTATCGTCCAGATGGTGAAATTACCAAAGCTGACGAGCTAGCGATTTTGAGTGCTGAAGTGGAATTCGAACTCCCTAGTTTGCAACCTTTGAAAGCCTCAAACGAAGCTGCGGAGCTGTATGTTACGAGATACACAGACCTGTTTGACAAAGAGGTGCTGAACGGCAAGTGCATCGGTATTTACGAGCACTCTAGTGCTGGAAGAGATCTTTATCAGCCCCTTTTTGAAGCGCTAGGCGCGGATGTTGTGTCGCTTGAGCGTGCCGACGAATTCGTGCCGATTGATACCGAGGCTGTTGCTGAAGTTGATAAAGAGAAAGCTCGTGTTTGGTCTGCTCAACATAAGCTAGACTTTATCTTCTCTACCGATGGTGATGGTGATAGACCTTTAGTTGCCGATGAACATGGCGAGTGGCTACGCGGCGACATTCTCGGGTTGCTATGTGCAGAGATGATGAAGGTAGAGGCTTTGGCGATCCCTGTGAGCTGCAATACCGTGATTGAATCGTCGAACAAGTTCAAAAAGGTGTTGAGGACAAAAATTGGTTCGCCGTATGTTATCGAAGCTTTCTCTGAACTGTCGGAAACCTATCAAGCTATCGCAGGCTTTGAGGCTAATGGAGGCTTTTTACTCGGAAGTGATGTCGAGATTAACGGCAAACTGTTAAAGGCTCTTCCAACACGCGATGCCGTACTACCGGCACTAATGCTGTTGGCTGGGGCGAAAGACCGTGGAATTGCTCCACTTGTCAGTGCTCTTGCTCCTCGATTTACAGACAGTGACCGAATTCAAAACTTCGCGACCGAGAAAAGTAGAGAGATTATCTCCAAGGCGACAGGCCAAGAGCAGTTGTTGGTTGAGGCGTTAGGCTTAAATAATATGACGGTCACTAATGTTGATTATACCGACGGGCTTCGCATTACATTGAACGTAGGAGATGTTATTCACCTTCGTCCTTCTGGCAATGCCCCAGAACTACGTTGCTATGCTGAGTCATCAACTTCGCAGCGAGCTCAAACTCTGGTTGATCAAGTGCTTGCTAATGTGCAGAGTGTCAATGTTAATCAATGGTAAAGCTAGTCAAACTGGCTTTGTATCGCCTAAGAACTTTTACGATTTGGATGTAACTTAATGAAAATCACTATTGCTGGTACAGGCTATGTGGGTCTGTCCAATGCAATGCTGTTAGCGCAGCATTGTGAGGTCGTCGCGCTAGATGTGATCGCAGATAAAGTCGAGATGCTGAATAACCAGCAATCTCCAATTGTGGATGCAGAGATAGAATCCTTTCTTAAAGAGAAAGAGCTGAATTTCACAGCAACTTTAGATAAGAAGAAAGCCTACGATAATGCGGACTATGTTGTTATCGCTACTCCAACGGATTATGATCCTGAAACTAACTATTTTAATACTAAGTCTGTCGAAGCTGTTATTACTGATGTAATGGAGTTTAATCCAACGGCAACAATGGTGATAAAATCCACCGTTCCGGTAGGCTTCACTAAGTCTGTGCGTGAGAAGTTTGAGGTTGATAATATTATTTTCTCACCAGAATTCTTGCGAGAGGGAACGGCATTGTTCGATAATTTGCACCCCTCACGCATCATTGTTGGCGAGCGTAGCCAACGTGCGGAGATCTTTGCAAACTTACTCGTGGAAGGGGCAGAGAAAGAGAACATTGATGTGCTGTTTACCGATTCAACGGAAGCTGAAGCGATTAAACTGTTTTCAAACACTTATCTGGCTATGCGTGTTGCGTACTTTAACGAGCTTGATACATACGCAGAGACACATGGCTTAGATAGTCGTCAAATAATCGAAGGGGTAGGTTTAGACCCGCGTATTGGTGGCCATTATAACAATCCATCTTTCGGTTATGGTGGCTATTGTCTTCCTAAGGACACCAAACAACTTCTCGCTAACTACCAAGAAGTGCCAAATAACCTGATCCGTGCGATTGTGGATGCGAATACAACAAGAAAAGACTTTATTGCAGATAGTGTTCTAAGGCGCAATCCTAAAACAGTGGGCATCTATCGTCTTATTATGAAGTCGGGCTCAGATAATTTCCGAGCATCCAGTATACAGGGCATTATGAAACGTCTAAAAGCCAAAGGTATTGAGGTAGTGGTCTATGAACCGGTACTTAAGGAGTCAGAGTTCTTTAATTCTGCAGTTTTAACTGATTTAGACGAGTTTAAATCTTGCGCTGATGTCATTGTTTCTAACCGAATGGCGGAAGAGTTGTCTGATGTAGAGTATAAAGTATATACACGCGATCTTTTCAATGGTGACAAGTAATCTTAACGCTTAATTCAACGCTGCGTAATGAATAAAGTGTAGTTATAGAGCGATTAATAAAAAGAGCAGCGGAGTATACTTTCGTTGCTCTTTTTGTATTTAATTAATGAACAAGTATAAAAATGAGAGTTCAACAGTGACTATCTATAAACTTAGTAATTGCATTCAAAATTATGCTTGGGGTAGCTATACATCTTTGACTGAGCTATTTGGTATAGCGAATAGTGATGGCCAGACACAAGCCGAGCTTTGGATGGGCGCACACCCGAATGGATGCTCAGTACTGAAGTCTACAGGCGCTTTGTTGTCAACCTTTATCAAGCAAAACCAACAGGATGCCTTGGGAAGCTATTCGGCAATGCGATATGGTGAACTGCCGTATCTATTTAAAGTACTTGCTGCGCGAACGCCACTCTCTATTCAAGTCCATCCTAGCAAAGTAAATTCTGAGCGAGGCTTTGCTCGAGAGAACGAGCAAGGAATTGAGCTCACTGCTGCCAACCGCAATTATAAAGACCCCAATCATAAGCCTGAATTGGTCTATGCGTTGACTCGCTATAAAGCAATGAACGGTTTTAGACCAATTGAGCACACCATAGCGCTATTTGAGGAAGTCGGGATACCTAGCCTCGAACATGAACTCTCATTACTAAGGGACCACCCTAATTCTCAGGGCTTACAACACTTCTTTACTGCGTTAATGACACTGTCTGAAACAAGGAAATTAGCGGCAATGAGTGAGATTAAAGCGACATTTGAGCGCGATGACCTATCGGTACGGGCTCAACAGGCCATCGCCTACAGTCAAAGTTTTGCGCAGCATTATAAGGGGGATATCGGCATCCTAGCTCCACTCATTCTCAATATTGTGGAACTTGAGCCGGGAGAGGCTATGTTCTTGCACGCTGAAACGCCGCATGCTTATGTTGAAGGAACCGCATTGGAAATTATGGCAAGCTCAGACAATGTCCTTCGTGCAGGTTTGACACCCAAGCATATAGATGTGCCAGAGCTAATTGCAAACACTCGTTTTGAATCTACAGCGCCAGAACAGTTAAAGTTATCTCCAATCCGAAAGGAAGGTAGATTGAATTTTCCTGTACCTGTGGATGATTTTGCGTTGGATATTCTAACGGTCAAGCCGACAGTGAGTACGCAATATGTTCGGAGTGCGGAAATCTTATTCTGTTTGGAAGGCGAAGTAAACGTGTGGGCTGGAGAACATCGAGTTAGCCTTGAGCCCGGCGAGTCAGTCTTCATTCCTTACAGTACGCAATCGTATTGCTATGAGGGTGAAGGTAAGATAGCGAGAGCTCATAACTAATAGTCAAAACCCTTGGGGGTGATCGTTGGGGATCCTTTTTTGTCTTTGATTAACAGAGCGTTAGCGTAGCCTCCGTCTCAGCGGTGAGACAGAAGTGAGACACTTTTTTGTTGCTTTAAGACCCCAATAGGTTGGGAATACGAACCTATTGGGGATTCAAGCACGGAAATCGCATGAACATCGTAAGAAATTATCGACATTATTCCCATGTAAACCCAAGCCCCGATAAGGACAATAGTCATGATTTATGGAGGCTTTTATGTCATCTCTACAGCAAACTTGGTTGTGATTATATGCTTATTTTTGCAACAGGAATGACAGCACAATGAACGGTTTAAGATTAAGCCTTTAACTTTGGCCTAATTTAGCGACACTAAATCCTCCAGACTCATTCCCCGATAGCTCACTTCATACCCCTTGAATTTACTCAGTAGCTTTTGTGACTTGGCGATAAGCTGGGTCTTGCTGTAGCGTTTGATGTTCCTTTTCACTTCAATAAACACCACTTGCTTGTTGGCATCGTTCACCGCCACAATATCAATCTCGTTCTGATTACCTTTCTCCCAATAGGTGCCAATTTGGTTATACTCGCCTGATTCTGCAAGTATGGACTTGAAAAGTCGCTCTAACCAGGCCTCACTGTATTGCTCAAAGTCGCGCTCGATAACTTGCTGAACATAAAGCAGGTTGCCTACCTCGACACTGCTTTGGTTTTTGTGGATGTAGCGAAACCAGAAATTGAGAAACGCATCTTTGATTTGGTATTTAACCATGCGGCCGCCAGGCTTGCTCAATATCGGGACAATCCGCTCAATGATATCAAATTCCTCCTCCAGCTTTTTCAGCTGTGGCCCAACCGAGTACTGCAGCATCGACTCGATATCACTTCGGCTGGTTTTACCTGATGCAATGGCGGATAAAATGGAAAAGTAGTTGCTTTGTTCGCGACCAAACTCCTCCGTCAGTCGGTATTTGCCTTCCTCTAACGTTAATGAGAACTCATCAATCAACTGTGGCCATAAACTTTGCTTTGGGTCACATTGCACCAGCCACTCCAGATACTTAGGGATCCCCCCACTAAAGCAATACCATTCAAGCAAAGCCTCAGGGTTAAAACAGCCATGATCACTCATCATAGCCTTAATGAAGGTTGGTTTGAGTGGCTGAAGGTTGATCCGATGATCTGCACGGCCAAACAGTGGCTGCTTACTGTTTTGAAATAGGTGCGTCATCATTGAGTAGAGTGAACCACAGCAAACCAGGTGCATGCGAGAGTCGAGGCGATGGCTGTCCCAGAGGTTTTGCATGTCAGAGAAAAAACTGGCGTTCACCTTCTGGATGTCTTGAAATTCATCCATGATCACGGTGATCGGGTTGGATTTGGCGTACGTGAGTAGGATCTCCAAGATAGCTGTGAGCGAATCTGGCTGGCCATAAATGGGGAGATCCAACTGAGCCTTGATTTGCTCGGTAAACTCTTCGGCAAGCAGTGGCTCTGCCTTTCTGGAAACAAACAGATATAAGACATTTTTCCCTTCAAGCGCTTGCTTTAGCAAGGTGGTTTTACCCACGCGTCGACGGCCTACCATCATAGTTAGCTGGCTGTATTCATGGTGGGCCGTGTCGGTCCATCGTTGTAAATTTTTCAGTTCAGATTGGCGGTTGTAAAATCTCATAGCTATACCTTAATCATAATTACTGTAAATTTTAGTACAGTAATTATGATTTGTTAAGGTGCTTTTTTGGTAAACGTCCACCAGCAGGGTCCCCGAATGTTATTAACGCACCTATCCTTAATTTTCCAGGGTATAAAATAGGCTTTGCTTTATTACCTAACTGTGATCTTATACTGCCTAGTGTTGTCGGTGAGTAATAAGTGATTTAGTTTCAGACATTTAGAGAGAAATTGAGCATATTGAATGACCCTCGTCAGTCAAAAAAGGTGTGCGGAGCCTCAGTAAAGAGTAGAAACCCTGCAGCTACGTTAGCTACTCGACAGACATCTCAGGCGGGTCAAATACAGTTATCTCTGGCAAATCGCCTTCGAATTTCTCTATATTGACTAATGCACTATGAGCCGCAGTACTTTGTGACAATTTCGATGTACGTTTATCATGAGTGAGAACATTCGGGTTACCATGCTTATCAAGGCTGACTTTTTCACTTGGATTCATCGGGTCATACCATGAACCAGTACACAAATAGATGGTTCTTTCTCGAATGTCTTCAGTAACAACAGCGCCAGCTAGACAAGCCCCTCGGTCATTAAAAATTTTAACGATATCTCCGTCTTCAATACCTCGAGCCTTCGCATCTACTGGGTTGATCATCACTGGTTCACGGCCTTTAATCTTAGCGTTTCGACTGTAACTGCCTGAATCGAGTTGGCTATGCAGCTTTGTTTTCGGCTGCCCTGAAATCATATAAAGCGGGAATGTTTCCGCTTGCTTTGAATTCAACCACTCTGTCGGAGGTAGCCAGGTAAACTGCCCTGGGCAATCTTCGTATCCAAACGAGGCAATACGTTCGCTGTAGAGCTCGATCTTACCGCTTGGTGTGGTTAATGGATGCAAATCTGGGTCTTGTCTAAATTCTGCAAGCAGTACGGCTTCCGGGTTCGGATCCGCGAACTCGATAACGTCTCCATTCAAAAACGCATCAAAATCAGGAAGCTCAACACCTAACTTTTTCGACTCAGGGATCAGCTTTTGCCACATGCTCTCAAGCCATTGACGTGAGGTCTTGTTTTGAGTGAAGTCCTCTTCGATATCCAAACGCTTTGCGATTTCTGTGAAAATATCAAACTCATCACGAGCTTCACCAATGGGCTCAACGACTCTAGGCATAGGGATCAAGCTGTTGTCACGGGAGCCAGCACCGATATCTTCTCGCTCTAATGTTGTCGTTACTGGTAATACAATATCGGCAAACCTTGCTGTTGCTGTCCAGTTGATTTCATTGACGATGATGGTTTCAGGTTGCTGGAAGGCCTCAACTAAGCGGTTAATATCTTGATGATGATGAAATGGATTACCACCGGCCCACCAAACCATACGGATATCCGGATAAGTCAGATTCATACCGTTGTATTGATATTCATCCCCCGGATTGAGCAACATATCGGAAATACACGCTACCGGAATAAACGTGTCGACGTTGTTTTTGCGCTGCGGGAATGCTGGCCAACGAATAGGGCGATGCATCAATCCAATCCCACCGTCAGAGCCATACGCAATAGCGTAGCCACCACCAGGTAAGCCAATTTGACCAAGCATCGAAGCTAAAGTGATCGTTCCCCAAAGCGTTTGTTCGCCATGTTCAGTTCTCTGAACCCCTGCGGCTGTACAGATAAAGGTGCGAGACTTGGCCATTTGGCGAGCAAGTTGTTTGATGCGTTCTGCTGGGATTTCCGATAAAGCGCTGGCCCACTCTGCTGTTTTAGCGACGCCGTCTTTCTCACCAAGCAGGTACGCCTTAACTTCGTCAAACCCAACGGTATATTTGTCGAGGAATGCATTGTCATGAAGGTCTTCAACAAGCAAGGTGTGTGCAAGTCCCAGCATGATCGCTGAATCAGAGCCTGGGACTGCAGCCAGCCACTCAGCTTCAAT
Organism: Vibrio sp. JZG10; assembly: GCF_054064075.1. Classification (NCBI taxonomy): domain Bacteria; kingdom Pseudomonadati; phylum Pseudomonadota; class Gammaproteobacteria; order Vibrionales; family Vibrionaceae; genus Vibrio; species Vibrio sp. JZG10. Next base: position 23,608 of record NZ_JBSUGE010000031.1, read on the forward strand.
TTCTGCCGGAGAATCTGAGCGACACGGGTTGATGTCAATAAACTCTACACCCGCTTTGCGGCATGCCAGTAGTTCGTCTTTCAATCGGTGACGGGCGCAACCACCAGGAGAAACTTGAGCGCTCTTAAGTGGCACACCACCAAACATAACAACCAACTCGCCCTCTTTAGCAATCGTTGACCAACGAGTAGCCGTCGATGTCAATTTATTAAAGTCACCGACAATATGTGGTAACAGGATAAGTGCAGTGTTGTAGCTGTAGTTACCTTCACTACTTACAAATCCACCAGCACAGGCTAAGAATCGCTTAAGCTGACTTTGAGCATGATGAAAACGACCAGCACTGCCCCAACCATAGGAACCGCCGAATATCGCTTCGTTTCCGTGCTCGTTACGGATGGACTTAACAGCATTGCTGATAAGGTCGAAGGCTGTTTCCCAAGAAACCTCAACAAAAGGTTCTTGACCCCTGGTGTTATTTTTATGTTGTGGCCCGTTCTCTAGGTAGCTCTTACGAACAGCCGGTTTCTTTATTCTGGCTGATCCATAAAGAGAGCTATGCATGTTGTCATTGATAGGAGAAGGAGCCGTATCAATTGGGTGTGCACTGACGCGGACTAATTTGCCGTCTTTGACCTCTGCAATCCCTGCCCCCCAGTGACTGGAGGTTGTGTACTTTTTCGTCATATTATTACTTGGGTAAATGGTTAGAACATTACTATTACCGCTAGGTTGGCCAACAACGTTTGTCATAGATACCTAGCAAAAGGAATTGGCTGAAGTTTACCTTTGTGGAACACGATTGTTCCAGACCTCATTCAGGCTGTTTAAGAATACGTTATTACCAATACATTGAGTAAAGACAAGACCCAAGCAAGACGTTCTTTGTAACGCAATTGGGAGCTGTTTGCTTTTCAATGTAAGCTTTTAGCAAAATCGGCGTAAACCATCGCCTGATGAGGGCGGTGATATAAGTCGAAATTGCGATAGCAATTTAAATTATCTATATTCGAATTTCTGTAACGAAAACCAAGTGCAGAAAGTAAAACCGATTTTTAACAGTGCATTTGATGTATTGCGCCATATGAGGGATGAGTTGTCCGTCTTCACATTGAACCGGACTGAATGTTCATTATGCTCGGGAATTCGCAACAGCACCTGATAGCGATATCAGCCCCTTTTCCTTGCGGGGGAGTCAGCCAGAAGAGGCCCATCCAGCGAGGGCGGGCGAGTGGCCATTGATGGCTTATAGGGATTGATGTAGTGTATTCATTCAGAACCTTTGGATCATAGAGCAGAAGAGATGTCTTTTAATCCTTTACGTTGGAAACAACGGCTGCAAAACTTACAAAAAGCGCAATTGCGTTTAATGAAAGCTTGCGCACAAGACTCTTACAATGAACTAGAGCTGGCAGGACTTATTCAAACCTTTGAGTTTTCCTTCGAGTTGACTTGGAAGACGCTGAAAGATCTACTCGAATTTGAAGGATATGATGCTGCATCACCTCGGAGTGTTATTCGAACAGCGTTAGAAGCGAACCACCTTTCTCCCAACCAATGTGAAACGTTGCTCGAGGCACTGGGTAAACGAAACTTCCTCACTCACACTTATGATGAAGAGAATGTGCTACAAGCCCAAGCGTTAATATTAGAAGAGTTTGAGCCTGTTATTACTGCTATCACTCAATACTTAACGGAGAAAAGCAACAATGACGAGTAATGGTGTTCAGGAAAATGGACTTAAAGTGAAGCACCAACAACAACTCATCGCGCTTTTGACACAACACCCGCATGTTTGTGCGGCTTGGTTATTTGGTTCAAGGGCCATTGGGACCTTCAAACCTAACTCGGATATTGATCTTGTTTTAGAAGGTGAGCAGTTAGATTTAACAGACGTTGCTGAGCTTTTGACTCAAATTGAGCTTACGACTATTCCGTACAAGGTTGATATTCTGATCAAGCATAAAATCAAAAATGATAAGTTGATTGATCATATTGAAAAACATGGGGTGAGATGGGTTTGATGCGTCTTTGTTGGATTGTATCTAGCGGCTAACTGGCGTGTGCCTGCCTTTCATTTCGTTGATATCATCGTGCCCTTTGCCAGTCATTGCGCCAATACAGAAATGAGTTGCCCTTCTGTTCCTCATCTTGACTTTCGCATCGATGAAGAAACAAAGCGTTTGGCTCAAAGGCCATCGATTGAGCGATGCCTGCCGTAACTTTACGGAGCAACTCGCTGATGAGTAGCTTAAATTGGAAGATCATGACGCTTGGATTACTGAACAGGTTAATCATGCGTTTACGCGCCTAGAGCATGGAGAAGCTCAGTTTGTATCGCCCGATAAGGGCGGTGATATAAGTCGAAATTGCGATAGCAATTTAAATTGTCTATGTTCGAATTTCTGTAACGAAAACCAAATGCAGAAAGTAAAACCGATTTTTAACTGACTGACCAAGAACCCCCTTAAAAGTATTAATAAGGCCCGATTACAGATGCAAAGCGATCACCATTTGAAGGCATTGGCAAACCTGAACCATTGAAAGAGCACTTAACTGGTTTCTGGTCTCGCAGGATTGACGATACAAATAGACTCGTTTATGCCGTTAATGATTCACATTTAACGATAATTGCTTGTCGTTATCATTACTAATTGAATCGCAGTAAACAATAAGGATTAAGGTGATGTGAGCAACGCAATACCTTAGCCTCCGCACAATACCTTAAACACATACACCGACGCATAGTAAACATGCCACGCGTTGCGAATCACTCTTAATCCTTATTTGTTATACCGCTTGGTTGAGGCTAAAGTGACCAACATAAAGACCACTTAAGAGACCGATTATATGACCACTAGAATTTTAGCCGATGTTGCTGCAAGCATTACCGAGTTGAAAGCTAACCCTATGAAAGTTGCAACTAGTGCTTACGGCGAACCTGTTGCTGTATTAAACCGAAATGAGCCCGCATTTTATTGTGTACCTGCCGAAGCGTACGAAATGATGATGGACAGACTCGAAGAGCTTGAACTACTCGCTATCGCTAAGGAGCGTGAGTCTGAAGAGAGCATTTCGGTAAATATTGATGACCTATAAACTCGACTTTAAAAAAAAGGGTGCACTCAAAGAGTGGAAAAAGCTTGGCTCTACTCTGCAACAACAGTTTAAGAAAAAGCTGATAGAACGCTTAGATAACCCACATGTTCCGGCTTCAAAGCTTTCTGGAGCTGACAACATGTATAAAATTAAGTTGCGTCAATCTGGCTACCGTCTCGTCTACAAAGTTGAAGACGGTGTCATCATTGTAACCGTCTTAGCAGTCGGAAAACGCGAACGTAGTGAGTCGTCATATCATCAAGCGAGCGCTACGCTTTACAGCGATAAACAGATAACCAAGTTGTATCGCCAGCTGGCCAAACAATTACACCCAGACAAAGAAATGGACGAAGAGAAGACATCTGAGAAAAGCGCACTCATGCCGCAACTATCACAAGCGAAGAAAGACAAAGATGTGGTGACCTTGTTTATGTGAGCTCAGCAGCACCTTTCTGATCATGAGATGTGATGGATGAAGGTATGCTTGAACGCTTAACGATGACCGAAAAAATTGGGAAAACTTGCAAAGTTGGGTAGAGCAGCCAACGCTTTTCGTCTCCGGGCAATCGTTCCACTTGGGGGGCTGGGAGATTGAGCTAAAGCAACGAATGAAACATTAGGCCCAAAGTGATAAATTGTACCATCACATTTATAGGACTTTGTAGGTATGCCAACAATCACTCTCACCGCCTTGACAGCGACGCAGCCGACGATCGCAAAGAAGAGCAAGCTCAATCAACTTTGGAGCGATATTGAAAAGAAGCGTCAGCGCAATCAGAGGTATCAAGTTAAACTCGATAAGTTTTATCAAGAGTTTAAAACATCGACAGAAGCGACCGAGCAAGCCGTCTGTTTAGCGACAGAGGCCTGGATTCAACACTTGATTTCCTTCATACCACGTAAAACCATCAAAAGTGCCCAGCGTGAGGCTTTGTATGATTGGCTGCAAGAAGAGCTTTCGGTTTTAGAGGCCAACCCGTTCAACCCTGTTAACACCAAAGACTTGCGCGAAGCATTCAATCAGGCGCTGCTTGCGGATACCTCACATGCCCCGATGCCAGATGACGTTCCTACCGAGGTGCTTGAGGCGTTTCGTAAAGAGCTTGAGATGATGATTGGTGATGAAATCGAATTGTCTCACGAAGAGCTGATTGAAATGATGAGAGAGCCGCACAAGTTCCAGGCTTACCTGCAAGGGCTTTTAGCGGAAAAAATTGACGCTGACAGTAATGAAAAGGAAGACGCATTTGATTGGGGCGCAGAGGACTTTTTCTCGGGTGATGATTCAAATCATGAGTTGAACGCGCCTTTCTCACCGATGAGTCAAGCGCTGTATAGCGATAAACAGATGACGAAGTTGTATCGGCAATTAGCTAAGCACTTACACCCAGATAAAGAAACAGATGTCACCAAAAAAGATGAAAAAAGTGCGTTGATGCAGCAGCTATCACAAGCCAAGAAAGAAAAAGATGTGGTTGCACTGCTTTTGATGGCTCAGCAGTACCTGCCTGATCATGAAATGGTAATGGACGACAAATTGCTTGCGCGTTTAGAGGCAACGCTCAAAGAGAAAGTGGCTCTGTTAAATAGAGAATACCAAGCGCTGAGGAACGGTGATGATATAAAGAGTATTATTTGGCAGAAGTTTGGTGGAGGAAACAAAGTTTCCCGAGAAAGAGAACTCAGCCAATACCGTCATTCTCTACAACAAGAGGCGCAAGAGTTGCATCAGCGATGTCAAGAGGTGAGAACGGTCAAACACCTTCAACAGCTCTTGAAAGAGCGAGTTGATGCGGCGCGTTTTCATCAACAGTTGATGAGTATTGAACCCTTCGATTTTTTTGCTGCTGAAGACGATTGGTTTTAGCCAAGAGCATGCCATCATATCGGGTCAAGTCGGTCGATGTAGAGGGCGGCTGGTTTGTTTTTATCAGCCGTCGCCAGCAAACCACCACCCACTGAGTTTCCAACATCCATGATCATCACCCATTGTTCGCCATACCCGACGAGTCGTTCCGGAGCATAAGACCGCTGATCCATCGCAAGGCTCATGGCCTGGGTTAAGCGGAGGTGTTGCAGCCACAAATCTCCCTGATTCACCGGATACTCTCGGCAGCAACACGATGCTGACGCGAGCCAAAACTTAATCAATGGCAGATCAGGATAGCGTTGGTGTAACTCAAGGTCAAAATAACAATGGCGCTGACAGCCAAAACACGCGGTTACGTGCTCATTGAGGGCATGAAACAAAGTGGTATCGTGTCGGTATTGCTGCCAGCCACGCTGGGCATACAGCGACAGGCTGTCTTTTAAAAGTGCCGAAGGTTGCAAATCAAAGGGCGCTTCGGACTGCCACCATTTTTCAGCTTGACTGCCAAAATCAAGTGTATACTTATACCGCCTTTGGGTGTAATAGCGATTCACTTAAATGTTGTTTTTGGAATTAAGTAATGAGTTATACAGCTTAAACCTGTAACAACCTACTACTTGTTGGTTTTTTGTTAAGTGGGTGGTTATGCTGCCTATAGCTGTAAGAACTATAGACTTAAAATGATGAGACAAGAATTAGCTATTAAGAGACTTAACGAGCTAGATTCAAAGGGTCGGTATGTCTTTTTACACCGAGATTTAGCCAAAATTTTTCACGAAGATTCCACTCGGTCATTGAACGATAGCCTAGCTCGCCTAGTAAAAACAGGATTACTAGAGCGACCAGCGAGAGGGGTCTACGTATACGGCTTATCAAAAAACAAAAACACCTCAAAGACAATTGAGCTTATTGCTATCGCTCTTAGAAGAGGCGAGTACAACTACGTAAGCCTTGAGTCGGCATTGTCTTCTTACGGGGTTATTTCTCAAATCCCAGTAGACAGACTTACCTTGATGACAACAGGGGCTAAGGGAACATACAAGACAAATTACGGAGTAATCGAATTCACTCATACAAAACGATCAGTTTCAGATATTTTAAGTCAGGTGATCACTATCGACAGGCCGCTTAGGGTTGCATCAAAGGTTGCTGCATTAAGAGATTTGAAGCGCGTGGGTCGTAATACGCATTTGATTGATATGGAGGCGATGGTAGATGACTAAGGCGAAAGAAGATTTTGATTTGTTAGTGGAGATGGCGCTCGCTCAGGGTGGCACAAAGGATATGCGCCCCGTCATTGAGAAGGAGCTCCTTCATTACGATATCTTGTTTGCATTAGATGAAGCGAAGTTGCTAGATCGACTCGTTTTCGAAATTACGTGGATAGTAAATACAGTTATACGCCATATATGTTGGCGTGGCGGTGCTTATCGCAGCTCTTAAATACACTTCTTAGGGTGACTACTCTTTACCTCCACTAGAACGATGTGGACAGGGTGTCTGTGATCATAAATTCGATCCTGGCTCTGGCGTCCCCCAGGAAAAGTTTGGTTCAATGCCCAATACGGCCAACTCTTGCTGCACATAGCCTTTATACTCAAACCTTGAGTCTTGAATCGCCTGATAATGGCTGCCTGGCCTATGATTGAGCAGCCTTACGTCAAATAAAAACCACTTATCTGTTACCGCCGATGTCAATTGCTCCATTTGGGGCAACAATATCCTGAGCCTGATTTTATCGCGATATTATTACAAAAGCGGTCTTTCTGAAGGTAGTTGACGCTGTCGTGCTCCCGTTTTATTCAGAGCACCGATTGGTTGGTCGGTGCTCCCTCTTTACTTTTTTCCTTTCTAGTGTTGGTCACCGGAGTGGGTTGCGTTTTTTATTGCTTGCTGACCTCAGTATGGTGAGGGATAGCAACAATGCCAAAACTGAAATCCCAATGCCTTGAACGGCAGAAAGGGTTGGTCACTGCAAACCACCACCCACTGAGTTTCCACATCCATGATCATCACCCATTGTTCGCCATACCCGATGAGTCGTTCCGGATCATAAGACCGTTGCTCCATTGCAAGGCTCATGGCCTGGGTTAAGCGGAGGTGTTGCAGCCACAAATCTCCCTGATTCACCGGATACTCTCGGCAGCAACATGATGCTGACGCGAGCCAAAACTTAATCAATGGCAGATCGGGATAGCGTTGGTGTAACTCAAGGTCAAAATAACAATGGCGCTGACAGCCAAAACACGCGGTTACGTGCTCATTGAGGGCATGAAACAAAGTACTATCGTGTCGGTATTGCTGCCAGCCACGCTGGGCATACAGCGACAGGCTATCTTGTAAAAGTGCCGAAGGCTGCAAATCAAAGGGCGCTTCGGACTGCCACCAAAGCCGTTGTACATCTTGAGATAACCCGCCTAATGCGATGATGGTCAGCGTATTGTCATGCGCGTGTTGAAAATCAAGCAAGGCATGAAGCTTATCCCATTGCGCTTCAAATGAGAGAGTATCATTCATCATAGTCCCTCCTGTTTCATCAGCTCATTAAACGCACTGCCATCGCTTCTTGATGCATTGGCCACATACGGGGCATAGACTTTGAACAATAAGCTCGTATCACTGTGCCCAAGCATGTGCGAGATATAAAGCGGGTTTTCGTGTGCGGCGATATGAAGGACGGCGGCGGTATGTCTGGTTTCATAGGGGCGTCGGCGTTTAAGGCCCGCTTTTTCAAGCGTTGGATACCACAGTTTTTTGCTGACAAAGTGGGTGTCGAGTGGCTTTCCTTGGTGGGTAAACACAAAAGGCGAGTCATCCGTTTTTTGTTCTTTTAGACGGGTAAACACCGCTAGCAGGGTGTCACACATTTTGAGCTCTCGGCGTGATTTGGGGGTTTTCACGTCCCCCAGTTCGCCATTAACCATATTCTGACGAACACAAATGAGGCGGTGCTCAAAGTCGATGTGCTCCCAATGTAGGCCATGAATTTCACAACTGCGGATCCCGGTCCAGAATCGGACGATAAAATAGTCACGCCACTGGGCAGGTACTGTCTCTAGAAAACGCTGAACTTCCTGTATGGTCATCGGGTGAGAATCGGCTTTTTCTTCTTTGAGCGTTTTATAGCGACGAAGTGGGTAGGTAAACTGGTGCTCATCTGCGGCGAGGCCTAAAATGGAGACCAGCGGCCAAAAGATGCCGTTGATGCGTTTGTTGGAGAGCTTACGATGGCCCTTGTCGTCCCGTTGGTTGATGAGTGTTTCTCGAAAGAATTCCACATTGGCGAGCGTCACTTCATTAATGAGCGTGTTGCCAAAATTTGGGATCAGATAAAGGTCTAAGGTGTTACGCACTGTTTGTTGATAGCTGTTTTTCCATTTGCCTTTTTGGCGGTCAAACCACTCGTTGGCGAAATCATCAAAAAATGGATAAAGACGGTCGGGGTGCTTTGCTCGTTGCAGCGCCTCAAAAATCCGGACCTTTTTGCTTTCGGGAAAATAGTCGCGATATTGGAAGGTGTTCAACGCGATCTCAGCATTCATTTGCTTGAGAAGGGCTTTGGCTTGACTGAGGTTTTTCGGGGTCGCCATTTGCTTTGTGCCTTCACGAAAGCGGCGGCCGTACAAATGAAGATCGAATTGAATGCGCCCGTTTGGGCGAATACGAATGTGCGCCATGTTGGCCTCCATCAGTATGAGATCCGTAAATAGATCTGTCCCTGACCGATGGAATTCGTTAGAATCGAGCCATCGGCTGGGTCGGGTTTAAACGTTCGGGCAGCCGATACGGGGTAGGAAGGTTGCCGCCTTCCTATCCCAACTGCTTGTTTGATTTCCGCATAATGCCGTTTGGGGCACTATTGGTGAAAATCTCATCAATTACCATATCAGGTGCTGGATATTTGTCCAGTGCTTTTTTTCGGCAAATGTTAAATGTCATCATAGCCAACCATGTCAATCCGAGCTGTTTCATCATCCACTTTGCCTTCGAGCTTCGCCTCGAGTTTGTTTTTGGCGTCTAGGACCAGTGAGAGCTTATCGGGCGCGACATCGTCGACATACGCGTAAGGGTGCTCGCCTTTCACATCATTATAAAAGCCAAGCTTATACACGCCTTCACTCGCATTTTTGAGTAGCGCAAGTTTGATCTGCTTAGCCGACGTGATGTCCGTTATCGGCACTTTCGCCAGCTCACTTAAATTGATGCGATGCACCATGTCGTGTTTGTGTTTGATGTCTTTGGCATTGAGAAAGGCATTTTCGCCGGTCTCCAGCTTGACATCCTCCCCTCGCTAAACCGAGGGGGTTCCTACAGCTAGACGGCGATGCCCCACCGCGAGAATGTTGTTGGCCGCATTTATATCGCGTGCTCTGCTCCGCACTCAGAGCACACCCATTTTCTTATTCCAAGACAAGCTCTACCTTTCGGACTGCTATTAGGGATAACCCCGCAGCACGAACAGCATGTTCGAGTTCGACCAAGAAGCCATGACCTGTCGGTGCCCTGCAGGAAATATGATGCGCATCAGCAGCAAAAATGCAGTAATACGTGGAGAGCGTGGCACTCAGTTTTGTGGCTATTTAAACGACTGCCGACAATGTATTCATCAGTCGCAGTGCATGAGAAAACCACCGGGTAAGCAGCAAGGCCGACAAGTCTTCTTTATCTACAAAAAAACCAAAGACTTTGACCACATGCAAGCCATGAAAGACAAGATTGATAGCCCTGAAGGCAGGTGGCAATACAGTAAACGGCTTGGATATGTTGAGCCTGTTTTTGTCAACATCACGATCAATAAGCAGATGAATAGGTTCACGCTTAGAGGAAAAGAGAAAGTGAACGCCCAATGGGCGATGTTCAGTATGCTCCATAACATAGAAAAGCTGCGAAATCACATCGAATAGAAGGAAAAATCTCCAAAAAGAGCTAAAAATTCCGCCAAGCTCTCCTTTCTACTCTACACCTTCCGCTGTCATGGTAAGCACCAATATCACAGCGCAGTATTTAAGCTGATCTAGACCGCGCAACTAACCCTAAAATCGGATGAAATTGGCTAAAAATAGAGAAATTCTACAGCCTTAACGCCGCGAATCACTCTTAAATGGTTGTGATCTTAAACTCGATGCTCAGAGACGGTGTAATGTGGGATAACAATAGCGCCAAAAATTAACGATTGACGCCATAGTTGTTATATGCCTAGTTCATGTCTATAATTGATGCGCATACAACACACGCATGAGTTGATACTATGAAAAACGCATTTAATACACAAGCCCCAAAGAAAGCTGTCAACTTAAGTTTGAATAGCGAGCTGCTAGCAGAGGCGAAACGTCTAAAGATTAACTTGTCAGCGACAATGGAAAAAGCACTGGAGAAAGAAGTAAGCCAACGCCTTAAAGCTGAATGGCAAGAGCAAAATGTTGAAGCTATCAATGCTTGTAACGAGCTAACTGAAAAACATGGTCTATTTTCTGATTCTTACCGAGTATTCTAATGTCACAATTTGCGCTATACCAAAACAACGATAAGAGCACTGCAACTGCTTACCCTTACTTTGTAGACGTTCAGAGCGAATTGCTCCATACACTGAATACTCGATTAGTCATCCCACTAACGCCTGTTGAGATGTTAGAAAAGAAAGCACCTAGTCACCTATGCCCTGTGATACACATTGATGAAGGTGACTTCGTCATTTTGACCCATCAAATGGCAAGTGTACCAACTAAAATTCTATGTGAACCTGTCAATGAGCTAAGCACTTTTAGAGACGAAATTATTGCCGCTATCGACTTTCTGATTACTGGCATATAACGAAACTCCACGCAGCCGGTACGGGATAGGGAGGTGGCCGCCTTCCTATCCCATCTGCTTGTTTTTCCAGTATTTTTATCTTTACTCTTCTTTCCACTTGTGTTTTTACTCATCCTCTCTGCTTTACTCATCATCGTCAAAGGTAAACAGATCGCCTTGTTGCTCTGATACGGTGGTTGGAGTCTCTCCCTGTTTTGTTTCAATGCTCTCTATCATCGCGAGCACTTTTTTCAGGTGACGTTCGTCTTTTTCGATGGCAATGGTGTCATACGGGAGTTTCTCTTCCAGGGAATAGTACACACCCAACTTGAGCTCGCCGTGTGAAGTTTCAAAAATGTCGATTCGGGTCTTTTTGGCGTCCAACGAGTTTTTGATCTGGATGTTCTCTAAATCACGCGGTGAGAAACGAAACAGTGAGCCGGCATGAGGTTCGCTTTGACCGACTTCAAACACATGAATGGGATGCACAAACTCATAAGGGTCGGTCAGCACCGCAATCGCCGCTTGGTTCTCGCCTAAATAAAGCAGGGCGTCATTGGCTTTTTTGATCCGTCCGTAATTTTTAAAGCAATGTTCGAGTTCTTTTTTAAACGCGAACAGGTTCAGAGCAACATATTTTAACGTGCGTATCGGATCGGGCTTTTTCTGGTAGAACGCTTCGACCCCCGCTATCGAGCAGGTCAAGGTACATTCTGGCGCTTTGAAGGTGACCGTCTCGCCCTGCTGAGCGATTTCAATCTCATTACCACTGGTGATGCGACAAAGCTCGGTCATTTGCTTCGTGGTCTCGGGCGTTAAAACCAGTGAAACGGGCAGGGTTAGGTCTCGGGGCAGCGATTTATCTTCGACTTCACCTTGACGCTGAATTCGGAGGTGCTGTTTTTCTTTGTTCAGTTCCAGGAACTCAAACGGAACGTTTTCTTGTGCTTCGTACACGATGCGTTCGATGGTGGCTTTGGATGCGGTGGTGGTCGGGCGGTGCTGATTATCCGTCAAATAGTTCAAATGATCATCGGATGCATCCCCGCACTGACAGCGGCGCAGCGCCGCCGTTTGATATTGATCTTTGGCAAGCGCGGTCGTATCAACTAATTCCACGAACATGGTTCCAGAGGCGTTGATGTCGAACTCCAGTTCGATGTCTTGGTCTTCGACAAAATAATGGATGAGCTGTTTCGCGAAGCTGCCATCGATGGAGAACTGTTTGTCTTTTAGACCCGTGGAGCGCTTATCCAGGATCAACAGATATTCTGAGCAAAAGGGGGATTGCCCGCCGATAAAGGTGATAGTGTTCGCCGTTTTATTAGTGAGTACGGTCACCACACAATCGACATAGTGCGTATCGATACGTTCTGACAAGGTTTGAAGAAGCGGGCGTTTACTGGCTGGAATGATGATGTTCATGATGTGGCCTTTTGTGATGACATAGATTCGATAAATTGTTGAGTGAACGTGAGAACCGGCTTGGAAAGTGGCAACTTAGGCGTCAGAACGATAGTGAGCGATGTCTGGCCTAATGGGTGCTGAGTGACGTGAACGGTTTCTTTGCCTTGGACATAATGCTGCTCAAGCAGGGCCATTTGCCGAGCTCGGTTGAGTTTTCGATTCACCGCGAGCTCGAAGAGACAAGTTAACCATCGCCACTCTTTGTGCCGAAAAGCGGCCGCAAAAGCGCGCGCATTTTTCAGGTTGCAGGCCATCGTCATTTGAAGCGAGCGCCCATCGCCCGATAATTCAATCGGAGGGAGCTGACGAAAGGCGGTGCGCTGCTTTTTATCGATGGGTTGAATATCATGTTGACAGCCTTGGCTCCAGATTTGACTGAGCGCGGCGAGATCGAGCGATTGATTGACCATCATGGTTTTAAAGAGAAAACCGAGTAACGTGTCGGTGCTGGTGTGAATAGAGCGCTGCCAATCTCTATAATGATCGGGCGGAGGGACCTCTTTGGGTACTGGCGGTTTGCCCAAAATGGCGGCGCGCAAGTCGGTGTCCGTGAGTGTAATGGTCTGACTGCGTTTTTCACCCAGGGTTTTCTGAGCGTACTCGGGGCTCAGTCGTATCAGGCGTCTGGATAAATCATTGGATTGCGGGGACAGTCCCATCAGATACCGGAGCTCTGAGTGCGTATAGTCTCTGGCAATGTACGGTTGGTGCGCCTGACTGATGATCGGAAGGAGCCAGTCAATGTCGTGTAAGTAAGACCATCGGGTCGTCGAATAATGGGTGTGACCAATCTGCTTGCAGACTTCATCAAAGAAAATGCCATCGTTCACTTCACTGAGTTCTCGTCCTTCCAGCCAGTAGTTGAATCGGGTGGCAATAACGCTATCCGACATGACTTCCTTTTCCAGACGTGTGTCCCCTCGGGCTTGCGCCGGTGTGCGGCTAACAAAATGCAGCACCTGGATCATCAACATATGCACGCCGGAATGACGAAGATGATGAAACTTCATCTGCGTACCGAAGCGCATTTTTAGGGCTCGAGTGATCGGGACGAAGTAATAAAGCTGTCGGGAATGGTATTTTTCTCCTTTAAATCCTAAGAGCGGGCTTTCCGGGGGATCGTCTTTTTTGATGGTTAAGATCACCTGGAACAGTTTGCGATACTGCTTGGGAATGGTGGTATACACCGTGCGAGGCTGACCGTTTTTGGTTCGCCCTTCTGTGGTATTCGTGATGGCCAATGTCAGTAGCCCTGTTTTGGGCACAAATTGAATATCTTGGCAACGTAGGCGCAGGACTTCACCCCGACGAAGCATGCCGAAAAAGCCCAGAAGCGTGGCCATGACAGCAAATAAACTTCGAAAAGGGTGCGTGGTATTGGTGACGATCAACGTGTGGATGAGGGTATCGAACTGCGCCAGCGTCAAACGAGCCGGACTCACTGAAGACGACATGGTCGGTGGTGCGAACAGCGCCAGATCAAGGCTGTCTGTTTGCTCCTGAATACTGAGAAAGCGCAGAAAATACACAAAGATCTGTTGGTGAGACTCCGTCGTGAGCGAGTCATACACCGTCTGAGCCCAAGCGTTGATCGCCTCTTCGTTGATGGCATCCGCATAAGACAGCGGATAGGCTTCCAGGGTACTTTCAAGGCGAGTGTATTTGACGATGGTGTTGGCGGCCAGCGTCGTTTTTTTCACCCCGCCGGCCGTGATCAACTGATGCGTATACTCATACAACAAACGTGGTAACAGGTTCTTCTCGTCCTGGGTGGGCGCAGCGGGGAGCGGTTTTGACGAGGAATACGCTTTGATCAAATCGCGATGAGGCCACGGTGGTTTGCCGTTGGATGGCGCTAAGTGTTCAAACCAATGGACGTCCCAGTCAATCGCATAAATATCGGATGGCTTGAGCGGCGAGGTTTGCTGCTCGCGGATTAGACTGACATGCCGTTCAGGGACAGCGAGATCTTTGATGAAAAGTGGGGGTAAGTGATGACGGACATACCAGCTGATCTGAAACCGTCGTGACCATTTGAGCCGATCCGCGGGTGGCAGCGCATGGCTATGTAACCACTGCGTCAGTTGCTGATGAAGGTGGTGTTCGCTCAGCGGATCGGGGGATTGCGCATAATAATCACTGAGTAACCGATAGCTCATCAGTGGGAGATGATAATGAGTATAACGACACTCCTCTTTGCCCGATTTTCGGTGGCGCACCCGAAGACGGGGCACCGCGTTTTCCGAGATCATCGACGTGGGATCGCTTAATAATTGAGAAATGTGATGCAATGACAAGGGGGCAACCTCAAAACCAATCATCAGGGCGATGAACGCTGGAGAAAGTTCGCCTCGAGTGATCAAGTACTGCGCTTTTTGTTGCTGATAGCGGCTAAATACCTGCTTGGCGAGTTGTGACTCGCCGGCAATGGACTCAAACCACGCATACTCTGTGTCTTGAATGCCAGGCTGATGTTCTTTAGGCAGTGTCCAATGGCAGGCATCCTGAAGATAAAACAAGATATCGTTAAGGGCTTGCTGGTAGTGTTTTTGTTTGCCGGTAGGGACGATTTTTATCTGCTTTTTAATCGGCTCAATATCGGTTTTACTGAGTGAACGAGTTTTATGGTCAACAATGTGCCAGCGATTAAGCACCCAGACCAACTCTTCCAGTGCAGAGCATGCTTGTCCGGATTGTGCAAAGTGATAGTGTATGGACTCTGCAAGGGCTTGAATGAATTTAGACATACGCAAACTCCTGCAGTCCCAGCCTTTCAGCGTACTGGTTGAGATAGACTTTCATCGCATCAAAGGTCTCTGGAAAGATCATATCGCTGCCCAAATGTTCGCCGAGATTTTCGTGACCCATCAGACGGTCGATGTCCTGGTCGAGCAATCGAGTCGAGGAGACATTATTGACAGCACTTTGGGCAAAGAAGTGACGAAGCTGGTAGGGCACAATGCCAGGCCAGTGCTGATGCATAAACTGGCGTAAGGCACAGTTGGATAATCGGTAAGGCTGGCCATGGTCGTCGAGGCAGAACCACATTTCGTCTAAGGTTGGGCGGGTTCCCCACATAGAGAGTACTGCCGATTGAAGCGCTCGGTAGTGCTGGATTTCACGCTGGAGATAGTCACAAAGGATGACTTGTCGCAGTCGTCCTTTGTCTTTGACAAACACCATGTCGCCTCCCCAATAGTATTGCGCCAAAATACTGATCCCATGCGTAGGGCGCGTCCCCGTCAGTACAATGAACAGTAACGCCAGGCGATAGGTCGCGCTATTGTAATAGGCTGCCCACCGATTTTTATTGGCGGGTTGATCGGGTTTTAGGGCGCTGACATGCCCAAACAGGCCATCAAAGAAACGAGTGACGGCATTTTCCTCCAGGTAGCGTTGACTGCCTAATGGGATGGCGGGACTGCGGATACTTTGCTGAGTCCCATTGGACGTATCTAAAACGGTCTGAGCGATCCGCCCCGATTGAGTGAGGTACGGAGCCATCTTGGGATGCTCCGCGATCAGGTTGATGGCGTGCTGGCCGATAAATACGTCAAAGTGTGGCGATAACTTGGCATTGCGGGCCGCTCGTACGAGTCGCGACAAGTAGCGGTTATAGGCATCAAACAGCTTGTATCGAACCCGATCACTGTCGCTGCGCTGATAAGTGTCGGCGTGTTTATGATGCTTTCGGTTAGGAGACACAATCTGAGCGCGAGGGATAGGGGTAAGGGTATTGTCAACCTGGGCGCAATCAATCAGATATTGATGAAAGGTGTCTTTTCTTACTCGCGGATAATCATTCAGTGACTCCGGCGTTCGCCATTTTTTGTTCATGATCTGAAACAGGCGGACTTTAGCTTTCGGTCGTAGGAAGGGGGTCTCATAACTTTGCGCGCTGATGAATGGCTGGAAAAAAGCATTGAGGTAGGTCGGGAGTGGTTGCCATAAGTAATGTGTCTTCTTTCCGTCATGATAACTATGTGCGTATTCCGCCCATGAGAGCGCACCATCTTTGTAGGTACGAAAGACATGTTCCCGACACGGTGCTGATCCGGAGATTTTTACAAAATCGGGGATATTACTGGGTTGATGGATGTCGGGCCAGGTTTGAGTCAGCCAAAGAAACAATGCGACCACCGTCATGGCTGGGCGGTCCTTGGGATCTTCCCGAGCCAGTCTGCGCAGCATAATGGCCAGTGTTGTCGCATGAGCCAGCGCATCCGGATAACATCCGCCAGCGTTCTTTTGGCGGTTTTCGCGAGCTAAATGTTGAAAGGTCATCATCACGGCTTTCTCCTTTGTTCATCGAAATGCCGATGGAGAACAATCTGCGAGCGCGGCGAGTGCTCTTTTGGTTGGCGAGGGGATGGCCTGTGCTTTGAATTGACGAAGGCGGAGATGGATATTCTGGGTCTGAAACGTTTGAGTGGAGAGTGCCAGTGCTGGCTCAAATAAGAGAAAGCTGGTGAGTGCGTTTTGGATCTCGTCGTCGTCATAAATGAGTAGGGTCACCACCAAATCGGCGCGTTGTGGATGAGTTCGCAATCGTTCAATAAAGGGGATCGGCACGAGACATTGGTAATGCTCAGTGGTGGTGGGCCGTGTGACGGGGATCGGGTGACAGTCGAGGAGGCGCTGTAGGTGGTGTACCGAGATAGCATCGAGCGATGGCGTTTGTGTTAACTGAAAGCGATCGTCTTGCGTTAATGAATGGAGTAATGGATGCAGTTGAAGGCTAAGGGTGGGTAATCCTATTTTCTTTATTTTTGGTCTCATTATTTCGCTCCGCTTTCTCTGTCAGTGAAACACGAAATGTCTACATGTTGGGTGTGTGGCTATGGTCTGATCGATATATGGTGCTCCTGTGTGTTTTTTCATCATAATCACATTTCATCGGTGGTTGAAATACGTTTTGAACTAACCTCTCACTTATTGTGAAAATTTGGAAGATTGATCTCAAAAATAATAAATTGATAGAGAAAGTGGTTTAAATGGTTGAATAGAACTGCCTTTGGGAACAGTTCGCCTGGAGCGGCAGACAGCGGTAGACAAAGCGTTTAAGACAGATTCCCAACGCTTGGCAATTTCGGTTTGGATCGGCTTTAGTGTTTACAGCACAATAGGTTAGGCACAGTGGTGGCGTTGCTCAACTTAACGCCGCGTCTAGCCGTCATGGAGCTTGCTATACTCAAAGTGATAGAATAGTGTCACTTTAGTATTCCTTTGGAGTAGCTCTCATGAAAGTAGAACTAGTTACATCACTCAAACGCCAAGCAACTAAGATCCTTGCCGAACTTCACGATACTAAAGAGCCAGTGTTAATTACCGAACATGGTAAACCATCGGCATACCTGGTTGATGTTGATGATTACGAGTTTATGCAAAATCGTTTGGTGATTCTAGAAGGGATTGCACGAGGCGAACGCGCATAGCTGACGGTAAAGTGGTGAGTCACGATGAAGCCAAGGACAAAATGTCGAAATGGCTGAAATAATCTGGACTGAGCCAGCGCTATCTGACCTCAATGATATCGCTGAATACATTGCGCTTGAAAATGTTGTAGCTGCAAAGCCATTGGTTCAAACGATCTTCTCTAAGGTTGTACGCCTAGAAGCTTTCCCTGAATCGGGTCGCATTCCGCCCAAACTAGAACATTTAAGTTATCGTGAAGCTGTAGTTAATCCATGTCGTGTTTTCTATAAACAAGACGGTGACAAAGTATTTATTCTGTTTGTTATGTGTGCTGAGAGAGATTTGCGCAAGTTCCTGCTAAGTAAGCAATAATCTTTGAGAATGAGCGGCTAACAAACTGTTTTAAGAGTGATTCGCAACGCGCGGCATTTTTACTATGCGTTGAATTTAGTGATTAAGGTGGTATGCGGAAGCTTAGGTATTGCGTGCCTCACATCACCTTAACAAGGCGTTGATAACACAGAATCAACTTCTTGTTCAAAACGGTTAGTTGAACTATTATTTGTACGTTATTTTGTACTAATCGGAGTTCAATATGAGTCGTATTCATTTCGACCAAGATATTCAGCCTTTGTCTGAGTTTCGTGCCGGTGTAGCTTCATACATCAAACAAATCAATGAGACTCGTCGTCCATTGGTTATTACGCAACGTGGTAAAGGTGTTGCTGTTGTTCTCGATGTTGCGGAGTATGAAGCAATGCAAGAGAAAATCGAATTACTGGAAGAAATGCGCACAGCAGAAGCTCAATTAGCTTCTGGTCTTGGTGTTTCCAATGATGATGCGCGTGCTCAAGTACTGGCGCGCATTAAGAAATGAAAGTAGTCTGGTCTCCATTAGCGCTTCAGAAGCTAGGCGATGCAGCGGAGTTTATTTCTTTGGATAATCCACCTGCGGCAGATAAGTGGGTAAACGAAGTTTTTGATAAAACTTAACTACTTGGAAGTAGGCTTGAAATGGGGCGGTTTGTCCCTGAAATGCCCCATACGAACTATCGCGAAATCATCTTCGGTCACTATCGTCTTAATCTACAGCTTAAGCCACGAAATTCGTGTACTAACAGTTCGTAATTGTCGTCAAATTTTATCGGAAGATGACGTGTAAAACTGTGTTATAACAAACTGGTTAAGAGTGATTCGCAACGCGTGGCATTTTCACTATGCGTTGTGTTTAGTGTTTAAGGTGGTATGCGGCGGCTTCGGTATTGCGTTGCTCACCCCTTAGCAGGGCGTTCTCCAGAGGAAGCAATCAATCCATAGGGAATTTTTGTTTCTGGTGGAGTACGCGCATAATTCGAATGATATCGCCATCAACCCAATATGGGGCGATCATCGATATCTCGGGAATAATGAGCAATCGCCCACGAATACCATCTCGTTGCACACCTATCAGAGGCTGCTCTAGCAAGTTTTCTACTTTTGCTTCAATGAGGTTGTCAGTTTTCTCTGCTGCATCAGGGTTGAAGTCATAGAAAAACTCAAAGATCTTTTCGCGATCATTAAGTGACTCTTCTTCCCATAAAATCATTGCTTACCTCGATTGCGGATCCTGGCTTTGCGTTCTTCCATTCGAGATTTAGCAGTTTGGTGTTCAACGAAATCCGCTTTTCCTGAGTCGAGCTTCTCAAATGCTAGGTTTACTTGTTCAGTTAGCCATGCATCGTGAGATAATGTTTTTCTTTGTTGTTCAGCGAGTTGCTCAGTAAGTTCACGGCAAGCATCACTCAGTGTGCGACCTTGGCTTTCAGCCATTTGTTGAGCTAGGCGTTTTGTTTCCTCACCAACACGAAATTGAATTCTAGTGTCCATGATGTATCCCTTTGTTGGTGTGTGTACAAATGTTAGCACTAGACTCCGAGATGGGCAACTAACCAGTAAGCGTTCCAGACGGATCCTCAACGCTTGGCGATTTCAGTTCAATTTGAATTTAGTGGTTAAGGTACAATGGATCAGGTTAGGTGGTTGGCGTTGTTCACCTATATGGTCTCCCCCGGTTTTGCAAGTCAGTAGCATGATTAAAAGCGCAGGTTAACTACCATATATACGGCCTGTTTTGCGGCCATTGTCTTGGCCAAGGTGAGGCAGTCGAACACGCAGTCCTGATCAACTTATCGACTTTAAAGCCAGTGTGAGCATAAGGTTTTCAACGTGTAGGATTTATCCTGTTATTCATCTCACTACGTACTTTGCAAAGGGTTGGTGATGCATATTGTTTTATGCTGGTTGGTACTCTTTGTTTTTGGTTATAATGGCCCAAGCGATCCGCATTAATTTATTCGCGAGTGCTACCGCAGCACGGTTGGGGCCTCGTCGTTCTTGTAACTCAAGTATCCATTTATTGAGTTTATCGGATTTGAATTTGGCTCGTCTTAAAGCGGCTCTAGCACCATGAACCAGTAAAGATCGAATGTAAGTATTACCTTGTTTGGTTATCCCGAGAAGAATGACCTTTCCACCCTTCGTATCTTGTTTCGGGACCAGCCCCATCGCAGCGGATGCATCTCGCCCAGTCTTAAACTGTTGGCCTGAGCCGAGCCATACGGCAACGGCTTGGCTAGTGAGTGGTCCAAAGCCAGGGATAGACATCAGCCGCTTGGCATTATCAAATTGTTTAACGGTTTGGTTGAGTTTATCTTCAAACCATTGGATCTGTTCATCGATATATAAATAGCGTTCGTACTGACGAGATAGAAGCTCACGTAATATTGGTGAGAGCTGGTTTTCGATGTCTTCCAGTATTTCGGGAATAGCTTGCCTAAAAGACGCTTTTCCTTGCGAGATGATGATACCGTACTCGGCAATTAGCCTTCGAACCTGATTAATCAGGCGGGTTCTCTCGGTGACATATAGCCTGCGCATTCGAATCAATGATTGAATATCTTGCTGTTGACAGGGTAGGCCCGTTGATAGAGTGCGAGTTCAGCAATCGCTTCAGCATCGTTGTAGTCATTCTTTTGTTTACGGCGCTGATTTTTGACATGCTGAGGTGGGTACAAAAGAACTTGATGCCCTAACTTTTCGAATTCGCGAGCCCAGTAATGTGCACCAGAGCAAGCCTCCATCGCGATGATGCATGGACTTTGCATTGCGACATAGTTAAGTAGTTTACTTCGTTGAGGTTTTTACGATTGAGGTTCTTTCCTTTATGATTGATTTCAACAAGGAAGAGAATATTTTTTGCTAAGTCGATGCCGATGATTTTATGCTGAGTCATGGGTCTTCTCCTTTTGCTTCAGGACCTGAACACCCCAAGCATGGCTTATGACCATGTGAAGTGGTAGGGGGAGGGGAGACCATCTCATCAACTTAACGCGTCTATGTGTCAGGAAGAAATGGAGGTCAATATGCCGGTAGATCTTAATGACTTGGAAATGGCAATGGAGTTTGTTTCTGGGGATTTGAGTTTTGGTGCTGAGGCGTATTTGAATACGCAGTCTGGGCAAATTCACTACATTGGTGATGGCGTAGATGAGGTTGTACCTGACGATATCGAGGACTCAGATCATTACCTTTGTATTCCGAGTAAGTGTGATTTAGGTTTAGGTCGAAGAACCGTTCTAGAATTTGTTTCCCGAGAGTTGCCAAGTGAATACGATTTGATATCTGATTACTTCAGCCGAAAAGGTGCTTTTGCTAAATTTAAGCATCGTTTAGAACAAATTGGCGCAACAGAGCAGTGGTATCAGTTTCAAAGTTTAGCCACAAAACAAGCTCTGAAAGATTGGTGTGAAGAAAATTCAGTTACATATGTCGCTTAACACATCAAATGCTTTAAGACGGATTCGCAACGCTCGGCGGTTTTGGCTTGATTTGGCTTTTGTGTTTACGGTGCAAAAATTAGGGTTTGTGGTAGCGTCGCTCACCACTTAAGCGGGCTATGACACAGTTTCACTGACGTCCGGAATTACGGATAATTTTCAGTTGTTGAAACCTGCATCTTCAAGTTGAACGGGTATAGAAGTAATCCAAATATCGTATCGCTGTGTATGCTTTAAGCAAGAAAAGGTTAACGGAAATCGGTCACAACAGACGAAGTTGATAGGTTTTAAGATGAACTACTTTGCAAAGGATCCCTTCTAGGTAACGTAAACCTGGAGGGTAAATGAAAAAACTAAAGCAACAGTACCGAAGCCGAGACAAGGAGTATGGGCATTATTTGTGGGATGTGTATCCTCGTGTACGTAGTGGGACTCATAAGCACTTTTCAACCAAGCAGGAAAAGAGTTACTTTTTCCTCCATGAAATCGAGTGTCGAGGGTACCCAATAAAACTGAGAGCAGCTAGAGGAAAAGCACTAGCCGACCCTTGGGATGATTATCCAGCATGCGTATATGACGTTGCGAAGTGCTGGAAGCATAATTCAAAAAGGCGTCACCAGTACTACAGATAAACATCATCGAGCCTCGCTAATGCGGGGCTTTTTTCTGTCCGTCGGCGTGTTCATTAGAGTCTGCTAGCTCGGATTTGCCTCAAAAGTTGTTAGCCTAATATTTATGCAGTACACACTTCTCTTGCCATAATTGGCCATTTTTTCTAATGATTGGATATGGTTATTATTTAATAAGGGTGTAGTTCTATATTTGCCGTGTGAGTCGGTGGCGATTCAAGCAGTAGAACATCGGATTCAAAGCTAGCGGAATCAACATTCCAGATTGACAGCTAGTAAAATCAACAATCCTTAATGCCTGAAGACCGCTTCATGGCTTTTTGGTTACTGTAAAAAAATTTACTGTAACTTTTTTTACAGTAAACTAATTTACACTAAATGCCTCATGCTCTATTCTATTGCTAATACGTGAAAGCAAAAGTAGAAAGCAATGAAAAAATTTTATAACCGTCAGAAGGAATTAAAAGCTCTACAAACTGTTTCTGAGCAGATAGTAGAAACAAAGGGGCAACTTAGCGTAATGGTTGGGAGAAGACGCGTAGGTAAAACCCGTCTTTTAAACGAAGCTTTTCACCAAGAAAATACCAAATTCCTTTACCTTTTCATAAGTCGAAAGAGTGAACGCTCCTTAGTGGCTGAATTCGCAGAAATCATCAATAGTGAGCTCGGTGTTAAGTTTTTCCAGCCCCAATCACTGCGAGATATCATTGAGTTCTTGTTGGATTATACAAAGCAAAAACCTCTGACAATCATCATTGACGAGTTTCAAGATATCGACATCGTCAACCCTGCTCTATTCTCCGATATTCAAAATTTATGGGATGCAAACAAGAGAGACTCGATGATGCACCTAGTGTGCTGTGGCTCCCTCTACAGCATGATGACGAAGATTTTCAAAGGCAAAGACGAACCTCTATTCAATCGTGATGATAGATTCTTTAAAATTCAACCTTTGCAGCCCTCTTATCTTGCCGAGGTAATGAAAGATCACGATCAATTTGATGCTGAAAACATGCTTCGATGGTGGTGCCTATCTGGCGGGATACCAAAATACCTTGAGTGGTTAACCCGATTCTCTGCTGAGAACGATGACCTATTTGAGGGGGTAATCTCCGAATTTTCACCACTAATAAAAGAAGGAACTCATCGACTCGTTGAAGATTTTGGCTCAGAACATCGAGTTTACTTCGATATTCTTGGTGCGATATCAAAAGGCAATACAAGCCGTGCTCGAATTGAAAACTTCTTAGATATGAGTGTCGGTGTTCATCTGGAAAAGCTTGATGAAGTTTTTGATGTTATTACCAAAAAGCGCCCGATTAGCTCTAAAGAGAACTCACGAGATATTCGTTACTCCATTTCCGATCCGTTTCTAAACTTCTGGTTTCGATTCATCCATGCCAACAAAAGTGCTGTTGAGATGGAGAACTACGAATACATCCGAAGATATATTGAACGAGATTTCACCGTTTACTCTGGTCTGGAATTAGAGAGCCTGTTCGTCGCGATATTGGTTGAATCAAAGCAATTCGGAAAGATTGGTGGATACTGGGATGCAAAAGGTCACAATGAGATCGATATAGTGGCTATTAATGACTTAGATAAGAAAATACTCATTGCCGAAGTAAAGAGACAGCAAAAACGTTACAGTGAGGTCAAATTAATAGAGAAGTCCCACTGCCTTTTGAAAAAGTTAAATCTAAAAGGTTATGACGTTGAATATCGTGGATTTTCATTGGATAACTTAGTTGAAACAATGAAAGAGTATCAAGCGTAATCAACACCTATGTGCTTGCGAACTTTTTCGCTGTACTCTCGCGATGAACATAAGATCACAAAGGCATTACGATTGACGATTTCACCGACATTGTAATGTTATGAATCCCCAAAAGTGTAACTCTGCTCTTAGTAGGCTGATAAGTTACGGGGGATCTGATTCAGCCGGTTCCCCTTTTTTACTGCCAATAAAATCAATGCCTTAAGCCTAACTCATTACAAAAAACGTAGGGAGATGTAGATTTTATTATTAAAAACAGTGAGTTAAAAGATTAATTTATAAGGCGGCATTTCAACTTAACTTAAGGTTACATTCCTAGCGCGTATACATGAAGGATGTCAGCCTTGCTTTTTTAATCTGCTATTATGATAGCAAATTATACCATAAAACTCGTTAATTTGTCATTATAGTAATAATAACATCACCGTCACGGTGATGGTTTTTTACGTCATTCGTTTTAATGAAGCAATGATTATTATTACTTTATATTTGCTACAATAATAGCAATAAAACCATAATTGGTGCTATAATCGATATCATGGTAGCAACTTACGAGGCATGTATGTTATCTCTTTATACCGCTTATGATTTGCAAATGGATCTCAAAGAGTTTATCAAGTCCGCTCGGAAAAAAGATAAACTCAGTGTTCAGAAGATGGCCGATCTCTCTGGCGTGCCTTACGCAACGATCCGAAAGTTTGAGTCATCTGGCAACATCTCATTGCGTCAGTTCCTCATGCTGTTTGAGACAGTCGGTGACTTGAAAAAAGTGAAAGAGCTGACAAAGTCGTCTGAGCCTGAATTTAAATCAATAGAGGATGTGCTTCGACGTGCTTAAATCAGCCCTAACCGTAAAACGAACGCTTAGCACAGGTGAAAAGGTACTTGTCGGCAAGCTCGTTGAAAATAGTAAGCAAAGCTTCTTTCAATTTGATGAGGCTTATTTAGGCGCTCACTCAACCTCTCTGGCTCCGTTCAATTTAAAGGCTGATACAAGCCTGCAAGTTGTGCCTAGAGAACCGCATTACGGCATTCATGGGGTTTTTGGAGATAGTCTCCCTGATGGTTGGGGTCTTTATCTCATGGATCGTGTATTTAGCAATTTCGCCGTAAACCCTCGCCCGATGAGGGCGAGGATATAAGGCGTAAGACGCGATAGCGTCTTAATCTGGGGTCGATTGACTTTCCACATAAGCTTTTAATGTTTCAATAGTCGCACCGCCAGCAGTACAAGCAAAGTATGAACGAGACCATAG
>NZ_JBSUGE010000032.1:0-36211 GCF_054064075.1 Vibrio sp. JZG10
CAAATCCGCGTGTTGGGAGTTCGAATCTCTCCACCCCTGCCATATATCAAGGCTCTGACTTAGGTCAGAGCCTTTTTTGTATCTGCTTGCCACTATGCATTTGTCCTCTCATCCCACCTATATGCCTTTCTGCTGCCTGCTGCTCTTTGTAAGTATTTATTACTCACCAACCTATTAGACTAGTCGTTATAACCAAGTGCTCCGAAATGTTAGCAATAAATGAGAATCATTATTTATATTTAGTTACACTCAACCGATCTGGATTAATGGGTAACTATGTATGGATATATCTCGTCGACGCTTCCTTCAATCATCCTTAGCGATCTCCGCGCTTACTGTTCTACCTGCATGTTCTCTATCTAGGAGTACTAATAAGCAGGGGCAGTATATATACGATATCACTGCAGAGCCTTCTACGGCTGAACTAGTGCCCGGTTTCAATACTGAGGTATTAGCTTTTAATGGGCGTATACCTGCACCGATAATTCGTTGCCGACAAGGGGAAAAGGTAACAATCAACTTCATCAATAAGCTATCAGAGCCGACGACGATTCATTGGCATGGCTTGAGGATTCCTATTGAAATGGATGGAGTTCCGTTTTTAAGCCAGGCTCCTATCATGCCCGGAGAGACTTTTACGTATGAGTTTATTCCGCCAGATGCAGGTACGTTTTGGTATCACCCACACATGAACAGCGTTAAGCAGCTTGGTATGGGGTTGGTTGGGCTAATAATTGTTGAAGAGGCTGAGCCTGTTCAGTTTGATGAAGAGCATGAAGTCGTCCTCAAGCATTGGCATTTAGACAAGCAAGGACAGTGGAAGAACCTAATGGTGCCGCGCTTGAGTGCACGTATGGGAACGCCAGGAGAGTGGAGTAGCGTCAATGGTATTCATGAGCCTGTTTATACGCTGGAGCAGAACGCGACTACGCGATTAAGAATTGCTAATGTCGATAACACCATTACCTATCCGATCGCGATTGAAGGCACAGAGGCTTGGGTTATTGCTATCGATGGCAATCCAGTTAAAACGCCTTATAGGCTCACTCAACACAAAATTGGTCCGGGAATGAGATTGGATATCGGATTGATTGCTCCGAAGGCTGGAGAGCGTGTTTATGTGCGTCAAATGAAAGGGCGCTTCCCATTCTCCTTGTGTGAGTTTGAAGTTGTTGAGTCTGACCTGCCAAGCAACAAGAAACTGCCTTTATTGCCTCTCAACCCTGTGCCTGATCTTGATTTGGAAAATGCGGAGCAAATCGATTATGTGTTTGAATGGGAGGGGGCGATCACTCCTGCCGATAAATCGGGCAAAGCGATACCTAAATTCTGGCTGATGAACAAACGAGCTTGGGAGGGAATGAGTAAAGATAATATCCCAGCACCACTTTCAACATTGGAGCTTGGAAAAACCTATATCTTCAATTTGAAGAACGTTACTCAATATCATCATCCTATTCATCTTCATGGGCATACATTTACTGTTCTTGAGTTAGATGGAAAGAAACTCGACGAACCGTTCCATACCGATACGGTTTTACTTGGAAAAAATGGCAGTGCCAAAGCTGCCTTTGTTGCTAACAACCCTGGACGTTGGATGTATCACTGCCATGTTATTGAGCACATGAAAACCGGTTTGATGGGGTATATTGAAGTAAAGTGACTCCTGTAACTTTTTTAATCTCAGCGTGTTTTAAATGCAATACGTTGTCGAATTCTAAAATTTCACCATCAATATTGCTTTAGTTTTGGTTACAATATCGTCATCAATAGTGTTGGGGGAATTATGGGGCAGTTTTCCATTCTTGGTTTTATTGCACTAGGTGGTGCTTTCGGTGCGTGTTCTCGTTACTTGATATCTGAACTGTGTGTCATTTTATTGGGGCGTGGTTTTCCATACGGTACGCTAACTGTTAATGTGGTTGGTTCATTTATCATGGGCTTGTTGATTGCTGCGTTCGACAATGAACTGTTGGCAACAGAACCTTGGCGACAAGTGATTGGTTTGGGCTTTTTAGGGGCACTGACGACGTTTTCCACCTTTTCTATGGATAATGTTTTACTTATGCAGCAAGGTGCGTTTCTTAAGATGGGGTTAAATATTTTATTAAATGTGGTGCTGAGCATCTCTGCTGCGTGGATCGGTTTCCAATTATTGATGCGCAGCTAGCAAAGTAGTTAAAAATTAAACAGGTCGGCTTGGTTTAACCAGGCCGTTTTTATATACTGATATCACTTGTCGGAGTGCCATAAGGCTGAGACCGTTAATTCGGGATCCGTTGAACCTGATCAGATTAGAATCTGCGAAGGGAACAAGAGAAGATATTTATACCGGAGTTTTTTCTGGTTGACCTATCAAATAGTCGAATGTTGTTACAGGCAAATTACTTAAGCTTTATTTAGCCTTAATTTGACTCCTCTTGTCGCATCTATCCGCCAAGCATTTTTATCCAATTACTTTTTATCTAGTATAACAAAGCAAGGAAAAATGCTATGTCGAGTCGCAAACAAGCGAGACTGGAAGCAAAACAGTTTATTGAAACACTCTCGGTACAGCCGTACCCAAATTCCACAAAAGTATATGTAGAAGGTTCACGTCCAGATGTTCGTGTACCTATGCGTGAAATAGCGCTAGCAGATAGTCTGATTGGTGGCACAAAAGAAGCGCCTATTTTCGAGCCGAATGAAGCCGTCCGAGTCTACGATACGTCAGGTGTTTATACTGATCCGAACTACGATATTGACCTTTATAGCGGCTTACCAAAGCTAAGAGAAAGCTGGATTGAAGAGCGAGGTGACACAGAGTTACTCGATGAAGTAAGCTCGGTGTACACCAAAGAACGCTTAGAAGACGAAACACTAGACGATCTTCGTTACGGCAATCTACCACGTATTCGACGTGCCAAAGATGGGCAATGCGTCACTCAACTGCACTATGCTCGCAAAGGTATTATCACCCCAGAAATGGAATTCATCGCGCTGCGTGAAAACATGGGTCGTGCCAAGTACCGTGATGAAGTGCTGAATCAACAACATCCAGGTCAAAGCTTCGGGGCGAACCTACCAAAGGACATTACCGCCGAGTTTGTTCGCAAAGAAGTTGCCGAAGGTCGCGCGATTATCCCTTCTAATATCAACCACCCAGAATCCGAACCAATGATCATTGGACGTAACTTTTTGGTCAAAGTGAACGCCAATATCGGTAACTCATCGGTGACGTCTTCGATTGAGGAAGAAGTTGAGAAGCTCGTTTGGGCGACACGCTGGGGTGGGGATACCGTTATGGATCTCTCTACTGGACGTAACATCCACGAAACTCGCGAGTGGATTCTGCGTAACAGCCCGGTTCCGATCGGTACCGTACCTATGTATCAAGCGCTGGAAAAAGTGAATGGAGTTGCCGAAAACCTTAACTGGGAAGTGATGCGCGATACTCTGATTGAGCAAGCAGAACAGGGCGTTGATTACTTCACTATCCATGCCGGTTTACTACTTCGCTATGTGCCAATGACTGCAAAGCGTGTTACTGGCATAGTCTCTCGTGGTGGTTCTATCATCGCGAAATGGTGTTTAGCGCATCACCAAGAAAGCTTCTTATACACCCACTTCCGAGAGATCTGTGAAATCTGTGCCAAGTATGATGTGGCACTTTCTCTCGGTGATGGTCTGCGCCCTGGTTCGGTTGCCGATGCTAATGACGAAGCGCAATTTGCGGAGCTTCGTACTCTTGGTGAGTTGACTAAGGTTGCGTGGGAATACGACGTACAGGTGATTATCGAAGGTCCTGGCCATGTTCCAATGCACATGATCAAAGAGAACATGGAAGAGCAGCTAGAGCACTGCCATGAAGCTCCGTTCTACACCCTTGGTCCACTGACGACAGACGTCGCTCCTGGTTACGACCATATTACGTCAGGTATTGGCGCTGCCATGATTGGCTGGTATGGCTGTGCGATGCTTTGTTACGTAACACCTAAAGAGCATCTTGGCTTACCAAACAAAGAAGACGTGAAGGTAGGCATGATCACTTACAAGCTTGCTGCGCACGCCGCTGATTTAGCTAAAGGGCACCCTGGCGCACAAGTTCGTGATAACGCGCTTTCTAAAGCACGTTTTGAATTCCGCTGGGAAGACCAATTCAACTTGTCACTCGACCCAGAAACCGCGCGCGCTTTCCATGACGAAACTTTACCTCAAGAGTCCGGCAAAGTTGCTCACTTCTGTTCGATGTGCGGACCAAAGTTCTGCTCGATGAAGATTTCGCAAGAGGTACGAGAGTACGCGAAAGACACTGAGCAAGTTGCTGCGGACCAAGCTATCTCTATCAAAATGCTTGATGATCCTCTTGAGGGGATGCGTCAGAAATCTCAAGAATTTAGAGACACAGGTTCTGAGTTATACCACCCAGCAGCACATGCCGAGGTAAGTGACTAATGAGCAAAATCCTTATTCCGTCATCATTGATTGAGCTAACAGGTTTAGTTCAACAATGTTTGTTGTTGGCGAGAGAACAGGGTTTTAGCATCGAAGACATTGAGTTGGGTGTGAGCCCAACTCAATCTATTCAGCTTGTTCGCGACCAACAGACCACACGCATAACGACAGATCTTATTGATGGTTATGACTCTGAGAATGAGAGCTCATTTGTGCTCTATTACCGTTCTGCTTTGTCGGTAGAAGCGTGTGCTAAGCAACCGTCGAAAGCGATTTATATTGGTATTGCTGATACTCAGGTATCCGATGAAAAGGAGAAAATGCTTCAGCTTGATATCTGGCGTCACCCAATTAACAACGAAGTGAGAGCGCTTTCCGTTAAGTCCAAATTCAACGCAATGTTCGATCCTGAACATCACCTTGCTTGGATAGTAACGCTGACAGTACTCGATTTTCCTATCGAAGATGCGTTAACACTTGCTCGAGGAATGCTAACTCAACAAGCGAATGTTTCACGTGAAACACTGTTGAATGACAACCTTGATGAGGGACGATCTACTCAGTGGGCTGACCAATTTGATGATTTCCCCACACCTGTACTGGAGGATAACCGACTAGGTATTCAAGTTGGTTGGTCTGCACAAGGTGAGAGCGTTAGCTTTCCAACTCTAACTAAGCAAAGTCTAGGGCTCTATCCAGTCGTTGATGATGTTGCTTGGATTGAGCGTTTACTGCCTTTAGGCATCAACACTATTCAACTGCGAATAAAGAACCCACAACAAGCCGATTTAGAACAACAGATCATTCGAGCAATTGAGCTAGGTCGTCAGTATCAAGCTCAAGTGTTCATCAATGACTATTGGCAGTTGGCAATCAAGCATGGCGCTTATGGCGTTCACCTAGGACAAGAAGACATAGAAGAGTCGAATTTGGCTCAGCTAACTAAAGCCGGCATTCGTCTTGGTCTTTCTACTCATGGTTATTACGAACTACTGCGCATCGTACAAGTTCATCCTAGCTACATCGCGCTAGGGCATATTTTCCCAACCACCACAAAACAGATGCCATCGAAACCACAAGGTTTGGTGCGCTTGGCACTGTATCAAAAGCTGATTGATAGCATTCCTTATGGAAACACAGAGTCGGTTTTCCGTCCTGCAAAAGACAAAGCAGGTAGTGACTATGTACTTGGCTTTCCGACGGTCGCGATTGGTGGCATTGACCAATCTAATGCAGACCAAGTTTGGCAAACAGGTGTTTCTAGTTTGGCAGTTGTGCGAGCTATTACCTTGGCAGAATCACCTCAGTCCGTTATCGAGTTTTTTGCACAACTGATGAAGGAAAGACAGCTAACGTTTACTGATCAGAATAGTGAATTGGCGCATACCAAGAGAGGCGAGCATGCTCACGGATAAGCAGTTCCTTCGCTATCAACGCCAAGTTGCTCTGCCTGAAATTGCTGAAGGTGGGCAAGAGCGTTTGAGTAAATCGCATGTGCTAATCATCGGTTGTGGTGGGTTAGGAAGCGCAGCGAGTTTGTACTTGGCATCAGCGGGTGTTGGTAAATTGGTTGTGGTTGATGATGATGAAGTTGATAGCAGTAACCTACAACGTCAGATCATTTATCGTGAGCAAGACCTCCAAGTTGCGAAAACAAAAGCGACTGTAAAGCAACTTACTGAACTTAATTCTATGGTCCAAGTTCGTGCTCTCAATAAGCGATTAGACAAAGCACAGCTGCAGCTTGAGGTGATGCTAGCGGATGTGGTGCTGGACTGCACCGATAACATGCCAACGCGCCAGCTAATTAACCAAGTTTGTTTCGAGCAAAATACGCCGCTCATCTCGGCGGCGGCAATTGGTTGGCAAGGGCAATTCGCTGTTTTTGATTACCAAACACCAAGTGAACAAGAAGCGCAGAGTAAAGCGTGTTACCGCTGTTTGTATCCGTTCGATGAATTACCGCAAACGCAAAAATGCAGTGAGAGCGGTGTCGTCGGTCCGGTGGTGGGGACACTTGGTAACTACCAAGCGATAGCGGCAATTCAAAAACTGGCGACGGGAAAGTTTCATGTCGAGACGGCCAAGTTACACCTGTTCGATGGATTGAAGCTGCAATGGCAAACCATGGCGATAAGTAAAGATAAACAGTGCCAAGTGTGTGCTCAGATTTAGTTTACGAGTAATGGGCAGAATTAAGAGAGTTGGAAGCAATGACGTTATCAGAACAACAAACAACACAAATGACCGCTGCTGACTTAGATGTGATCACTATTGTCATCAATGACCAGTCACATCAAGTTGCCAGTGAGTCAAATCTACAGCAAATCATTAGTCAATTTGCGCTGCCTGAAATGGGCTGTGTTTTTGCCATTAATAACAATGTTGTGCCGCGCAGTGAGTGGGCTAGCACAGTTCTTTCACAAGGAGATAGCATTTCTTTGTTTCAAGCGATCGCAGGGGGTTAAAGTCGATGCTTAAAATTGGTGATAAACAATTCGAATCAAGACTGTTCACGGGAACAGGGAAGTTCGCCAACAGCCGATTAATGGCAGAAGCGATTCAAGTATCGGGTTCTCAACTTGCGACTATGGCGTTGAAGCGTGTGGATGTGAACGACCAACAAGACGATATTTTGCTGCCGTTAGTACAAGCGGGCGTGAACTTATTGCCGAACACCTCAGGTGCAAAGAATGCTAAAGATGCTGTGTTTGCTGCACAACTGGCGCGAGAAGCATTAGGTACTAACTGGTTAAAACTGGAAATTCATCCAGACCCGAAGTACTTGATGCCCGATCCCATTGAGACACTTGCAGCCGCTGAGCAACTGGTTCGTGAAGGCTTCATTGTCCTTCCTTACTGTCATGCTGACCCGGTTCTGTGTAAACGATTGGAAGAAGTAGGTTGTGCTGCGGTCATGCCATTAGGTGCGCCGATCGGTTCTAATAAAGGGATAGTTTCTCACGATTTTCTAGAGATCATTATCGACCAAGCTAATGTTCCTGTCGTTGTCGATGCGGGTATTGGTGCTCCTTCACATGCGGCGCGTGCGATGGAAATGGGAGCGGATGCCGTGCTAGTTAATACCGCAATTGCGGCTTCGAGCGATCCCGTTGCGATGGCGAAAGCATTTAAGTTGGCGGTAGAGTCGGGGCGTATGGCTTATGAAGCCGGACTTGCGGGTAAGGTTTCTCATGCGGTTGCGTCGAGTCCACTGACGTCATTCCTAGATGAGCTTTAGTCCTAGATTGATTTAGCTATTAAGCGAGGAAAACATGAGCTTCGTTGAGCAATTTAAGCAGCTTAATTGGGATGACATCTCGATGTCGATCTACGCGAAAACGGTACAAGATGTCGAGCGAGCATTGAATAAACCCAAGCGTGATTTGGAAGACTTTAAAGCGCTAATTTCACCAGCGGCTGAAGCGTACTTAGAGCAAATGGCGCAGTTGTCATACTCGGCAACTCGCAAGCGGTTTGGCAACACCATGTCGCTTTACATTCCATTGTATCTTTCCAACTTGTGTGCCAATGCTTGTACTTATTGTGGCTTCTCAATGGAGAACAAGATCAAGCGTCGTACCTTGAATAGGGACGAAGTGGCAGCAGAAGTTGAAGCCATTAAACGCATGAAGTTTGATAGCGTATTGCTGGTGACTGGCGAACACGAAACCAAAGTGGGCATGAAATACTTCCGCGAAATGGTTCCGATGATTAAGCAACGCTTTAATTATTTGGCGATGGAAGTGCAGCCGCTAGATCAAGACGAATACGCAGAGCTCAAGACATTGGGTTTGGATGCGGTGATGGTTTATCAAGAAACGTATCATCCTTCGACTTATGCTGAGCACCATTTACGTGGCAATAAGATGGATTTCGAATACCGATTGGATACACCCGATCGTCTTGCAAAAGCGGGCATCGATAAGATCGGTATTGGCGCTTTGATAGGATTGGAAGAGTGGCGTACAGATTGTTTTTATGTGGCAGCGCACCTGGACTATCTTGAGCGCACGTATTGGCAGACTCGTTACTCAATTTCTTTCCCACGTTTGCGTCCTTGTGAGGGCGCGCTCCAACCCAAATCAGTAATGACGGATAAGCAGCTTGTTCAGTTGATTTGCGCTTATCGTTTGTTGAATCCAGAAGTGGAGTTGTCATTATCGACTCGTGAGTCACCGAAGTTTAGAGACAACGCATTGGCTTTAGGTATTACCAGTATATCTGCAGCATCGAAAACTCAGCCGGGTGGTTATGCGATGGATGATGTTGAGCTCGAGCAGTTTGAGATCAGTGATGAGCGAAGTGCTAGTTCTGTGGAAGATATGATTAGAGCCAAAGGCTTTGACCCTGTATGGCGAGATTGGCACTCGGCGTATTCTGGATAAGCAACAAATAAAGCCACTGATCATCGCTATGTTTCACGTGAAACATAGGCAAAGAAAAGAGGGTTGATGCAAAACATCAACTCTCTATTTTTTCTAGCTTCTAGCTTCTAGCTGTGTGCTACAGGTAGCGTTGCTTGACGAAGCCACTCTTTCACATCACCTTCAACTAGCGGGCTAATCTCATCCCATACTTTCTGATGGTAATCATTCAGCCAAGCAAGTTCTGGACGAGTTAGCATATCAACATTGATGTTGCGTTTGTCGATTGGGCAGCGTGTTAGTGACTCAAATGACAGAACAGGGAAGTCACCGTTAGTTGGTGTTTCAACAACAAGCTCTAGGTTTTCAATACGGATACCAAACGCATCTGCACGGTAGTAACCTGGCTCGTTTGATAGCACCATACCTTCTAATAGAGGCACATCAATTTGCTTCTTCGAAATGCTTGCTGGGCCTTCATGAACACTTAGGAAGTGACCAACACCGTGACCAGTACCGTGATCGTAATCGTAACCTTCCGCCCATAGGTGCTGACGAGCTAGAGTATCGATTTGGTAACCACGTGTGCCTTTAGGGAAACGAGCTCGAGCAACGCCAATATGACCTTTCAGCGCCAACGTAAATTGCTTCTTCATTTCTGAAGAAGGTTGACCAATCGCGATAGTACGCGTGATGTCGGTAGTGCCATCGAGGTACTGACCGCCTGAGTCCACAAGGTAAAGCGTGTTCAGTTCTAACTTACCAGGTTCAGGTTGGTTCTCGTGATTGTAGTGACACATGGCCGCGTTGCCGCCCGCGGCTGAAATGGTATCGAAGCTGAGATCCATTAGCGTAGGGTCTTCGCTACGAAATGCTTCCAGTTTGTCTGCTAATGTCGCTTCGTCATGCAGGTTACCAGCAGCAACTTCCGCATCTAACCAACATAGGAACTTGCTCATTGCCACGCCATCACGGATATGACACGCCTTCATACCCGCAATTTCAACCGAGTTCTTCGCCGCTTTTGGCATCAGACATGGGTCTGCTGCTGCAATCACGGACGCACCAGAGTTTTGTAGTACTAGCTTAAACCAAGCGTTACTGATTGCAGGGTCAACTAATACCTTTTTACCTGTCATGGCTTCAAGGCGAGATTGAAGTGCTTCTGGGTGGTGAACGGTCACACCGCTGCCTACGTGAGCGTCAAAATCAGCAGGTAGACGAGCAGGATCGAGGAAGTATTCCACGCTTGAATCTGAGTGCAGAATCGCGTGAGAAAGCAGAACTGGTAGGCGTGATACATCCAAACCACGTACATTCAGCAGCCAACAAATAGAATCTAATGCTGTGATCACAGCGCTATCTGCACTTGCTTTTTTAACCAGTTGGGCGATCTCTTGACGCTTACTCTCACTTGATTGACCGACGGCTTCTGTTGGCATCAGGCGAACGTCAGAGACAACAGGCGCTGGGCGGTCATGCCACAACTCATCAATTGGGTTGTTGGTCAGAATATTTAGCTCAAGCTTTCCAGCCAGTTTAGCTTGTGCCATGTCTAGCCAAGCTGAGCTGTGCATACGAGGATCGATTGCGACAGATGCGTTTGTTGGCAGGTTGTCTAGAACCCAATCTAAAGCTGGTTCTTCAATAAGGTGACGATATTCAAATAGGTCACCAGGGACTTGTTTGGTGACTTGAACGGTATAGCGGCCATCAACAAAGATAGCGGCTTTGTCTTTGGTGATTACCGCAGCACCAGCAGAACCAGTAAAGCCTGTTAACCAATGTAAGCGCTCGTTGTGCGCTGGGACGTATTCGCCCAAGTACTCGTCTTCATGAGGAACCAGTAGGGCATCAATATTATGTTGTATAAGCCATTCGCGAATCGCATTCACGCGGCTGAGAGTTTCGTTGTGCATCTGTTTTATTCCTTCAAATTACCGCTCCTTCATGCTCAGGTGTGGGAGCTGTTTCCTTCTGCTTCATGCAGTTTATGATCAACGCAAGTTTGCAATGACTTAGGTTGAGTCGGAGTACAACTAGGCCATAGATGAGCCAAAAAGGACTACGACAGTTAAGCTACTCATTTTACCCGCTAAGCGCAAATTGAGAGCGGTATTTTTATCTAAGGTGATCGGTTTTTTGTGTGATCATCGCACGTAGCCAACCCAATGCTGGGTCGTTTTCTCTGTCTCGGTGCCAGAATAAAGTGTAAGCCATAGGTGGAAATTCTAGCGGGAGTGGTAGTACGACCAAATCAAGCTGTTTAGCAGCGAGCTGCACAAAATGGCTTGGGGCGGTAAAAATAAAGTCAGTGTAGGAGCATAAACTTGCGGCACTATTAAAGTCCGGAACGGTGACGGCAATATCGCGGTCGGCGCCAATATCGGCAAGGCGATAATCTAACAGCCAACGGTCGTTGCCGTCACAACGCACTTGTACGTGACGCAGGGCGAGATACGCTTCGAGGTTCCAAGGCTGTTTTAATGCTGGGTGATTTTTGCGAATAATACACATCTGGTGATCTCGATAAATTTCCAGTTCGCATATGTCATCGGGTGGCAGCAGAGTCAGCTTGGCATCATTAATATCGATGTCTTTTCCAGTTAAGCCTAAGTCTAGCTCGCCACGTTGCAGCATTTTAAAAGTATTATCGGACCAAGGGTGAGTGCTGATCGTCACCCCTGGGGCTTGCTGAAAAATCGCCGGTAAGAAATGAGGAAGAATTAAAGGGTAAACACTTTCAACCGCTGCTATTTGAAAACGGTATTCGCTACTTTGTGGAGAGAACTCTTCTGGTTGAGTCAGTACTTCTAACTGGTTTATCAACAGATCCAGTTTAGGTTTAAGAAACAAAGCGCGCGGTGTTGGTGTTAATCCATGCGAGTTTCGGGTGAACAGGGGATCATCAAATTGGATACGTAATTTCGCTAAGGACTTACTCACGGCAGACTGACTCAAGCACAGTCGGTGGGCGGCTCGGGTGACATTTAACTCTTCTATCAAAACTTTAAAACAGACCAATAGATTTAAATCGATACGAGCCAGTTTTTCGACGTTCACGGTGAATTTCCTCTAAGGAATAATGCTCATGATTATACATCATTTCCATTCATATCATCAGATGATTAAGCTCTATCCAAAGTTCTTTATCCAATTCGGAGTGTTGTGTGCCTAGCCAGTTTTCTAATAGTAAAAAACAGATGGCGTTATTGACCCTTTTGGTTCTTTTCAGTCCTCTTGCGATTGATATTTATCTACCTGCTTTACCTCTTATTGCTTCCACTTTTCAGGTCGATAATGCGCTAGCACAAGACACGATCACTTGGTTCTTATTTGCGATGGGTGTAGGGCAACTGTTTGCTGGCCCTTTGGCAGATAAACTCGGACGTCGAACTGTTGCATTGGGCGGTATCACCATTTACGCGATGAGCGCTTTATTGGCGTGGAGTGCTCAAAATATTGAGTGGATGTTGGTTTCCCGACTGCTACAAGGCTTAGGTGCGTGTGCGACATCGGTAGCAGCCTTTGCAACAGTTCGCGATATCTTTGGCCCGGAAAAAAGTGGCAAAATGATCAGCTACCTTAACGGTGCGATTTGTTTCATTCCGGCTTTAGCTCCAATTCTAGGTAGCTGGTTAACTCAGCAATTTGACTGGCGTGCTAACTTTAGCTTTATGGCGGGTTTTGCTGTGGTGTCTGGATCATTGATGTTTTTCATGATGAAAGAAACTAACCCATCAACGGAAAAGCAAGCCGTGTTTAAGCTCAGCCGTTACTGGGCAGTGCTTAGTACGCCATCTTTTGTCTTCCATGCTTCACTGTGTTTAATGGCAATGGCGGTTATTCTCGCGTATGTCACCTCGGCGCCATCGGTATTGATGACAGGGATGGGGTTGTCGATGAATGAGTTCACCTTCTGGTTTGGTGTAAATGCAGTGATCAATATTGCGGCTTGTATGCTTGCGCCTAAGTTTATGGAGCGCGTTGGCACGCACAACACCTTAGTTACGGGGATCTCGACTCTGGGCCTCGCAGGTGTGATCATGCTAGTGATGAATGGTCAGAATACCGCGCTTTCTTTCATGCTACCTATTTTCATGTCGTCAGTGGGTTTTGCATTCATTCTGGGTGCAGCAGCAGGGAAAGCATTAGAACCGTTTGGTGATAAGGCGGGTACGGCAGCTGCACTGCTTGGGTTGTTCCAAATGAGTGGCTCTGGTTTGTTGGTTGGTACGTTGCAGCGTTTATCTTTGGAACCTCAAACACTGATCGCAATTCATATGTGGGTTCTATTGCCTGCGTTAGTGGTTCTGTTTACAAAAGCAGGTAAGAACTGGCATTCAAGCTTTGCGAAAGCGTAAATCAGTGGTAATTTAGTATTTTCCAATGTAAGTAAGGCGTGTATATTTGTCGTTCAGACTTTTCCTGACACCATAACGGAACTCAAAAAGTAATGTCGTTAACCACGTATGAAATGGCTCGTATTCTAGAGCAAATGGAAGATTCACCAGAAAAGGTGATGTTTGGCAAGTTGCTTAATGAGCTGGGTAATCAAAGCTCCGAGCGTATTCGTAGTGCGGCTAAACAAGTACCTCTGCCAATTTTGCGTGATATCGTGTACCAATTCCAGCAAGTGATTGAGTCGCGCAAAGGCGAACAAGTTGAGCTGTTGGCAAAAGATCTTGCTCAACAGGGCATCTCAGCTGATGAGCTTCTTGCTTACTTAAATAAACAATAAAAAGTCCCCGCCACTGCGGGGATTTTTTTATCGCGTCAGCTTGTTCTTTATAACATGGTCAATAGAGATAACTCCCGGTCCCCATACGATGACCACTAAAATCATGAATCCCCACAATTGATGGTCATAGAACCCTTTTTCCCACAATACCGGGTAAGAGATGACCGCGATGATATTGAACACAAACAGAATCGCAGCCATCGGGCGGGTAATTAATCCCAACGCTAAAAATACTGGCAGAATTAACTCGGCAGCCGTTCCCATGTAGGCCGCTAACTCCCAAGGCAAAAGTGGCACTTGGTATTCCAATTCGAATAGATACAGCGTGCTATCCCAAGAAGAAACTTTGATTAACCCTGAATTGAAGAACACCCATGCAACCCACAAGCGACAAAAGAGAAGTAGTAAAGGGACAAAGCCAGCTTGTAAGGTATTGATCAAGTCGTCGTACCGATTGACTAAGTTTTTAACCGTATTCGTCATAGAGTGCTCCTTAGATTGATTTCAATGTAAAGCCGTCAACGAGATCGAGTGCCATGATGCTATTAAGGTGAACGAGCAAAGCTTCGGGTATTTCGCTCAAACTCTGCTTCTGCTCTAAACATTGCAGCAGTTGAAAAACATCGGTATCGAGTGCGTGACATTGAGCTTCTCCATTGGCTTGAATCGAGATGACACCTCGCTGTAATTGATTGATATTGAGCTGTTCAAACTCTTGGTGTTGAATCGCATGAAAGAGATCAAATACGGCGTAGTTTGAGTCAAAGCTGCGACTGCCAGTGCGCAAATGAAACACCAATTGAGGTTGTTGTTCTTCCGTCACTTGGGCAAGTGCAGATAAAGGGATTCGATTTGGTTTTTCGACTTTCTCATTCTGTATTTGTCGAGCTAAGTCCATATGCCATTCAAACCTTGCGACTTCAGGAGTGTACGGGGCTTGGGTCATGACCTGACTAAACTGCATAATCGTATCTTGAAAGCCCACACCATAATGTACGACATTACCTTCTGCTAAGGGGTGAGAAAGCACGTGTTGGCGAGCAATTTGATCGAAGCACTCTTTTCCAACTAAGGCTTCAACCATTGGGTAGGTTGCTG
The DNA here is from genome assembly GCF_054064075.1 of Vibrio sp. JZG10. Lineage (NCBI taxonomy): Bacteria > Pseudomonadati > Pseudomonadota > Gammaproteobacteria > Vibrionales > Vibrionaceae > Vibrio > Vibrio sp. JZG10. The sequence goes on from NZ_JBSUGE010000032.1 coordinate 14,641, forward strand.
CCAATACCTCACTCAAGCTGATGATAAAGTTATTGCGGTAAATCTGTATGCGTTCATCTGCGGTAAACTTGTCACTCACAATGTCGCATTCTTCACCGAGCGCTTGATAATGTAGGGCTTTAGCAAATTGACTCTGCAAGGTCGCAAGATTCATGACGCTTTCCTTTTGCTCTTTTGGTCAATTAAATGATTTTTCTGCAATAGTGAGGATGCTTTTTCTGCTTCGCCAAGGAGGATTTCTGGTGCAGGAATATCCAAATCCCATTCAATCAGCGTATGGCGAGGGCCGTGTTTTTGTGTCCAACTAACGAACAGCTGCCATACTTCATCACTGACGGGACGGCTATGAGTATCAATCCAAATCTCACCTTTATCCAATGTCTTAATAGTAAAACCTGCCAAATGAATCTCGTCGACTTTGTCGGCTGGAATCGCATCTAGGTATGTGTCGCAATCAAAACCGTGATTGAAGGCGGAAACATATACGTTATTTAAGTCGAGTAATAAACGACAGTCGGTGCGCTTTTGCACTTCGGTAAGAAAGTCCCATTCACTGATGGTTGAATGGTGAAACTTCACATAACTAGATGGGTTCTCAATTAAGATTTCACGTTGTAGATGTTCTTGCACTTCAAGCACGTTACGAGTGAAGACTTGCAGCGCTTCTTCCGTGTAAGGCAAGGGAAGTAGGTCATTGAAGTAGTGACCAACATTTTCACTCCAACTTAAATGGTCAGAAACGAAGAGCGGGTCAACTGTATTTATCAATGCTTTTAGTTGCGCTAAATGTTTCGGGTTCACACGTTCCACCGAACCCAGCGACAAACCAATACCGTGGCAACTAATTTGGTAGTGCTCGCGTAATGCTTGTAGTTGATGGCGCTCTACTGAGTTGGGCTGAAAGTAGTTCTCGCTGTGGATTTCTAGCCACGACAGCTCAGGTTTGTGTTGGCTAAAATAATCGAGATGAGGGGAGCGTAATCCAACGCCAGCAAGAGGATGGAAAGAGTGATATTTCACGTGAAACTCCTTTTCTGATTGGCGAGTAACTGGGGGCGTTGGTTAAAGTGCAACGCGCCCCACAGAAACTTGTGATGTTGAGTTATGAGCCGCTGGTGCTACCGCCAGCCAATTTGTCACACAATCCTTTAGGAACGACAACAAAAGCATCTTTTTGGTTGTCTTCTTTAGAGGTACCCGCGCAAGAGCTGTTTTTCGTTGCGCAGTCATTTTTACCGGCTTTCGCCACGCCATAACACTTTTCTTTTTCTGCTGCGACAGCAGGGGCTGCGGTGAGCATGGTGCCACCAAGAGCAAGAAGGCCAGTAACAGCAGCAGTAACAGCAAGATTCGATTTTTTCATCATAATTTCCTCTGAGTGATTTCCTTTTACTTTCATTCGGCAAGTCGATTCGCCGTTTGGCGTACAACCTTTATCCACCTGCTTAAATTAAAAGATAGAGATGAGGCAGAAAAACTTTCATAAAAATAACTCTCGCGAATGGTTTTGGAGTGATTACCTTCGTTAACTCTTTGAATGAAAGATTAAAAAAACAACGAATTTTTTATCAAGTTTTGTCTAAACAGCACCCAGCTGTTTAGGTTATAATCGGTTTTTATGTATAAATAACCAGTAGCTCATCATGATGGATCCATCTCTATTACTCGACGGTCTAAACGATAAACAGCGTGAAGCCGTTGCAGCTCCTCTAGAAAACTTACTTGTCCTTGCTGGTGCAGGGAGTGGTAAGACTCGCGTTCTTGTTCACCGTATCGCTTGGCTTATGTCAGTCGAGCAAGCTTCTCCTTTCTCGATCATGTCGGTCACCTTCACCAATAAAGCGGCAGCAGAAATGCGTGGTCGTATTGAAGAGTTGATGATGGGCAGTGCATCTGGCATGTGGAATGGGACTTTCCACGGTATTTGTCACCGCATTTTGCGTGCACACTATCTTGATGCCAAGCTACCGGAAGATTTCCAAATCATAGACAGCGATGATCAGCAGCGCTTGTTAAAGCGTTTGATCAAAGCACAAAACTTGGATGAAAAGCAGTGGCCTGCACGCCAAGTTTCATGGTGGATTAATGGTAAGAAGGACGAAGGATTACGCCCATCGCATATCGACGCTTATCACGATCCAGTGACCAAAACTTATTTGCAGCTGTATACCGCTTACCAAGAAGCGTGTGATCGTGCTGGCTTAGTGGACTTTGCGGAAATTTTGTTGCGCGCGCATGAGCTACTGCGTGACAACAAGTTTGTGCGTGAACACTACCAAGCGCGCTTTAAGCATATCTTGGTTGACGAATTCCAAGACACCAACAACATTCAATACGCTTGGCTACGCATGATGGCTGGCCCAGATTGTCACGTGATGATTGTTGGTGACGACGACCAGTCAATTTATGGTTGGCGCGGTGCAAAAGTCGAGAACATTGAGAAGTTCACGCTGGAGTTTCCGAGCGTGAACACCATTCGTCTCGAACAAAACTATCGTTCGACCAAGACGATTCTTGAAGCGTCCAATACCTTGATTGCGAACAACACTGAACGTATGGGTAAAGAGCTGTGGACGGATGGCAATGTGGGAGAGCCGATCTCGGTTTACAGCGCTTATAACGAGCTTGACGAAGCGCGCTTTGCGGTCAATAAAATCAAAGAGTGGCAAGAGAATGGCGGCGCATTGAATGATGCTGCGATGCTGTATCGTAACAACGCGCAATCTCGTGTTTTGGAAGAAGCATTAATTCAGGCAGGCTTACCGTACCGTATTTACGGAGGCATGCGATTCTTCGAGCGTCAAGAAATCAGAGATGCGTTGAGCTACTTGCGTTTGATGGCGAATCGCAACGATGATGCCGCGTTTGAACGTGTCGTGAATACCCCAACACGTGGTCTGGGCGATAAGACGCTAGAGACTATCCGTCGTGCAGCTCGTGATAGAGGGTGCACTATGTGGGAAGCCAGTCTGGCAATGCTCGATGAGCAAGTATTACCGGGTCGAGCAGCTGGTGCGTTAAGTCGTTTTGTCGAATTAATCACCGCGCTGGAAGACGATACACTAGAAATGCCATTGCACGAGCAAACGGACCACGTGATCAAGTACTCGGGTTTGTTTGCGATGTATGAGCAAGAGAAGGGCGAAAAGTCTAAAGCTCGCATAGAAAACTTGGAGGAGCTGGTTACCGCCACTCGCCAATTCGAAAAACCAGAAGAAGCGGAAGAAATGTCTCTGCTGACGGCATTTTTAACACATGCGGCTCTAGAAGCGGGCGAAGGTCAGGCGGACGAATTTGAAGATGCAGTCCAACTGATGACGCTTCACAGTGCGAAAGGTTTGGAATTCCCATTGGTATTCATGGTCGGTGTGGAAGAAGGTATGTTCCCAAGCCAGATGTCCGCTGAAGAGGCAGGGCGCTTAGAAGAAGAGCGCCGTCTGTGTTATGTGGGTATGACGCGCGCGATGCAAAAGCTCTACATTACTTACGCGGAAATGCGTCGCCTATATGGCCAGGACAAATACCACAAACCATCGCGCTTTATTCGTGAATTACCAGAAACGTGTTTGGATGAAGTGCGCATGAAGGCGCAAGTGAGTCGCCCTTCAAGTAGTGGACGTTTTAGCCAAACCGCAGTAAAAGAAAACTTCAATGAGACTGGTTTTTCACTAGGTTCTCGTGTGATGCATCCGAAATTTGGTGAAGGAACGATCATCAACTTTGAGGGCAGTGGCCCACAAAGCCGAGTTCAGATTGCTTTCAATGGTGAAGGCATTAAATGGTTAGTCACCGCTTACGCGAGACTGGAGAAGCTGTAGGGCTTTGTGAAAAAATAAACATAAGAGCTGCTTCGGTGGCTCTTTCTGTTTTGGCTGTTTTGAATCAACAAAATGCTGAAAGATAGGGAGCTAAATGACGCTATTCGAAAAGGCTCTTAGTCTAAATCGCTTATCTTTAGACAAAGAAAAACCCCGAGGGCTTACGCCCGTCGGGGTTATAGTCTTACTCGCAGCAATCCAGCTACTAAAAGTGCTCCATGCATCAAATCCTTGATAGCGTGCTGCATTCCTTCAGCTTAATCCTTTCGTCGCCTTCCTAGCGGTGTCCTTGACCTTATCCTGGTCTGCTAACCATCCTCGTTAGCTCTCATCACTTGTTCCCTGAGCGGTGTCCATGACATCTTCCTGATGTTCAGTCCTTTCCTCGTCCAGAGGTGTCCATTTCCCGTCCTTAGTAGCAACCGTCCTAGTCGCTATTGATTCCGTTCAATGTCCAGTTTTGCAATCCATGCCCGACTATTCATCCTGAATACCCGTTTCTTCTTCCTGAAGTTCACCAAATCCGTGGTGTTTCCTGTTCCGTGTCAGCATCCTTCCGACAAGGTTCATATTACGCTCTTCACGATTCTCAACAATGGTCGAAGCCCACATTTTTCTCAATCAAAAGCGTTTGAAAAATAAACATGTTTATACTATTCAATGTCTTATGGTTATTTGTGGGCTGTTTTACCATTAAAAAAGAGAGGTTTGCTCCATTCCTTGTGAGAGATCTCGCACAAGGAGTCGAGCAAAACAGGCCTATTTGCCGATTGCTGCTCCTTCTCGACGAGGATCTGCGGCACCTTCTAGTCCATCTTTTGTGATGCGTATCGCATGCAGTCCAGAATTCAAATCACGAACATTGGTTTTAAAGCCCATCTTCTCCAGCTCTGGCTGTAAGCCTTCTGCAGCGGTACCTTGCTCAATATCTAAGGTGCCAAAACGGTCGAGTAATCGTGGTTGATTGATTGCTTGTTGGATATCCATATCCCATTGCGTGTGGGCAATGATGGTTTGCGCCACGTAACCGATGATTCGACTGCCACCCGGAGAGCCTATTGCCATGTAAGGTTTGTTATCTTTCATCATAATGGTCGGGGCCATTGAAGATCGTGGACGCTTGCCTGGTTCTATGCGGTTGGCGATTGGGATTCCGTCGTTATGAGTACGGAAAGAAAAATCGGTCAGTTCATTATTGAGCAAGAAGCCACGCACCATTAAGCGCGAGCCAAACGCATTCTCAATGGTGGTCGTCATGGAAACCACATTGCCTTGCTTATCGACGATATTGAAATGGCTGGTGGAAGGGAGTTCAATGGACTCGTCCATGCTTAAGTTTATTGCGTGCGACCACGGAGGATTGCCCGCTTCAACTTTGCTTAGTGCTTTGCCGACTTGGATCAGCTCTGCTCGCTGCTGGAGGTAGCTTTTATCAAGCAAGCCTTGAGTTGGCATCGGCACGTAATCTTGGTCTGCCATGTATTTACCACGGTCAGCAAACGCTAGACGCGATGCATCGGCGAGTACTTGCCAAGATTTAATGCTGTTAGCCCCCCAGCCTTTGAGATCGTACTGTTCAGTGATCGCCAAAATCTGACCAATGGTGAGCGCGCCAGAGCTTGGTGGTCCCATGCCGCAAATGTCATAGCTTTGGTATGCTGCACAAACCGGCTCACGTTGTCTGATTTGGTAGGTATCAAAGTCGGGTTGGGCTAATACACCGGGGTTACCCGGCGCGTTTTGTACCGTCTCGATAATGTCTCTGGCGATATCCCCATGGTAGAAGGCTTGGGCGCCTTGCTTAGCAATAGCACTCAGCGTTTGTGCGTATTCAGGGTTTTTTAATAGCGTACCTTCGGTTTTTGGCGAGCCATCCGAGTTAAAGAAATAGGCTTTTGTGACTGGAAAGCGTGATAAACGCTCGGCGTCTTTTTCTATCAAGCTTGCTAGGCGAGGACTGACTTTGAATCCTTGCTCCGCAAGCGAGATAACAGGCTGAATGATCTTTTTCCATTCCAGCTTGCCGTATTTCTGGTGAGTATCCCACAATAGTTTCACGGTGCCTGGTGTTGCGACAGAGCGTCCACCAACCACGGCATCGTAGAATTGCAATGGCTGACCGTTCTCATCTAAAAATAGCTTTGGCGTTACGGCGAGGGGGGCGGTTTCACGTCCGTCGTAAGTGGTCAGTTTTTGCTTTTCACTATCCCAATACACTAAGAACGCACCACCACCAACGCCTGATGACTGGGGTTCAACTAAGCCGAGCATCAATTGCACCGCGACCATGGCATCTATCGCATTCCCGCCTTGCTCAAGTACGTCTGCACCCGCTTGAGTCGCCAGTGGGTTAGCAGCGGTAACCATATAATCTTTAGCTTTGACCAGCTGCTTTTGCTCAATGCCAGTGCTGTGCTCTGGTGCGACCGAATCTGCAGCTTGGTTAGCGAAGGCTTGTCCAGTGAAGGTGAAAGGGGAAGTAAGAAAAAGACCCGAGAGTACGAGTCGGTTAAATGTCCATTGCATGATGACTCTCCATGTTGCCAACTAAGGTTATTCAGCTTGGCAGCCACGGAGATAGTCGTCGAGTTTCCTATTAAAGAAATGTCGAGTGTGCGACGCTTTTAAATCAGAGAGTTATCGAGAAAGGAGCGGAAGGTTTGCACTAAAATACTGCTGCCAACTAGGGTAAATACCACACCACATAAACCATCTATATAAATGCCGGCTTGCTGCAATCTTGTTTGCAAGCGCTGCGTTGACAGCATCCATGCAAGGCTAGAAAACCAGAGTAGCGACAAACCAAACAAAATCACCAGAGCAATTCCTTTTCCTGTCACCGACATGCCCACTGGGACAAGGCTCGACATTAAACTCACAAAAAATACTAAGGCTTTGGGGTTGAGAATATTGGTTGCGAACCCCTTGGTAAACGCCTGACGTTTATTACCGATCACAAGGTTACTGTTTTTGCTTGGCTGATCAGAAAGTGGTTTTTTGATCGTCGCGATCACGCCGCGCAGTGCACCGATACCCAAATACAACAGATAGCTGCCCCCAAGCAATTGTAAGACGGAGTAGAGCAGAGGATGCTGGTGAACTAAATAGCTCACCCCCGTTAGGCTTAATAAAGAATGCAGCAAAATACCGACTGATAAGCCAAGCGCAATGTATAAGCCAGTTTGACGGCCATGACGGGTGGCATTTTGTACCACAAGCGCAAAATCCGGACCTGGGCTCATTAAGGCAATGAAGTGGATACTGGCAAGCGTTAAAAGGATAGTCGATTCATTCATAACACATCTCAAAACATAGTGGATATGAGCTATTGTCGTGATTCTTATTCGCTAGTGCTTGTAAAAAACTAGCAGTACTGAATACCACAGCGTATGAGATATTAGCGTGCCACTTGCGAAGGCGAGACGCCATAGGTTTGTTTAAACGCTTTACTAAAGTGGGCCTGATCATAAAAGCCCACTTGATAGGCGACGTCCGTACCACACCATCCTGCTTGGAGTAGTTTCATTCCTTGCTCTAATCGCAAGCGAGCAAACCAAGCGTAGGGAGTCATCCCCGTTTGCGCTTTGAAATGGCGTTGAAACTGCGTGGGGCTCAGTTGGCAGAGCTCTGATAGGGCATCTAAGCGAACCGTTTGGTCGAGATTCGCCATTAAGTAATCTTTTAAGGTATGCAAAGACTGTTTTCCAAGCGGAACCACTTTTTGCCTCGCGAGTGATCCGTAGCGATCAAAAAGTTGATTAAATCCTTCAAAAGGAAGGCAATCTTTGGTGAGTTGGCTGAGGTTATCGCGGCGAAGAAGAGCATGTAAGTTACTAAGTTGTGAAAATATCTGTGGATCGGAGATGATCAATTCATTAAAGCGGATTATTTGACCATTTTGACTAAGATCGGCAAGATCGCTGAGTAGGTGCGGCTCGATCGCAAATACATTCACTTCATAGCCACTTTCGAGCTTAGAGTGCCCGTCGTGCAGTTCATCTGGCGGCATAATTACGATTTGCCCATGACCCACTTGATGGCTACAGCCTTGATATTGGAACTTTTGCGTGCCATGCGTGATTAGACCGAGGTGAAAATCCAGATGATAGTGCCTTTGAAAAGCAAACTTCTGGTATTTCGCCTCGATCAGGCTCAGCTGATCATGGTCGGTTGCGTAGTATTGAATCTGTTCCATTACATACAAAAAAAGCTTGGTCACATTGTGACCAAGCTTATCTGGCAATTTCTAACTTGTCTTGTAAAAAACGATCACTGTGGCTGAACGATTCGGCGTGAGCGACGGTTGTTGCGCAGTCCATCAAAGCTAAATACGACTAGCGCTCCCCAAATAAAGGCAAAGGTAATCGCTTTATCCATGGTAAAGGGTTCGCCATACATCAGTACTGCCAGTAAGAACATCAAGCTTGGGCCGATGTACTGGAAAAAGCCCAACGTTGATAATTTGAGTCTTGTTGCCGCACCCGTAAAACAAAGTAGGGGCAGTGTGGTAATCACCCCTGCTGCAATCAACAAGCTATTTAATGCTAACGGGTTAGTGAGCATATTCGACGTTGGGGTTTCTGCAATAAACAGCAGATACACGGCGGCGACAGGCAGAAGAAGTAATGTTTCGATAAACAATCCTGTTTTTGCATCGACACTGACTTTCTTCCTTAAGAGGCCATAGAAGCCGAAACTCATTGCTAACGCCATCGCAACAACGGGCACGGAGCCGAATACAATCAATTGGACCAGTACGCCACAGCCCGCTAATACGACAGCAAACCATTGCAACTTACGAAGTCGCTCTCCCAAAAAGACCATACCGAGCAAGACATTGATTAATGGGTTGATGTAATAGCCTAAGCTTGCGTCAAGCATATGATTGGAATTGACCGCCCAGATAAAAATCAGCCAGTTTCCGCCAATTAATACAGAACTTGCGATCAGGTAAGCGATCTTCGTTTTGTCTTTCGCGATGTAGTAAACCGAGCGCCAGTGACGGCCAAAGTGAAGGAGTGCGGCAAGCAAAAAGAAAGACCAAATCACCCGGTGGCTCAGAATCTCCAAAGGGGATACTTGTGCGATGGATTTAAAATACATCGGCGCAATGCCCCACATGGTATAGGCACCAATCGCCAGCAAGATACCTTGCCGAGCGCGTTGTTGTTCGTCTTCTGGTGTCATGATGTGTCACCTAATTGTGTGTTTATAGAGCAGAAAATCAGTATACGAGTCGTGATGCGAAACACCTAGCAATTTGCGGTTTTATTCACCACGAAACCCCATTACAATGTGCCCTCACTTTGTGTGCCTGGGCATGCAAAAGCATTTCTACGATCACTCAATCTGAGATTATTCATGACCTCAACCTTGCTAGCCGAACAATCAGATACGCCTGTAACGCCTCAACGTGTGTTGGAGGAAGTCTTCGGTTACCAGACGTTTCGTGATGGTCAGCAAGAAGTTATTGAAGCCGCTATCGAAGGCAAAGACAGCTTAGTCATCATGCCGACGGGTGGCGGTAAATCTCTCTGTTACCAAATTCCGGCGTTAGTGCGCTCAGGGATTACCTTGGTGATTTCACCGCTGATTTCATTGATGAAAGACCAAGTTGATCAACTGAAAGCCAATGGCGTAGCTGCGGAGTGTGTGAACTCGACCATGAATCGAGAAGAGCTACTGAGTGTGTATAATCGCATGCACTCTGGTCAGCTTAAGCTAGTGTATGTCTCGCCAGAGCGCGTGTTAATGCGTGACTTTATTGAGCGTTTAGAAAACTTACCCTTATCTATGATCGCCGTGGATGAAGCACATTGTATCTCTCAGTGGGGACATGATTTTCGCCCAGAATACGCGGCGTTAGGTCAGTTAAAGCAACACTTTTCGCATGTGCCCTTTATGGCACTCACTGCCACTGCCGATGATGCGACGCGTCGTGATATTCTAGAACGCTTACGCTTACATGAGCCTCAGGTGTATCTAGGAAGCTTTGATCGTCCCAACATTCGTTACACCTTGGTAGAAAAGCACAAACCGGTTTCTCAAATCATTCGCTATCTAGCCACCCAAAAGGGAAGCTGCGGCATTATTTATTGCGGCAGTCGTAAGAAAGTTGAAATGGTGACCGAGAAGCTATGCAACAACCATATCCGCGCTGCTGGTTATCATGCAGGGATGGATGCTGAAGAGCGAGCTTACGTTCAGGAAGCTTTTCAACGTGATGACATTCAAATCGTCGTTGCGACGGTTGCATTCGGTATGGGGATCAATAAGCCAAACGTGCGCTTTGTCGTGCATTTTGATATTCCACGTAACATCGAGTCCTATTATCAGGAAACCGGTCGAGCAGGGCGAGATGGCCTGCCTGCCGAAGCGATGATGCTATACGACCCAGCAGACATCAGTTGGTTGCGTCGTATGTTGGATGAAAAAGATGATGGACCGCAGAAGCAGGTAGAAAGCCACAAACTCAATGCGATGAGTGCTTTTGCGGAAGCGCAAACCTGTCGTCGTCAGGTACTGCTCAACTATTTTGGAGAGTATCGCGAAAAGCCGTGTGGTAACTGTGATATCTGCCTGGATCCACCAAAACACTTTGATGCGACCGAAGAAGCGCGTAAAGCGTTGTCGTGTGTTTACCGCGTTAACCAAAGTTTTGGTATGACGTATGTGGTTGAGGTGCTGCGTGGGATGCAAAACATTCGTGTGCGCGAACACGGCCACGATAAAATTTCGACTTACGGCATTGGTCGTGATCACAGCCATGATTACTGGGTGAGTATCTTCCGCCAGTTAATTCATAAAGGGCTGCTATTTCAAAACATCACTCGTAACTCGACGTTGCAATTAACCGAAGAAGCACGTCCATTACTACGTGGTGATGTGTCTTTAGAACTTGCAGTTCCACGTTTAGATACCGCTGCACGTGCCGCGAAGTCGGATAAACTGACCAGCAAAAACTACGATAAGAAGTTGTTTGCCAAACTACGTAAGCTACGTAAGTCGATCGCCGATGAAGATGGTTTACCACCATATGTGGTATTCAGTGATGCGACCTTGATTGATATGGCAGAAATGCTGCCAACGTCATACGGCGAAATGTTAGCGGTTAGTGGTGTTGGTCAACGTAAACTAGAAAAATACGCCGATCCATTCTTGGATCTGATCCAAGAACACATTACTCACCACGGATAAGGAATCCATATGCACAAGGAATTTGGTCTCGCTGATTACATTGTTGAAGAAGGGCGTCTTATTATTACCGCTCCAAGCTTTGACCTCGATACTTTTCCGGCATTGGGTGAGCGTTTGGTGAAATTATTATCTGCGTCTGTGGTAGAAAAACAGTGGGATGCGGATATTCACTCTTGGTTGATCGATTTTGAAGGCTGCCGCTTGTTTATGAAAGCGGAGCACTACAGCGAAGCGATTTGGTTTGAAGCGCTAACAATAGAAGAGAGTAGGGAAGAGCTCGACTATTTAGCCGGATTGTTCCAACGCGGCTTCTAAATTCAAGTTATCTATTCTTTAAAGGGTGTTTCACATGAAACACCCTTTCTTATTTTTGTATCAAAGCCCTTGGTTTTGACGTGATGTTCGCGAAGAAACGTTTGCGTATAAAACACCGCTTGTGAGTAAAATTGGTTAATGTATAATCGCCCACCGCTTTACTCTGAATGAGTTAAGTTAGTTTAATCGTCATTTTTTACATTGTTGGTAAGAGTGCTTTTCTCTGTAGAAAACGCTCGATTTGGGTTCCCTCGCCCCCAAACCAAACTAAAAAGGTATCGCATGAGTAACTTTACCCCTGCGCAGCAGCGCAACGCCCTTATCTATCTGGTTTTATTTCATCTAGTCATTATTGCGTCCAGCAATTACCTAGTTCAGCTACCGTTTACTATCTTTGGCTTACATACCACCTGGGGTGCATTCACCTTCCCATTTATTTTCCTTGCGACGGATTTAACCGTACGTATTTTCGGTGCTCAGTTGGCGCGTAAGATCATTTTCTTAGTAATGTTGCCTGCTTTGGCTGTCTCTTACTTCTTATCGGTGGTGTTCTTCGAGGGGCAGTTCCAAGGTTTTGGTCACCTAGGGGAATTTAACTTATTCGTTGCTCGTATCGCGATTGCTAGCTTCATGGCGTATCTACTTGGTCAGATTATGGATGTGCACGTGTTCAACCGCCTACGTCAAATGAAACAGTGGTGGGTGGCCCCAACGTGTTCAACGCTTTTTGGTAATGCACTGGATACCATCGCCTTCTTCGCGATTGCGTTCTACCAAAGTCCAGATCCATTTATGGCGGAGCATTGGACGGAAATCGCGCTGGTGGACTACGGCTTTAAGTTAGTGATTAGTCTTGGTCTGTTTGTGCCTATGTACGGCGTACTACTGAATTACTTAATTAAGAAGCTAACGGCAGTGAACCCTAACTTTAAAGTTACGACGACGGCATAGTTTTCATCAGTTAATAGCAACAAAGCCGCTTTTGATAGCGGCTTTGTTGTTTCTAAAGCAAATGTACAGCGAAATGAGTATTTAGATCATCGGTGTCTCAAAACTCTATGAGTTGTACATAGGATAATAACGGGTATTAAAAAGGCTCCAGAAGGAGCCTTTGTCATGGGATAACAACCATTAATCAGAGGTAATCGTTAATGGCCAACCGATATCAGTTTGACGGTTGGATTCGATTTCTAGCTCAGCGGCGGTCAACGGGTTGGCCGCTAGCCACTGCGCATCAATGTTTAATATTAGATTGTCACCTTCAGCCGTTAATACTACGTTTGGCTCTAAGTTTTGGTTGCGACGGTGAGTCAACAACACCGCTAAGCGCAACAACCGCAGTACGCGCTTGGCACTTGAGCCTGATAACGCGTGTTGCTCAGGCAGTGAGGTGAGTTGTTCTCGATAACGACGGGCAATCTCACCAATAAAGAACTTCTGCGCGCGAGTGTAGCCAGGTAAATCCAAATTCTGGAGTAGGTAAGCACTGTGCTCTCCGCCTTTTTTGAAATCGATCGTTAAGCCGATTTCATGCAGCTTTGCGGCGGTTTCAAGCAATATCTTGCCTTGAGGTTCAGTAATCCACTCATCGCCGCCGGCTTGCTCCAACAGTTTGCTTGCCAGTGTCGCAACTTGTTCACCGTATTGGTGATCGAGCTGATAACGATTTTGTACGCTGGCAATTGTGCGAGCACGGATGTCTTCTTGACGTAGCTCTTCAACCATCTCGTAGACTAAGCCTTCACGTAGTGCGCCGCCAGCGAGTGTCATCGCGTCGATTTCCAGTAATTCAAAAACGGCAATCAAAATAGATAGGCCACTAGGGAATACTAACGCACGCTCAAGCGTTAAGCCTTCAATGTCGAGCTCTTCTAAATGATCGGCTAACATGGCTTGCTTCTGCAGGCGTTTCAATTTGGAGTGAGTGATTACTTCGTCCATACCTTGCGCTAGCATTATTTCTTGCAATGCCTGAACGGTGCCTGATGCGCCAACGCACACATCCCAACCGATTTCTGTATAGCGCTCTAGAATTGGCTGGATAGTCTGCTTCGCGCCTTCAATTGCTGCGTCAAAGTTACGCGCATTCAACTGGCGATCTTTAAAGAAGTTTTCCAGCCAAGTCACACAACCCATTTTTAAACTGGTCAGTGCTTTGGCTTCGAAACCTTCACCGATGATGAGTTCTGTACTTGCGCCACCAATATCGACAACAAGGCGGCGACCACTGCCTCCAGAAGTGTGTGCGACACCTTTATAGATAGTGGCTGCTTCTTCTTCACCGGAGATAACGTCGATTGGTTGACCAAGAATCTGGTTCGCTTTCTCCAGAAACACATCTACATTCGTGGCGGTACGTAAAGTGGCTGTGCCTACAATACGAATGTTTTGTTTAGGAATATCCTGCAAGCGTTCCGCAAATAGACTTAAGCAGTCCCATCCTCGCTGCATAGCTTCCATACTAAGAGAATTATGTTCATCTAGGCCCGCTGCTAGACGAACCTTGCGCTTAATTTTAGCCATTGTTTGAACGCTGCCATCGATATGACGCACAACGAGCATGTGAAAACTGTTCGACCCGAGGTCGATGGCGGCGTATAGCGGCGATGATCCTGCTTGACTCATAAACGAACTCAGTTTCCTTTTACGATTGTTTTGGTGCCGATTGACGCGGTTGGCGCGGACGACGTCCTTGCGGCTTGCGGTTACCTGAACCTGAACGAGTACCGCCAGTATTCGTACGACGCTGTTGGTTGCGTGGCGCACGCATACGAATTGGCGCTGGCAGATCTTGGATCAGCGCTGACGAATCGTATTCTGAAACTGGGATAGTGTGCTCAATGTATTCTTCGATTGCAGGCAGGTTAATTGCGTACTCTTCACAAGCAAAACTGATCGAGTGGCCGCTTGCCCCAGCACGACCTGTACGGCCAATACGGTGAACGTAATCTTCACAGTCGTCAGGAAGGTCGTAGTTGAAAACGTGCGTCACTTGAGGAATGTGCAGGCCACGCGCAGCAACGTCAGTTGCAACAAGAATGTCGACATCACCTTTGGTAAATTGCTCAAGAATCTTTTCACGTTTCTTCTGCGGTACATCACCAGTAAGAAGACCGACACGGTGTCCATCGGCGGCCAAGTGACCCCAAACCGATTCACACTTGTGTTTCGTGTTCGCAAAAATGATGGCGCGATCTGGCCATTCTTCTTCAATCAAAGTTTGAAGGAGGGCCATTTTATCTTCGTTAGAAGGGTAGAAAAGTTCTTCCTGAATGCGGTGACCAGTTTTCTGTTCTGGCTCTACCACAACATGCTCAGGGGTGTTCATGTGCTCAAATGCCAGTTCTTGAACACGGTAAGAAAGCGTCGCTGAGAACAGCATGTTCAAACGCTCTTTTGGCTCAGGCATACGACGGAACAAGAAGCGAATGTCTTTAATAAAGCCAAGATCGAACATGCGGTCGGCTTCATCCAGAACAACGGCTTGAATGTTGTTAAGGTTGAATACGCGCTGTTTGTAGAAATCGATGATACGGCCTGTCGTACCAATCAGAATATCGACACCATCTTGCAGCTTATTCAATTGCTTATCGTAGCTTTCACCACCGTAAGCCAAAGCGGTTTTTAGACCAGTGCTCTCAGTTAATGCTTCTGCATCATTGTAAATCTGAATAGCAAGCTCACGTGTTGGCGCCATAATGATTGCGCGTGGCTGCGTAGGCTTACGACCTTCATGCTCTGGTGTCGTCAGAAGGTGGTTGAATGTAGCAGTAAGAAACGCGAGCGTTTTACCAGTACCCGTTTGGGCCTGGCCTGCGATGTCTTGGCCGGTGAGCAGGACCGGCAACGCCAAGGCTTGGATAGGGGTACAAAATTCGAACCCTTTTTTGTCCAATCCTTCAATAACTTGGGGCTTTAAGCCCAAATCGGCGAACTTTTGCTCTGTGATATGCGTCTTTTTCATGGCTATAGAATATCAGCTAAAGCTTGCAATACGAAAGTAAATACATTCCAATAGGGCATCTAATTACTGGTTATCATCCAACCAGTTTCGAAAAACACATTGGAGTGGAAGATGAGTGATAAGATTTTGCAGCTAACTGATGACGGTTTTGAAAACGATGTAATCAACGCTGCAGGCCCGGTTCTAGTGGATTTCTGGGCAGAATGGTGTGGTCCTTGTAAAATGATCGCTCCTATTCTGGACGAAATCGCAGACGAGTACGAAGGCAAACTCACTATCGGTAAACTAAACATCGACCATAACGCAGGTACACCACCTAAGTTTGGTATTCGCGGCATTCCAACGCTACTGCTATTCAAAGACGGCAACGTAGCGGCAACGAAAGTTGGTGCTCTGTCTAAAACTCAACTAAAAGAGTTTTTGGACGCAAACTTATAATCACCAAGTGATTACAGATAAAACCGTGCAAAGTAACAACGCACGGTTTTGTTTTTCTAACTCTGGACTAGAATACTAATTAGTGCTAACTTATCGCGCGTTAATTGAACAAATTTCTCTTCTTGGTCGATCCTGAGACCAAATCCATCTTAACTAGAAAACAGATCTTATTTTGACTAAACAAGAATCCACCACCATGAACCTTACCGAACTGAAGAACAGACCTGTGTCTGACCTTGTAAAACTGGGCGAAAGCTTAGGATTAGAGAACCTAGCTCGCTTAAGAAAACAAGACATCATCTTCGCGATTTTAAAAGCGCACGCTAAAGGCGGCGAAGACATCTTTGGCGATGGGGTTCTGGAAATTCTGCAAGACGGCTTTGGTTTCCTACGCAGTGCAGATAGTTCATACCTTGCGGGTCCGGACGATATCTACGTATCACCAAGTCAGATTCGTCGCTTTAACCTACGTACTGGTGACTCTATCGCTGGTAAAATTCGTCCACCAAAAGACGGTGAACGCTACTTTGCCCTTCTAAAAGTCAATACCGTTAACGACGACAAACCAGACAACGCTCGTAACAAGATCCTATTTGAAAACCTTACCCCTCTACATGCAAATGAACGCATGGTAATGGAGCGTGGTAACGGTTCTACAGAAGACATCACAGCACGTGTTTTAGATTTGGCATCGCCTATCGGTAAAGGTCAACGTGGTCTGATTGTTGCTCCGCCAAAAGCGGGTAAGACAATGCTTCTGCAAAATATTGCTCAAAGCATCGCATACAACCACCCAGAGTGTGAGTTGATGGTACTTCTTATCGACGAACGTCCAGAAGAAGTAACAGAGATGCAGCGTCTAGTTAAAGGTGAAGTAGTCGCGTCGACTTTCGATGAGCCAGCATCTCGTCACGTACAAGTAGCGGAAATGGTAATCGAGAAAGCGAAACGTCTTGTTGAACACAAGAAAGACGTGGTTATCCTGCTTGACTCTATCACTCGTCTCGCTCGTGCTTACAACACCGTAGTACCTTCATCAGGTAAAGTACTGACAGGTGGTGTGGATGCAAACGCACTACACCGTCCTAAGCGTTTCTTTGGTGCAGCACGTAATGTTGAAGAGGGCGGTAGCCTAACGATCATCGCAACGGCACTAGTAGATACTGGTTCTAAGATGGATGAAGTTATCTACGAAGAGTTCAAAGGTACAGGTAACATGGAACTGCACTTGAACCGTAAGATTGCTGAGAAGCGTGTATTCCCTGCGATTGACTTCAACCGTTCAGGTACACGTCGTGAAGAGCTACTGACGAAGACTGATGAACTACAGAAAATGTGGATTCTGCGTAAGATCGTTCACCCAATGGGCGAAATCGACGCGATGGAATTCCTCATTGATAAGCTAGCGATGACGAAGACCAACGATGAGTTCTTCGATGCGATGCGTCGTCAGTAATAGCTGAGTCCTTATTCTAAAAAAGCCACCGTTAACGGTGGCTTTTTTGTTGCTTTCTCCCGATGGAAGCATCAGAATGAGGAAAATGTTATCGGGAGGTTAACATGCAACAAGGAATGTTGTCGTCATTACTCCTGAGCTTGTCACTTATCACACTACCCGCGACGTTATCTGCCAAGGAAATGCAGGAGTCTGTAGTAGAACAGTGGCTTCAGGATACTCAAATACAGGCTAAAGTCTCTGAACTGCTTGATTACGTTGTCAGGGATGAAGTCGACTCGCTTAAATTTGCCCTTGATCGACTAGCTTTACCTCAACAAGAGGTCGTGCGTTTTCGGTTATTGGAAAAGCTTGAGAAGCAAGATGTGATTCTCACGCCTAGAATGGCTCTGTTTGTTGAGTCTCAGATCCGTATGACTCCTACTTATCAGGTTCTAGAGCGAGGGGACGGGTATGAGTTTAGTGTGCCTGCCTTTAACTTTCCTGCCATTGCGAGCCGCTTGATTAAGCGTTGGAAGCAAGACCAAAGTACCTTGGACTTTGTACTACAAGCTGAGCGGAAAGAGCTCGACTTAAAGCAATGGCTTACAGGGCAATCTCAACAAGTTCAGGCGCGTGAAGCACTTTTGATTCGAGAGTTGGACAGCTTATCACCGCATGCGCTTGCCGCATTAACCACTCAGTTAACCAAAGCGAATGTGACCAGTTGGCTACCATCGACAGCCGTGATCGTGAGATTAGCGCAAGTAAGTCAAGATGAGGAAGTGTACAACTTACTCTGGCGGATGAGAGCGGATTACAACAGCCAGTCCGAACTCGAGCGTTTAGCTACGGTTGGGGACGTTTTTTCAATTCAGCAATTGATGAACTCCACCGTCAATCCGTCACTCAAACCAGAAGCCATTAGTCTACTTACAAAGTCCAACCCTTTATCTCCGCAAGTGAAACAGTTTCTAGTGAGCAAAATGGCACTATCGGAAGAAGCTACCATGGTCGCTCGAGAGCTGGCGCAGCAAGGGCATCAAACCTGGTTGGAAGAGTTAGTCTCTAACAACCATCAAGTGAAGACTCGGCAGATAGAGCAAGTATTAAAGTAATCTGGCTCACATACCCACACAAAATAGGAGGATCTTAGCGTCCTCCTATTTGTTATACTGCGGACAGTTTAATCAGCCAGTCATGAAGGCCTATGAGTTTTAAGGATTTACGCGAATTTATCGACCACCTAGAACAGAAAGGTCGACTTAAACGCATTGCTCACCCTGTCGATCCCGCTTACGAAATGACAGAAATCAGTGACCGCACCTTGCGTGCTGGTGGCCCTGCTTTGTTATTCGAGAATCCGATCGGCTACAACGTCCCCGTTCTGACTAACTTATTTGGTACGCCAGAGCGTGTCGCGATAGGTATGGGACGCGAAGACGTAAAAGAACTGCGCGAAGTTGGTAAACTGCTGGCTTATTTAAAAGAACCTGAGCCACCAAAAGGCTTCAAAGACGCATTGGAAAAATTGCCAGTGTTCAAGCAAGTATTGAACATGCCAGCCAAGCGTCTGCGCAAAGCGGCGTGCCAAGAGGTTGTTTGGCAGGGGGACGAAGTCGATTTGGATAAAGTCCCGGTAATGAGCTGTTGGGCAGAAGATGTTGCACCACTGCTCACGTGGGGCTTAACCGTGACCAAAGGTCCAAACAAGAAACGTCAGAACCTAGGTATTTACCGCCAACAGAAAATCGCCAAGAACAAAATCATCATGCGTTGGTTAGCTCATCGTGGTGGTGCGCTTGACCTACGTGATTGGATGGAAACCAATCCAGGTAAACCTTTTCCGGTTTCGGTTGCGTTTGGCGCAGACCCTGCAACCATTCTTGGCGCAGTAACACCAGTGCCAGATACGCTATCGGAGTACGCGTTTGCAGGTTTGCTGCGTGGAAGCAAAACTGAAGTCGTTAAGTCAGTCAGCAATGATCTGGAAGTGCCAGCAAGCGCGGAAATCGTCATGGAAGGCTATATCGACCCGAACGAGTTTGCTGATGAAGGTCCTTATGGCGATCACACTGGCTACTACAACGAAAAAGAAAAGCACCACGTGTTTAACATTACGCACATTACCATGCGTAAAGACCCAATCTACCACAGTACCTACACAGGCCGTCCGCCAGATGAACCAGCTGTATTGGGTGTGGCATTAAACGAAGTCTTTGTGCCGATTCTGCAAAAGCAGTTCCCAGAGATCGAAGACTTCTATCTACCGCCAGAAGGTTGTTCGTACCGAATGGCAGTCGTCACCATGAAGAAGCAGTACCCAGGACATGCCAAGCGCGTAATGATGGGTGTGTGGTCTTTCTTACGTCAATTCATGTACACCAAGTTTGTTATTGTGTGCGATGAATCGGTAAACGCACGAGATTGGAATGATGTCGTTAAAGCCATGTCAGAGCATATGGATCCTGTACGTGATACCTTGATGATAGACAACACGCCAATCGACTCGCTCGACTTTGCTTCGCCAGTGGTTGGGCTTGGCTCTAAGATGGGCTTGGATGCGACCATTAAATGGGATGCTGAACTCGCGACACGAACCAAGGTTACTGAGCGTGACAATAAAGCGATTAACGAAGCGGATCTGGATGCATTAAAACAGCAACGCCCTGAGATTGTTGATGTCTATCTACCAGCCACAGCAAACAACCAATTTGCTGTTGTGACCATGAAGAAAGACCAAGCCGGTCAATCTCAAGAATTGATGGAATATTTATGGGGATTCTTTGCTCAGTACGCGGATAACAAATTCATTATCTTGTGCGACGATGACGTCAATGCACGAGATTGGAATGACATCATTTGGGCTGTAACAACTCGAATGGACCCAGATAGAGACACAACTCAAGTGCGTGGTAATACTGAGAGTTCATCCAAATTAGGATTGGATGCGACCAACAAGTTCGAATCTGAAGTCACGCGCGAGTGGGGTACGCCTATCAAAAAAGATCCTAAACTTGTGGCTAAAGTCGATGAGATTTGGGACCAGTTAGGTATTCTATGAGTCATCAAGTCCACCTTCTACCAATGGACGTTACGTTTCCAGTAAAAGAAGGGGAGACGGTGTTGGAAGCTGCGCTCAACAACAATATTCGCTTCCCACACCGTTGCCAAGTTGGCGCTTGCGCCATGTGCATGTGTAAAAAGCTAACGGGCGAGGTGAATTACCACCTCGAACCGATGCTAACCGAAAAAGAGCAACAGCAAGGTTGGATATTCCCTTGCCAAGCCTATACAGAAAGTAATTTAGTGCTTACTTTTGATGAGTAAGCGAGAGGAACACCATGACCATCCAATGTAAAGTAAAGTCTATTCAGCCGTTAGCTTGTAATACTTACCAAATCCTTCTTCACCCAGAATCACCAGTGCCTTTTAAAGCGGGTCAGTACCTAATGGTAGTGATGGGTGAAAAAGACAAACGTCCTTTCTCTATCGCGAGCAGCCCTTGCCGTCATGAAGGTGAACTTGAACTGCATATCGGTGCGGCGGAACACAACGCTTACGCTCAAGAAGTTGTCGAAGCAATGCAAGCGGCGCTTGAAACTGATGGTCAGATTGAAATTGATGCCCCGCATGGTGATGCTTGGGTTCAAGAAGAAAGTGAACGTCCACTATTATTAATTGCTGGTGGTACAGGTTTTAGTTACGTGCGCTCGATTCTGGATCACTGCGTAGCGCAGAACAAAACCAACCCTATCTATCTATATTGGGGCGCGCGCGATAACTGCCAACTTTATGCAAAAGAAGAACTGGTCGAGATCGCTGATAAGTTTACTAACGTTCACTTTGTTCCAGTAGTAGAAGAAGCACCTGCTGATTGGCAAGGTAAGGTTGGTAACGTGCTACAAGCGGTGAGTGAAGATTTCGAAAGCTTAGAAAACTACGATATCTATATTGCAGGTCGCTTCGAAATGGCTGGTGCAGCACGTGAACAGTTCACTCAGAACAAGAAAGCGAAGAGCGAACGTATGTTCGCAGACGCGTACGCATTCATTTAAATACGGCTTATGAGGCAAAAAAAGAGGGTTTTTTACCCTCTTTTTTGCTTTTTTGATGAAATAGTCATCGAACAGTCAGTTTTTTCCATTTTTTTCCAAAAAAGGGTTGCGAACGGATCTGAGTTCCCTATAATGCGCATCCACCGACACGGCAGACGCGATAAGGCTTCAGCAGGGTCGGAGAGGTAAAAAGCTTCTACGAAAATAAAATTGAAAAAGTGTTTGACACTGCCAATTAAATCGCTAGAATGCACCTCCGCTTTGAGAGAAAAACTTCTCGCAAAGCAAGCTCTTTAACAATATAGACCTATCAATCTGTGTGGGCACTCGTTGATGATAATCCAAT
>NZ_JBSUGE010000033.1:0-30881 GCF_054064075.1 Vibrio sp. JZG10
GTCTACGTTTCGCGATCCGTGAAGGTGGCCGTACAGTAGGTGCTGGTGTTGTTGCTAAGATCTTCGACTAATTCATAGCGAATTAGCGATGCTTTCGGAAAATCTTGAATTAGATTTGACGAACCAGTAGCAAAAAGGGCATCATTTGATGCCCTTTTTCTGCACTCAACATTATTTTTGCTGTTTTCTTGTTCAGAAGTGGGTTGGGCGCAGAGCAAGATTAAGCAAAGATGCTTAATCTTAAGAAGAGTACGCTGATTTTTTCAGCGATATGGAGTTTGCCCTGCAACAGCGGGGTTGTTGTCGTCTATATTAAGACTTGTAACAGGTTGGTTTTATGAAAGCAAATAATGCTGAAACTCCTGATAGCTCAAACGCAGCAGATACGTTTAAGTGGTTAGCCGCTTTCGTATTGGCAGCTGCCGCTGTTATGGGTAATTACCTGTATGGTGAAATGTCTGTAGTGGTTCGTGCTGCAGGCGTTGTTGTTCTTATTGCAGCTGCCTTAGGCGTTGCAGCAACAACGACTAAAGGTAAAGCAGCGATCAGTTTTGCAAAAGAATCGCGTATGGAAGTACGTAAAGTTGTTTGGCCTACTCGCCAAGAAACCATGCAAACAACACTGATCGTTTTAGCTGTAAGTATTGTAATGGCTCTAGTGCTATGGGGTATTGACGGAATTATGGTTCGTCTAGTAGCTCTAGCAACTGGGGTATAGAGGGTTTTTATTCATGAGTGAAGCTCCAAAAAAACGCTGGTATGTGGTTCAAGCCTTCTCTGGATTTGAAGGTCGTGTAGCTCAATCTCTGCGCGAGCATATCAAAATGCACGGCATGGAAGAGCTATTCGGTGAAGTACTGGTTCCTACTGAAGAAGTAGTAGAAATGCGCGCGGGTCAGCGTCGCAAATCTGAGCGTAAGTTCTTCCCAGGTTACGTCCTTGTTCAGATGATTATGAACGATGAATCATGGCACCTAGTACGCAGTGTGCCGCGTGTCATGGGCTTCATTGGTGGTACCTCAGACCGTCCGGCACCTATCACGGATAAAGAGGCTGACGCGATTCTTAATCGTCTTGAGAAAGCGAGTGAAGCGCCTCGTCCACGTACAATGTACGAAGCGGGTGAAGTGGTACGTGTTAACGAAGGTCCATTTGCTGACTTCAACGGTACTGTTGAAGAAGTGGATTACGAGAAGAGCCGCCTGAAAGTGTCTGTCTCGATCTTTGGTCGTGCGACACCAGTTGAGCTTGAATTTGGTCAGGTTGAAAAGCTGGACTAAGACTCTTCGTTAAAGAGTATAAAAAATCACCTTTTTAGGGTTGTATAAGGCGCGGATTATGACTATAATTTCGCGCCTTTTTACTTCAAGTGAAGTAAAAAGTTTCTTACACAAACGGGGAGCTGATCCGCGATTAGCGTTTGTACCCAAACTTAGGAATTATCATGGCTAAGAAAGTTGAAGCTTACATCAAGCTACAAGTTGCTGCTGGTATGGCTAACCCTAGTCCACCAGTAGGTCCTGCACTAGGTCAACACGGTGTGAACATCATGGAATTCTGTAAAGCGTTCAACGCAAAAACAGAATCTATTGAGAAAGGTCTACCAACTCCAGTAGTTATCACAGTATACAGCGACCGTTCTTTCACGTTCGTAACTAAGACTCCACCTGCTGCTGTTCTTCTTAAGAAAGCTGCTGGCGTTAAGTCTGGTTCAGGTCGTCCAAACACTGAAAAAGTTGGTACTGTAACTGACGCTCAAATCCAAGAAATCGCAGAAACTAAAGCTGCTGATATGACTGGTGCTGACATCGAAGCGATGAAGCGTTCTATCGCTGGTACTGCTCGTTCAATGGGCCTAGTGGTAGAGGGTTAATAAGATGGCAAAACTAACTAAGCGCATGCGCGTAATCCGCGAAAAAGTTGACGTAACTAAAGAATACGAAATCAACGAAGCTGTTGCTCTTCTTCAAGAACTAGCGACTGCGAAATTCGTTGAGTCTGTAGACGTTGCTGTTAACCTAGGCATTGATGCTCGTAAATCTGACCAGAACGTACGTGGTGCAACTGTACTACCTCACGGTACTGGCCGCGAAATCCGCGTTGCAGTGTTCACTCAAGGTGCTAACGCTGAAGCAGCTAAAGAAGCTGGCGCAGACATCGTAGGTATGGAAGATCTTGCTGAGCAAGTTAAGAAAGGCGAAATGAACTTTGACGTAGTTGTTGCTTCTCCAGATGCAATGCGCGTTGTAGGTCAACTAGGTACTATCCTAGGTCCTCGCGGTCTTATGCCAAACCCTAAAGTTGGTACTGTAACTCCTAACGTTGCTGAAGCGGTTAAAAACGCTAAAGCTGGTCAGGTTCGTTACCGTAACGACAAAAACGGCATCATCCACACTACTATCGGTAAAGCAAACTTCTCTGCTGAGCAGATCAAAGAGAACCTAGAAGCACTTCTAGTTGCTCTGAAGAAAGCTAAGCCATCTTCAGCGAAAGGTACTTTCCTGAAGAAAGTAAGCATCTCTACTACTATGGGTGCTGGTGTTGCTGTTGATCAGGCTAGCCTGAACACTCAAGCATAATTTATTTGCTTAGGCGCAAAATTAGTGTATAATTTTGCGCCTAATATTTGTGGTTGGGGCTGAACTTTGGTTCTTTGAACTGTCTCCTAGTTCGAAATGAATTAAGACCCAGTCTCCGTCCAAGACCGTAGGTGTTTGTGTAAAAGCAAACTTAATTATCCTACGTAGATGGTGCCCGAACTGACAGAAAGCTCTATGTAATATAGTTAACTTTCTTCTGGGGAAGCACCTCAATAGCTCTCACTGTCGTGATGATAGTGAGTGGTGTAACGACAACCAGGAGTAAATCCAAGATGGCTTTAAACCTTCAAGACAAAAAAGCAATTGTTGCTGAAGTCAACGAAGCTGCCAGTGGTGCACTTTCTGCAGTTGTAGCTGATTCTCGTGGCGTTCAAGTTGGCGCGATGACTTCTCTACGTAAACAAGCTCGTGAAGCTGGCGTTTACATGAGAGTTGTTCGTAACACTCTTGCTCGTCGTGCGGTTGAAGGTACTGAGTACGAGTGTCTAACTGACACTTTCACTGGTCCTACACTAATCGCATTCTCTAATGAGCACCCAGGTGCTGCAGCGCGTCTTTTCAAAGACTTCGCTAAAGAGAACAAAGATTTCGAGATCAAAGCTGCTGCTTATGAAGGCGCTTTAACTGACGCTGAAGTACTAGCAACACTACCAACTTACGACGAAGCAATTGCACGCCTAATGATGTGCATGAAAGAAGCTTCGGCTGGCAAGCTGGCGCGTACTATCGCAGCTATCCGCGATCAAAAACAAGAAGCAGCGGCATAAGCCTTGCTTTTTACTGGTTGCTTAATAAACTTATTGTTGACTTAAAAGAGAATTGTTATGTCTATTACTAACGAGCAAATCCTAGACGCAGTTGCAGAAATGTCTGTAATGCAAGTTGTTGAACTAATCGAAGCAATGGAAGAGAAATTCGGTGTTTCTGCTGCTGCTGCTGTTGTAGCTGGCGGCGCTGCTGGCGGCGAAGCTGCTGCTGAGCAAACTGAATTCGACGTAATCCTAGAAGCTGCTGGCGGTAACAAAGTTGCTGTAATCAAAGCAGTACGTGGCGCAACTGGCCTAGGTCTTAAAGAAGCTAAAGCTCTTGTAGACGGCGCTCCAGCACCTCTTAAAGAAGGTGTTGAGAAAGAAGAAGCTGAAGCTCTTAAAGCTCAGCTAGAAGAAGCTGGTGCAACTGTTGCTGTTAAGTAATTATTGCATAGTTTCTTAGCCTAACGGCTAATTGGCTGGTGGTTTTTTAACCACCGGCCTTTTTGCGCTGTAGGGTATAGGCGAATTTTCCCGCTGTTTAAGCGCCTGATATCCATGCAAAAAACATTTCATTCTTACGAAATGAAATGTCACTACAGTAAACAGCTATATTAGTCACTGTCCCTTACCCCCCTAAGTAACTAGGAGCGGGCGGACAGTTTGGGTCACTTATCAGCGAGCTGAGGAACCCCATGGTTTACTCTTATACCGAGAAAAAGCGCATCCGTAAGGACTTTGGTACTCGTCCACAAGTTTTGGACATTCCATACCTGCTATCGATCCAGCTCGATTCGTTCGACAAATTCATCGAACAGGATCCTGAAGGTCAATACGGTCTTGAAGCCGCTTTCCGTTCTGTATTCCCGATTCAGAGCTACAACGGCAATTCTGAGCTGCAATACGTTAGCTACCGTCTTGGTGAGCCAGTTTTTGACGTTAAAGAATGTCAAATCCGCGGTGTAACTTACTCAAAGCCACTACGTGTAAAACTACGCCTAGTTATCTTTGATAAAGACGCGCCAGCAGGTACTGTAAAAGACATTAAAGAACAAGAAGTCTACATGGGTGAAATTCCACTCATGACAGACAATGGTACCTTCGTAATTAACGGTACCGAGAGGGTTATCGTATCCCAGCTGCACCGAAGCCCAGGCGTGTTCTTCGACAGCGATAAGGGTAAGACCCACTCTTCAGGTAAAGTTTTATACAACGCACGTGTTATTCCTTACCGTGGTTCATGGCTTGATTTCGAGTTTGATCCTAAGGATAACTTGTACGTTCGTATCGACCGCCGTCGTAAGCTACCAGCATCGATCATCCTTCGTGCACTAGGTAAGTCGACAGAAGAAATCCTAGATCTCTTCTTCGAGAAAGTGAACTTCGAAGTGAAAGACCAAACTCTATTGATGGAGTTGGTTCCAGATCGCCTACGTGGTGAAACTGCGTCGTTCGACATCGAAGCGAATGGTAAAGTTTACGTTGAGCAAGGTCGTCGCGTAACAGCTCGTCATATCCGCCAACTAGAAAAAGATGGTGTTGATCACATCGAAGTACCAGTTGAGTACATCGTAGGTAAAGTTGCATCAAAAGATTACATCAATGAAGCAACTGGCGAGATCATTGTTAACGCTAACCAGGAAATCAGCCTGGAAGCACTAGCGAACCTATCTCAGGCTGGCCACAAAGCGCTAGAAGTTCTATTTACGAACGATCTAGACCACGGTCCATTCATGTCAGAAACACTACGTATCGACAGCACGGTTGATCGTATTTCTGCATTGGTAGAAATCTACCGCATGATGCGCCCTGGTGAGCCGCCAACAAAAGAAGCTGCAGAAGCTCTATTCGAAAGCCTATTCTTCTCTGAAGAGCGTTACGATCTATCGACTGTTGGTCGTATGAAGTTCAACAGCTCTATCGGTCGTGAAGATGCTCAAGAGCAAGGCACACTTGATGAAACTGATATCATCGAAGTGATGAAGAAGCTGATCGCGATCCGTAACGGTAAGGGCGAAGTGGACGATATCGACCACCTAGGCAACCGTCGTATCCGTTCTGTAGGCGAAATGGCTGAGAACCAGTTCCGTGTAGGTCTAGTACGTGTTGAGCGTGCAGTTAAAGAGCGTCTAAGCCTAGGCGATCTTGACGCAATCATGCCTCAAGACTTGATCAACGCGAAGCCAATTTCTGCGGCAGTTAAAGAATTCTTTGGCTCTTCACAGCTTTCACAGTTCATGGACCAAAACAACCCGCTATCAGAAGTAACGCACAAGCGTCGTATTTCTGCATTGGGTCCTGGCGGTCTAACTCGTGAACGTGCTGGCTTCGAAGTACGTGACGTACACGTAACTCACTACGGTCGTCTATGTCCTATCGAAACGCCTGAAGGTCCAAACATCGGTCTGATCAACTCTCTATCTGCGTTTGCGCGTTGTAACGAGTACGGTTTCCTAGAGACACCATACCGTCGCGTTGTAGATGGCGTAGTAACAGACGAAGTAGATTACCTATCTGCAATCGAAGAAGGCCAATTCGTTATCGCTCAGGCGAACGCTAAGCTAAACGAAGATGGTACTTTTGCAGATGAGCTGATCACAGCTCGTCAGAAAGGTGAATCTGGTCTACACCCTCGTGAGCACGCTCAGTACATGGACGTTGCGACAAACCAGGTTGTATCTATCGCTGCATCGCTTATCCCGTTCCTAGAACACGATGATGCGAACCGTGCATTGATGGGTGCGAACATGCAACGTCAGGCAGTTCCGACACTGAAAGCGGACAAACCGCTTGTTGGTACTGGTATTGAACGTAACGTAGCCGTTGACTCAGGTGTAACTGCAGTTGCTAAACGTGGTGGTGTAATCCAGTCAGTAGATGCTTCTCGTATCGTTGTTAAAGTTAACGAAGAAGAGCTAGTACCAGGTGAAGCTGGTATCGACATCTACAACCTGACTAAATACACACGTTCTAACCAGAACACATGTATTAACCAGCGCCCATGTGTGATGCCAGGTGAGCCTGTATCACGCGGTGACGTTCTTGCTGATGGTCCTTCAACAGACCTTGGTGAACTAGCGCTTGGTCAAAACATGCGTATCGCGTTCATGCCTTGGAACGGTTACAACTTCGAAGACTCGATCTTAGTATCTGAGCGTGTAGTTCAAGAAGACCGCTTCACGACAATCCACATTCAAGAACTTACTTGTGTGGCGCGTGATACTAAGCTGGGCTCTGAAGAGATCACAGCTGATATTCCAAACGTAGGTGAATCTGCTCTGTCTAAACTAGACGAGTCAGGTATCGTTTACATCGGTGCTGAAGTTAAGGGTGGCGACATCCTAGTTGGTAAAGTAACACCTAAAGGTGAAACTCAGCTAACGCCTGAAGAGAAGCTACTACGTGCTATCTTCGGTGAAAAAGCATCTGATGTTAAAGATACTTCACTACGTGTACCTAACTCTGTATCAGGTACGATCATCGACGTTCAAGTCTTTACTCGCGATGGTGTAGAGAAAGACAAGCGTGCGCTTGAAATCGAACAGATGCAGCTTAAAGAAGCGAAGAAAGACCTAACTGAAGAATTCCAGATTCTTGAGGGTGGCCTTCTAAACCGTGTTAAAGCTGTATTGATTGAAGGCGGTTACTCTGAAGCGAAACTAGACACAACTGATCGTAAGAAGTGGCTAGAACTAACGCTAGAAGATGACGCACTACAAACTCAGCTTGAGCAACTTGCTGAGCAGTGGGACGAGCTAAAAGCTGACTTCGATAAGAAGTTCGAAACTAAACGTCGTAAGATCACTCAAGGTGATGATTTAGCACCTGGCGTACTGAAGATCGTTAAGGTTTACCTAGCGGTTAAACGTCGCATTCAGCCTGGTGATAAGATGGCGGGTCGTCATGGTAACAAGGGTGTAATCTCTAAGATCAACCCTGTTGAAGACATGCCATACGATGAAAAAGGTCAGCCTGTAGACATCGTACTTAACCCACTGGGTGTACCTTCGCGTATGAACATCGGTCAGATCCTAGAAGTACACTTAGGTCTGGCTGCGAAAGGTATCGGTGATAAGATCAACCAGATGGTTAAAGAGCAGCAAGAACTAGCGAAGTTCCGCGAGTTCCTACAAAAAGTTTACGACCTAGGCGACACTCGCCAGAAAGTAGACATTGCTTCTCTATCTGATGATGAAGTACGTACTCTGATCAAGAACTTGCGTGGCGGTCTACCAATCGCGACTCCTGTATTTGATGGCGCTCCAGAAGAGTCAATCAAAGCACTTCTTGAGCTAGCAGATCTACCAACATCAGGTCAGTTAACACTGTTTGATGGTCGCACAGGTGATGCGTTTGAGCGTCCTGTAACTGTTGGTTACATGTACATGCTAAAACTGAACCACCTTGTTGATGACAAGATGCACGCTCGTTCAACTGGTTCGTACAGCCTAGTAACTCAGCAGCCACTAGGTGGTAAAGCTCAGTTCGGTGGTCAGCGTTTCGGTGAGATGGAAGTATGGGCACTAGAAGCATACGGTGCTGCTTACACGCTACAAGAAATGCTAACGGTTAAGTCGGATGACGTTAACGGCCGTACTAAGATGTACAAGAACATCGTAGACGGTAACCACAGCATGGAACCTGGCATGCCAGAATCGTTCAACGTACTGTTGAAAGAGATCCGCTCGCTAGGTATCAACATCGAGCTAGAAGACGAAGAGTAATCCTTTCTCTCTTGATGAAAGTCGAGAGAATCAAAGCGATTATTTGGAAGAAGGTGCTCACTTTAGCGAGTGAGCTCCTTTTAACTCCTTACAGGAGCTGATTGTGAAAGACTTATTAAACTTTCTAAAAGCACAGCATAAGACCGAAGAATTTGATGCAATCAAAATCGGTCTATCTTCACCAGACATGATCCGTTCATGGTCTTTTGGTGAAGTTAAAAAACCTGAAACGATCAACTATCGTACGTTCAAACCTGAACGCGATGGTCTGTTCTGTGCGCGTATCTTTGGTCCAGTTAAAGACTACGAATGTCTTTGTGGTAAGTACAAGCGCCTGAAGCACCGTGGTGTTATCTGTGAGAAGTGTGGTGTAGAAGTTACACAAACTAAAGTTCGTCGTGACCGTATGGGCCACATTGAACTGGCTTCACCAGTAGCTCACATCTGGTTCCTAAAATCGCTACCGTCTCGTATCGGTCTACTGATGGATATCCCTCTACGTGATATCGAACGTGTTCTTTACTTCGAAATGTACGTAGTAACAGAACCAGGTATGACTGATCTAGAAAAAGGTCAGATGCTTACTGAAGAAGAGTATCTAGATCGTCTAGAAGAGTGGGGCGACGAGTTCACTGCTAAGATGGGTGCGGAAGCTATCAAGGACCTACTAGGTTCTATGGATATGCACGCTGAAGCAGAACAAATGCGTGAAGAGTTAGAGACAACAAACTCTGAAACTAAGCGTAAGAAAGTAACTAAGCGTCTTAAGCTGGTAGAAGCGTTCATCGCATCGGGTAACAACCCAGAGTGGATGATCCTAACAGTACTTCCAGTACTTCCGCCAGATCTACGTCCTCTAGTACCTCTAGATGGCGGTCGCTTTGCGACTTCTGATCTTAACGATCTATACCGTCGTGTGATCAACCGTAACAACCGTTTGAAGCGTCTTCTAGAGCTAGCTGCTCCGGACATCATCGTACGTAACGAAAAACGTATGCTGCAAGAGTCTGTTGATGCGCTACTAGATAACGGTCGTCGTGGTCGTGCGATCACAGGTTCTAACAAGCGTCCTCTGAAATCTCTTGCTGATATGATCAAGGGTAAACAAGGTCGTTTCCGTCAGAACCTTCTAGGTAAACGTGTAGACTACTCTGGCCGTTCTGTAATCACAGTAGGTCCATACCTTCGTCTGCACCAGTGTGGTCTTCCTAAGAAGATGGCACTTGAGCTATTCAAACCATTCATCTACAGCAAGCTAGAGACTCGTGGTCTTGCGACTACAATCAAAGCTGCTAAGAAAATGGTAGAGCGTGAAGAAGCGGTCGTTTGGGATATCCTAGACGAAGTAATCCGTGAACACCCAGTACTATTGAACCGTGCACCGACACTTCACCGTCTCGGTATCCAGGCGTTCGAACCAGTACTGATCGAAGGTAAAGCGATTCAGCTACACCCACTTGTTTGTGCGGCGTACAACGCGGACTTCGATGGTGACCAAATGGCGGTTCACGTACCTCTAACTCTAGAGGCACAGCTTGAAGCTCGTACTCTGATGATGTCGACAAACAACATTCTGTCGCCAGCGTCAGGTGATCCGATCATCGTACCTTCTCAGGACGTTGTATTGGGTCTGTACTACATGACTCGTGAAAAGATCAACGTGAAAGGTGAAGGCATGTACCTTTCTGGCCCAGAAGAGGCTGAGAAAGCATACCGCACTAAACAAGCTGAGCTTCACGCACGCGTTAAAGTACGTATTACAGAAACTGTTGTAGACGAAGATGGCAACAGCACTACAGAAACCAAGATGGTAGACACCACTGTTGGTCGTGCAATGCTATGGCAAATCGTGCCAGCTGGTCTACCGTACAGCATCGTTAACCAAAAGCTAGGTAAGAAGCAAATCTCTAACCTACTTAACGAGGCGTACCGTAAACTAGGTCTGAAAGACACAGTAATCTTCGCTGACCAAATCATGTACACCGGTTTCGCGTACGCGGCACTTTCTGGTGTATCTGTTGGTATCGACGATATGGTTGTACCAGCAGCTAAGTACACTGAAATCGCAGAAGCGGAAGAAGAAGTACGTGAAATCCAGGAACAGTACCAATCAGGTCTTGTTACTGCGGGCGAACGCTACAACAAAGTTATCGATATCTGGGCATCGACCAACGACCGTGTTGCGAAAGCAATGATGGAAAACCTTTCATCTGAAACGGTAGTTAACCGTGACGGTGAAGAGGAACAGCAAGAGTCATTCAACAGCATCTACATGATGGCGGACTCGGGCGCTCGTGGTTCTGCAGCACAGATTCGTCAGCTTGCGGGTATGCGTGGTCTGATGGCGCGTCCAGATGGTTCAATCATCGAAACGCCGATCACAGCAAACTTTAAAGAAGGTCTAAACGTACTTCAGTACTTTATCTCAACGCACGGTGCTCGTAAGGGTCTTGCGGATACGGCACTGAAAACAGCGAACTCGGGTTACCTAACTCGTCGTCTAGTAGACGTTGCTCAAGACGTTGTTGTAACTGAACATGACTGTGGCACTCACGAAGGTGTCGACATGATGCCTCACATCGAGGGTGGTGATGTTAAAGTTGCACTTTCTGAGCTTGCTCTTGGTCGTGTTGTTGCTGAAGACGTACTAAAACCTGGCACTGAAGACGTTCTTATTCCACGTAACACCCTGATCGATGAGAAGTGGTGTCAAATCATGGAAGAGAACTCAGTAGACAGCATGAAAGTGCGCTCTGTAGTAACGTGTGATTCTGACTTCGGTTGTTGTGCACAGTGTTACGGTCGTGACCTAGCACGTGGCCACCTAGTGAACCAAGGTGAAGCAGTAGGTGTTATCGCTGCTCAGTCTATCGGTGAACCAGGTACACAGCTTACCATGCGTACGTTCCACATCGGTGGTGCGGCATCGACAGCAGCGGCAGAGAACAGTGTTCAAGTTAAGAACAACGGTTCTATCAAGCTACACAACGCTAAATCTGTACTAGCAGATGACGGTAAGATCGTTATCACTTCTCGTGCGACAGAGCTAACTATTATTGATGAGTTTGGTCGTACGAAAGAGAAACACAAACTGCCTTACGGTACGCTACTAAGCAAAGGCGATGGCGATACAGTTCAAGCTGGCGAAACAGTTGCAAACTGGGAAGCGCACACACTACCTATCATTACTGAGGTAGCAGGTCGAATCCAGTTTGTAGATATGATCGACGGCGTAACAGTATCTCGTCAAACTGATGACCTAACTGGTCTATCTTCAAGCGAAGTAACTGACCCAGCAGCTCGCCCTTCAGCAGGTAAAGATATGCGTCCAGCTATCAAACTTGTTGACGAGCAAGGTAACGATGTAATGATCCCTGGTACTGATATGCCAGCTCACTACTTCCTACCTGGTAAAGCGATTGTGAACATCGAAGATGGCGCAGCAGTAGGTGTTGGTGCGACACTAGCACGTATTCCTCAGAAGTCTGGCGGTAACAAAGATATCACCGGTGGTCTTCCACGAGTTGCTGACCTATTTGAAGCACGTAAGCCGAAAGAGCCTGCAATCCTTGCTGAGCACACAGGTACTGTGAGCTTCGGTAAAGAGACCAAAGGTAAACGTCGCCTAGTGATCACACGTGAAAGCGGTGAAGCTTACGAAGAGATGATTCCTAAGCATCGTCAGTTGAACGTATTCGAAGGTGAAAAAGTTGAACGTGGTGACGTGATCGCAGATGGTCCAGAGTCTCCACACGACATCCTACGTCTACGTGGCGTACACGCGGTAACGCAGTACATTGCTAATGAAGTACAGGAAGTTTACCGTCTACAAGGCGTTAAGATTAACGATAAGCACATTGAAACTATCGTTCGTCAGATGCTACGTAAGTGTACTATTACTCACTCTGGTGACTCTGAGTTCCTACCTGGTGAGCAGATTGAGTACTCACAAGTTAAGATTGCTAACCGTAACCTAGAAGCTGAAGGCAAAGAGCCTGCACGTTTCGAACGTGAACTACTAGGTATCACTAAAGCATCTCTAGCGACTGAGTCGTTCATCTCTGCGGCATCGTTCCAGGAGACAACTCGCGTACTAACAGAAGCAGCAGTTTCTGGTAAGCGTGACGACCTACGTGGTCTGAAAGAGAACGTTATTGTTGGTCGTCTGATCCCAGCTGGTACTGGTTTCGCATACCACCAAGAGCGTCAAGCTAAACGTTCTGAAGCGCAAGATGGTCCTTCTGCTGAGCAAGCAACGGACAATCTAGCGGCACTTCTAAACGCTGGTTTCTCTTCTGAAGAGTAAGTCATCATAACGAGTAATCGTTAAAAGCTTAAGAAAAAGGCACCTTCGGGTGCCTTTTTAGTTTTTATCCTGCCTTTTTCTTCGAGAGGGTTCTTAGAGAAGGTAATAGTGGTAAGGCTAGAAACAAAAAAGACCGACGATGATCGTCAGTCTTTTCTATCCTTCAGTCTCTGAATGTTCGCAAACACTAAGCTCCTGGGGGCATAGACAGACTCTCTGCAATCTGCTGTATCAGATAGTCCTCGACTTCAAATCGAGTCTCAAGAATTTCGCCAATGAGACACATATCAGAATCGAAATCATCTAATTCATCATCTTCAGTAACTTCTGAGTACTTATCGTTAAAGTTCAATAGTGGTTCAGTTGTCAGGACTATTTGACCATAAGTTTGATTGATTTCATTGGTCACGACAAAGCCAGTCGCTTTCCAGCGATCCATAACCATGTCATAGATTTTAAAATGGCCCTCGGAGATGTAATCAACGAGATGCTGACAGAAATCCTGCAATTCGGAAGGAGATGGGAGTTCAATAACATTGGTTTTCGAACAAGGTTGCAGTGCTGCAAGCTTACAATATTCAACAATCAGGGATTGTCTTGTCTCTAACCAGTGATCAATGACATCACTTGAGCCACCCCACTGGTCTTGTGTTTGTTTGAATTTTTTTAGCATGACCATGCCCTCATGATCTGATCGCCTGTTGGCGAACGTATCCTTTGCAAAGCAAAGTTAGTAAAGTTATTACAAACTCTTGTCCTTACTAGAATTTAGAGTGCAAATTTACTTAACGACAAACTCTAGTATGAAATTAGATTGCCAGTAAAATGAACGAACTTCAAGCAAAGGGATGGTGTAATGTTAAGAAAAGGTGATGTTAACCGCGCGATAAATGCATACTGGTGTGTTGTTGCAGGAAGTGAAATTTGGCTGGTGGATGGTGCTGTGCCTTTCGGGTCTGCAGAGCAGTTATCACTGCCTGAAGTGAGTGCAAGGACCATTGGTGAGTATTCAGGTTCGCCCGTCATGTGGCTTAATTTGTCTGATCTGGAGCATGATCTACCATTAGTCTCACTACGCGACTGCCTGCATTTTCCTGAGCCATTATTTATGTTGTTAAGTAAAGCGGTCCAGTATGGGCACATGACGCAAAGTCTGCGTTTTTGCCCACAGTGCGGTGGAAGAAACTTTCTTAATAATAACCAGTTAGCTATGCAGTGTGGCGAATGCCGTACTCTCCATTATCCTCGAATATTTCCATGTATTATCGTTGCTGTGCGTAAAGAGAATCAGATCTTATTGGCTCAACATCCAAGGCATCGAAATGGTATGTATACCGTTATTGCCGGCTTCTTAGAAGTTGGTGAGACATTAGAAGAGTGTGTGGCTCGAGAAATTCATGAAGAAACAGGAATTCTCGTTAAAAATATTCGTTACTTTGGCAGCCAGCCTTGGGCTTTCCCATCGAGTATGATGATGGGGTTTTTAGCTGACTATGAATCGGGAGAGTTAAGTCCAGACTACACTGAGCTGTCTGATGCACAATGGTTTGGTATTGACGAGATGCCGCCTGTTGCGCCTAAAGGAACGATTGCAAGAGCGCTTATCGAACAAACGCTACAAGATATTGATTCTAATTATCTGATAAATAGATAAAAAAAACCCTCCGAGAGGGAGGGGGTAAGTAAGATGTCGTTATGAGATGCTGAGTACTGGGTACTCAGTTTATAATTGTAGTTTTCGCTAGCGAACAAATTTTTAACACTGATACCGATTGGGTGCAAATTAAGCATTGATTTAAAAGTTAATAACTTGATCCAGGTTGCAAAGCACACAGCTATTGGACTTAAATCAGTGATAGAATACCCCCTTTCACAGAAAGCCTAACAGTTGGAATTACGGAATGACTGAATTAAAAAATGATCGTTATCTGCGTGCGCTTTTAAAAGAGCCGGTAGATTACACGCCAGTATGGATGATGCGCCAGGCAGGTCGTTACCTACCAGAATACAAAGCGACTCGTGCAGAAGCGGGTGATTTCATGTCTTTGTGTCGAAATGCAGAATTAGCATCCGAAGTGACACTTCAACCATTACGCCGTTTTCCTCTTGATGCCGCGATCTTATTCTCGGACATCTTAACGATTCCAGATGCAATGGGGCTTGGTTTACGTTTTGCTGCGGGCGAAGGACCTGTTTTTGATAACCCAATTACATGCAAAGCTGACGTGGAAAAAATTGGTTTGCCAGATCCAGAAGGTGAACTGCAATATGTAATGAACGCAGTACGTCAGATCCGTAAAGACCTTAAGGGTGAAGTGCCGTTAATTGGCTTCTCTGGTAGCCCGTGGACTCTTGCTACGTACATGATCGAAGGTGGCAGTTCTAAAGCCTTCACCAAGATCAAGAAAATGATGTACGCGGAACCACAAACTCTGCACTTACTTCTAGATAAGCTGGCAGACAGCGTTATCGAGTACCTAAACGCGCAAATTAAAGCAGGCGCGCAGTCGGTAATGGTATTTGACACATGGGGTGGCGTACTGACGCCTCGTGACTACAACCTGTTCTCACTGCAATACATGCACAAGATTGTAGATGGTCTGATTCGTGAAAACGATGGTCGTCGCGTGCCAGTCACACTGTTTACTAAGAATGGCGGTATGTGGCTTGAGCAAATCGCAGCAACGGGCTGTGATGCGGTTGGTCTAGACTGGACAATCAACATTGCAGACGCGAAAGCACGTATCGGTGATAAGGTGGCGCTGCAAGGTAACATGGACCCATCCATGCTTTACGCTTCACCAGAGCGTATCCGCGAAGAAGTAGCGGATATCCTAGAAGGCTTTGGTGATACGGGTACTGGTCATGTGTTCAACCTAGGCCATGGTATCCACTTGGATGTACCGCCAGAAAACGCGGGCGTGTTTGTAGAAGCAGTACACGAGCTATCTAAGCCATACCACAAGTAAGTTAGATTTTTTGAAATCCAATACCGGCCTTCAGTGCCGGTATTTTTTTACCTAAAATTCAGTTTTTATCTGAAACTCAAGGCTGTACAGCTCTAGTAGTATTTGGCCTACTATGATCTAATTACTATTTAAACTGTACGTATGTTGTTTAATCTTTTTATAAACAATAATTTAGTTGATTGGTGTTTGTACGCCAATTTTCTTGTACAGATAAAAAATCAATTAGATCATGGGTAACCTAAAGCATCGAGTGAACGCGTTTTTTAAGGTAGGGCACGACTTCAGATTCAAACCAAGGATTCTTCTTTAACCACAATGTATTACGTGGAGATGGGTGAGGGAGCGGGATAAAGTCCGGTTCCCAATCTTGCCATTGTTGAATAGTTTGTGTGAGCGTCTTGGGCTTATTGGTCAGGTAGTACTGCTGCGAGTACTGACCAATTAATAGAGTGAGCTCTATATTGGGCAGCTGCTCAAGAATCTTTCTATGCCAAGTGGGCGCACATTCTTTACGAGGCGGTAAATCACCAGAGTTCCCTTTGCCTGGATAACAGAATCCCATTGGGACAATGGCAATTTTATTTGGGTCGTAGAAAACGTCTTTGTCGATATCGAGCCATTGGCGTAATCGATCACCACTTGGGTCATTCCAAGGTATCGAAGTTTTGTGTACACGTGTGCCTGGGGCCTGACCGATGATTAGGATGCGTGCCCCTTTTGCGGCTTGTACGACAGGGTTTGCGCCCAAAGGTAAATTATCCGCGCATATCTGGCAGGCCCTCACTTGTTGCAATAGCTCGTCTAACGACATTCTCAGTAACCCTTTTCGAAATCCACTTGATAATTTAATGAAAACCCATCGCGCCAGCGTAGATAGTTGTCAGCAAAAATCTCGATGACTTGCTCGGGAAAACTCAGCGCAGCAATGTGTGGAGTGATGGTGACTTGCGGTAGTTTCCAAAACGGATGCTCTACCGATAACGGCTCTTGCTCAAACACATCTAAGAAGGCGTGTTCTACCCAACGGTTTTTCAGAGCGAAGAGCAACCCTGTCTCATCCAGTACGTCGCCACGACCAACGTTAAACAATAACGTCTGATTTAGTTGGCTGAGCGTTTGACGATTAAGTAACTGTCGCGTCTCAGGTGTACTTGGTAGAGTATTCACAACGATGTCGGCTTGTTCAAATGCCTTACTTAGTTCATTGATATGAAAGGTCTGATGAAATTCGCCGCCTGAAGTCGGGATACCTGTTCGGTTAATACCGATAGTTTTTATTCCCATTGCTTTAGCTGCGTTGCCCAAATAACACCCAATGCTACCAGTACCGAGAATCACCATGGTTTTACTTTGTAATGATGTATAGAGGTGAGGCTGCCATCGTTTGTTTTGTTGTTGCTGGTGGTATCGGTTGAAGTGGCGGTAATGGGCAATACTGTAACCCAGCACATATTCGGCAATTAATGGGCCGAAAATACCGCGTACGTTGGTCAGTGTGTAATCTTGGCGCAGAGCCGGTGACATTAAAGCGTTCACCCCCGCAAATGTGGATTGCACCCACTCAAGCTGTGAAAACTCGTCTAACCTTTGTGATAGTAATGGTGGATCCGCCAGTACGATCTGAGCTTCTTCAGGTTGGTCGGTGAGGCAAAGATCGGGCAGATTTTTCTCTGCCAGTAACGTTTTGTAGGTGTCGCGATGCTCTGAGAGCAGGAAAATCTGATTTGAATACGGCATTAACTTTTTTCCCTGTGATGAATCAAGTACACTTTCGCTGTTTTTTTCTTCAATGATTGAGTGACTATGCTTAAGAATCCTCTTCAGGTTCGTTTAGAAAAACTAGAACCTTGGCAACAAATTACCTTTATGGCGTGTCTGTGTGAACGCATGTATCCAAACTATGCGATGTTTTGTGAGAACACAGAATTTGCTGACCCGCGTGCTTACCGAGCGATTCTTGATAGTGTATGGGAAATTTTGACAGTTAAGAACGCGAAAATTAACTTCGAACGTCAATTAGAGAAGTTAGAAGAGTTGTTCCCAAGTGCGGATGAGTTCGATTTTTACGGCGTTTACCCAGCGATGGACGCGTGTCAGGGTTTGTCTACGTTACTGCATGGTCTATTGGACCGCGACTACCTTTTCGATTCAATGCTTAAAGTGAGCCAACAGTCGGTACAAACCGTTGCTGATCTAGAGCAAGCGCAAGGTGCAGAGCCAATAACCAACGACAACCAGAAAGAAAATGAAGCCGTATGTGAAGAATGGGACGTGCAGTGGGCTATTTTCCGTCCACTGCGTGAAGCGGTAGAGCGTGACATCAGCTTGATTAAAGGTTTACGTGAAGAGTTACGTGAAGAAGGCGTGAGCAACATCGGTATCGCACTTTAATCGTTGAATAGATAGAAAAAAGGCATCCTAAATGGATGCCTTTTTGTTTGCGACGTTTGAGCTGTTATGCCTAATGCTGATTACGATTCTTTAGAGTCTGGTTTTGTCACTTCTTGAGTTTCTGGCTCCTTGTGATGCTTCTCCAGTTCTTCCTCTTCTTCATCGTCATCGCGGCTTTCGATTACGCCGTGCATTTCTTTCCAGCTTTCCCAGCGTTGGTAAGCCAGCTCTTGCATGTCGGTACTTTTATCCGCTTCATCGATGATTTCTTCACCCACGAGGTGTTCAAAAATATCCTCCAACGTCACCAAACCTTGCACAGTACCGTATTCGTCAACGACAAGGGCTAGCTGTAGGCGATGAGTCATCATCTGGTCAAACACTTTCGGTAAAGTTGTGTTGTTTAGCACCACTTGAATCGGGCGCATGATTGCTCCCAGTTGTTTCTGTCCACAACCTGATTGTTGGAGTTTGAACAACTCAAGGCGGTGCACAAAACCAATGATGTTGTCTTTCTGCTCGCTATAAACCAATGGGCGGGAGAAAGGTGTATCCTTGTGTTTTTCTAGGAACTCATTGATGGTCATCGTGGCATCAATACGGAATACCACAGGACGTGGCGTCATAACCTGAGTTACAGGTACATCTTGGATGCCAAGCAAGTTGCTTAATATTTTTGATTCACCCTCGGCAAATTCACCGCTTTCACGTGCCAGAATCGCCATTGCAGACAGTTCATCACGCATTTTCGGAGCTTCGTGGTTACGAGCAAGACGCTTGGTGATTTGCTCTGAAAACCATACGAATGGCGTTAGCGCCCATACCATCCAACGTAATGCGACTGCCGCGGTTGGCGCCAATTGACGCCAGTAAGTTGCGCCAATTGTTTTCGGTACGATTTCTGAAAGCACCAAGATCGCCAGTGTGAGCACTGCCGAAAAGATACCTAACGCTTCGCTACCAAATACAACCGCAGCTTGTGCACCAGCAGTGGCCGCGCCGATGGTATGAGCGATGGTGTTTAGAGTCAGAATGGATGCCAATGGTCGGTCGATATCTGATTTTAGCTTAGCCAGTTGCCCAGCTGCGGGATGCCCCTGTTGATTGAGCTGCGCAATGTAGCTCGGACTGATACTCAGCAGTACCGCCTCCAGCACCGAACAGATAAACGAAATGCCGATTGCAATAGAGATATAAATGGATAACAGCAGCATAGTTGCCCTTGAATGTAGTTTGATAATGGTTATTTGCAGTTATTATAACCGCAAAAGTGCCTTATAAATTGGTCCAAATACCTTGGAAAGCAAGGGGTTTCAGGGGGGATGTGGTAACAAATTGTGAGTTATTACTCATATTATGGCTAAAAGTACGTCAGAAAATCGAAAGATCGCTTACAAACCTTTGCCAGATGGGGCATTTATGTTTTAGAGTGAGACGAATTCGATAACCTATGAGAAGGGAAACCTAATGAACAAGACCCAATTAATCGACTTTATCGCAGAGAAAGCAGACCTATCAAAAGCACAAGCAAAAGCTGCTCTTGAAGCGACTCTTGATGGTGTAACTGGTGCACTTAAAGAGGGTGACCAAGTTCAACTAATTGGTTTTGGTACATTCAAAGTAAACCACCGCGCTGCACGTACTGGTCGTAACCCTAAGACTGGTGACGAGATTCAAATCGCAGCAGCTAACGTACCTGCATTCGTAGCAGGTAAAGCGCTGAAAGAATCAGTAAACTAAGTTAGAATGCACCGAGGTATCCTGCCTCGGTGCAACTTCATGAAAAAACATCTACTCGCTTCACTTCTCTTATCTAGCTTTACCCTTTTTGGCTGTTCGTCGGTTGAAACTCCTAATTTAGAACAATTCACTCACTTCTCTGGCGGCAAAGTTGCTGGAGACGCAAGTAGCTTGTACTGGATGACCGAGAAACTCACTCGCGTGAGTACGGCTGCTGATTACGTAACGATGGGGGATAATGGCTGGTTTCAAAGTGACTACCGTTGGGATGAAGGTGAGCTTCGAGAGTTGATTCGAAAAGGTGAGCAAGTTGATACCAAGCAAGAGTTGGTGCCTTTTCAAATCCACATCCGTTTTAATAAAGATGGCGAAGCGGTTTACCAACAATATCGCGTTAATCGTAAAGTCTTACCACTTCAGCATGAACAATTAGAACGTTACAAGACAGAAGCGAATGATGTAGTGGCGTCGGTTAAGGCGCAGTCTCGTAACAGTCAGAGCCTCATTCAAGGTTATTGGAATGGCCAATCGTTTGAAACCTGCAAAGGTAAAGCGTTCTCGACACTCGAGTTTAATCAGACGTTGCCAAAATTTATTATCGATCGTCTCTCATCTGTAGACAGTTACATGGCTTTTGTCGGCAAGCAGTCACGAAATAAAGCAACGGTTGATGAACTGTTGATGCTCAATGATGATGACTTTGATTGTGTACCACGACCAGCATTGCTCGCTGAGTAAGCTTGGTGAGACTTACTAACTGACAGAGTAATAAAAAAGGCGCTGAATGCGCCTTTTGTTTTTTTAGCCAACTTAAGTTGTTTTTATTTTTCTTGCTCACGTGCAATCGCACGGTAGCCGATGTCACTGCGATGGAACATGCCGTCCCAACTGATCTGTTTTGCAAGCTCGTAAGCGCGTTGCTGCGCTTCTGATACGCTATTGCCAAGTGCGGTTGCACAAAGAACACGACCGCCGTTTGTTACGATGTTGCCATCTTTATTGTCTGTACCCGCGTGGAAGACTTTCTCGCCTTCAATTTCAACTTGTGGCAGACCAGAGATCACATCGCCTTTGTTGTACGCTGCTGGGTAACCACCGGCTGCGAGTACGATACCAATCGACGCACGTGGAT
The DNA here is from genome assembly GCF_054064075.1 of Vibrio sp. JZG10. Lineage (NCBI taxonomy): Bacteria > Pseudomonadati > Pseudomonadota > Gammaproteobacteria > Vibrionales > Vibrionaceae > Vibrio > Vibrio sp. JZG10. The sequence goes on from NZ_JBSUGE010000033.1 coordinate 20,612, forward strand.
CCCATTTTGATTCAACTTGATCCAGTTTTTGGTCAATCGCAGCCAAGCAAAGATCAACCAGATCCGATTCCATACGCATCATGATTGGTTGTGTCTCTGGATCACCGAAGCGGCAGTTGTACTCGATCACTTTAGGCGTACCATCTTTGTCGATCATCAGACCCGCGTATAGGAAACCTGTGTATGGGTTACCTTCAGACGCCATGCCACGTACCGTTGGGTAAATGACTTCTTCCATGATGCGGTTGTGAATTTCTGGTGTTACCACAGGAGCTGGCGAGTACGCGCCCATGCCACCAGTGTTAGGACCTGTATCTTTGTCACCTACGCGTTTGTGATCTTGGCTGGTGGCCATTGGCAGAACGTTCTCACCATCCACCATCACGATGAAGCTTGCTTCTTCGCCATCTAGGAACTCTTCGATAACCACGCGGCTGCCTGCGTCACCAAATGCGTTGCCTGCTAGCATGTCTTTGATTGCGTCTTCGGCTTCTTCTAGCGTCATTGCCACAATCACGCCTTTACCAGCCGCAAGGCCGTCGGCTTTCACCACAATCGGCGCACCTTGCTCACGCACGTAAGCAAGCGCTGGTTCAATTTCTGTGAAGTTTGCGTATGCACCGGTTGGGATTTGGTGACGAGCAAGGAAGTCTTTAGTAAACGCTTTGGAGCCTTCAAGCTGCGCTGCGGCTTGGGTAGGGCCAAAGATTGGTAAGCCCGCTTCGCGGAACGCATCAACCACACCAATAACCAATGGTGCTTCTGGGCCAACGATAGTCAGTTCAATCGCCTTCTCTTTGGCGAAAGCAACAAGGCCAGCGATGTCTTCTACATCGATGTTTACGTTCTCTAGTTTTGGCTCTAGTGCTGTGCCTGCGTTACCTGGAGCAACGAAGATAGTCTCAACATTTGGGTTCTGCGCCGCTTTCCAACCTAGTGCGTGTTCACGGCCACCTGAACCAATGATAAGTACATTCATTTTATTTATCCTTTGATAGCTGCGCCATATTGCTAATCTCTGCGTCGAGCTTGCTCATTTATACTTATAAACTCCGCGAGCTCTCCTTGACCTTATCAATATGGCTTTGCTCTAAAATGAAAATTTCTAAAACTAAGAGTATTTCAAATTAGCTAAATTAAATAAGTCTTGCTCAAAGTAGTTGATGATGTGGCTAGGCAACAATTGAGCCCATCCCGGAAACATAGCCAGCTACGTAACCGGGGTGGCCGAAAGCAGTTAACAATGCCACAGTGCCAAATACGATGAGGAAATTAGTGGCGGAAGTGACGCATACCCGTGAAGATCATCGCCATGCCGTGCTCATCTGCTGCTGCGATAACTTCGTCGTCACGCATAGAGCCACCTGGCTGAATTACGCACTTAATGCCGGCTTCTGCTGCGGCATCGATACCGTCGCGGAATGGGAAGAAAGCGTCAGATGCCATTACGCTACCGGCAACTTCTAAGCCTTCATCTGCGGCTTTGATGCCGGCAATTTTCGCTGAGTAAACGCGGCTCATTTGGCCTGCGCCTACACCGATAGTCATGTCGCCTTTCGCGTAAACGATCGCGTTAGATTTCACGTATTTCGCAACTTTCCAGCAGAATAGCGCGTCTTTTAGCTCTTCTTCTGTAGGTTGACGCTTAGAGACCACTTTAAGGTCATCCAGACTAACCATACCTTGGTCACGGTCTTGAACTAGTAGGCCGCCGTTAACGCGTTTAACGTCAAAGCCTGTTGTTTTAGTTGTCCACTCACCACACTCAAGTAGGCGAACATTCTTCTTCGCTGCAACGACTTCAATCGCTTCAGCAGAAACAGAAGGTGCAATGATCACTTCAACGAATTGACGTTCAACGATAGCGCTAGCCGTTTCTGCATCTAGCTCTTGGTTGAATGCAATGATGCCGCCGAACGCTGACGTTGGGTCAGTTTGGTAAGCGCGGTTGTACGCTTCGAGGATGTCTTTACCTAGCGCAACGCCACATGGGTTGGCGTGTTTTACGATTACACATGCTGGCTCGTTGAACTCTTTCACGCATTCAAGTGCGGCATCCGTGTCTGCGATGTTGTTGTAAGAAAGAGCTTTACCTTGGATTTGGCGAGCAGTAGAAACAGACGCTTCTTGTGGATTGGCTTCCACGTAGAAAGCTGCGGCTTGGTGGCTGTTCTCACCGTAGCGCATGTCTTGTTTTTTCTCGAACTGTTGGTTGAATGTGCGAGGGAATTTACTCTCTTCATCACCTTCCTTGTTCTCACCGTAAGATGGAACCATGGTGCCGAAGTAGTTTGCGATCATGCCATCGTAAGCAGCAGTGTGCTCGAATGCTGCGATAGCAAGGTCGAAACGAGTCTCTAATGTTAGAGATTTCTCGTTCGCGTCCATTTCAGCGATAACGCGATCGTAATCATGAGCGTTCACAACGATAGTCACGTCTTTGTGGTTTTTCGCTGCAGAGCGCACCATCGTTGGGCCGCCGATATCGATGTTTTCAACCGCGTCGGCTAGTGTGCAGCCTTCTTTGGCAACGGTTTCAGCGAATGGGTATAGGTTTACGACAACCATATCGATAGGGTTGATGCCGTGCTTTTCCATCACGTCGTCATCTTGACCACGACGACCAAGCACACCACCGTGAACTTTTGGGTGAAGCGTTTTAACGCGGCCGTCCATCATTTCTGGGAAACCAGTGTAGTCAGAGACTTCGGTTACGGCGATGCCTTGTTCGGCAAGTAGGCGTGCTGTACCACCAGTAGATAGGATATCGACACCGCGCTCAGCAAGAGCTTGTGCAAACTCAACAATACCTGTTTTGTCTGATACGCTGATAAGCGCACGGCGAATAGGACGAGCGTTATTCATGCTTCCATTTTCCTCAAATTCACGGAGTTAAAGATGTTTGCCAAAAATGAACTTGTTTTTACCTCTTGGGGTAAAATATTGGCCAGTTTTGGTAAAGACCTTTGTCGGATGTTTTCTGGTTAGAAAACAGTCTCCACATTTGATGGCGCGTATTCTAACCAATTTATTACAAAAAAGCTCGCGCAATCGTTTGGCATCTCAAAAATAATTGTGAAAAAGAGGTTCTTTAGCTTTAAAAGTAACGAGATAGTTAATAGGGAAAGTTATGTTTCAGATAGGTGAACTGGCAAAACGTTGTGGTGTGACGGCAGATACGCTGCGTTTTTATGAGAAAAACGCGCTGATAAAGCCCGCAGGTCGAAGTGAATCAGGTTATCGTCTCTATAATGAAGAGAATCAACAGCAGGTACACTTCATCCTTAAAGGTAAAGAGCTGGGCCTGAGCCTGGATGAGATTAAAGAGCTACTAGAAATCAAACTAGAAGCAACAGAACACAGCTGTGCAGAGGTTAAAGCTATTACTTCTGCTAAGTTAGAGCTGATTGATGGAAAAATTAACGAGCTAACGAAAATTCGTCGAGCTTTGAAGAAGATCAATGATGCTTGCTGCGGTCATACGGACGATGATGCTACTCATTGTTCTATCCTTGCAGCACTTGAGTAGTCTCATTTCTGCATCACTTAACTTAAGTTTGCATTTTTGGCGGCTTGCTTTTCTAGGTGCACGCCGTTTTCCCACCTATAATCTCGCCTTTAGTTACCTGTAGGAATTGACCATTGTTTGATTCCTGCCGTAGCGCTGTCTGTAGATACGAGAGTTTTCATACATGGTTGGAGTCTATTTTCAAATCAATGACTGGGTTTTAAGCGTTGATGAAAATAAGCTGTATCGACAAGATAGGGAAGTTACTGTTGAGCCACGCTTAATTAATCTTCTGCATTTCCTAGCGGAGCATGCGAATGAGGTGTTCAATCGTGAGGAATTGATCCAATACGTTTGGGCAGGGGCGATTGTGACCGATCAAGTGGTGACTCAGTCCATTTTTGAGTTGCGTAAATTACTGCGGGACGGTCGGGAAGAAAATACCAGCTACGTCATTACAGTGCCGAAACGTGGTTACAAGCTGGTGGCGAATGTGACCCCAATGACACTCGAGGAATTCCTCGCAAGTCGTCATTGTGATTCAGAAACTCTTTCTCCTATTGTTGAAGAATCAGAAGAAGATACTCTACCTATCGCACCTGCCGTCACCTTTCCTGCTGGCCCTCTGACTCGCGCGGTCTGTGAGATGTCTAAAGAGAAAAAGGCCCCTCAGAAAAAAAATAAAATCAGTCCGTGGCGCCTGGGGATCATGAACTTCATCTGGATCAGTGTTTTGGTTGTGGTGATGGGCGTGTTTACCTACAAGCAATCGGAAGTGCGTATTACTCAAGCCATCGATACTCACCTTATCGAATTCAAGTTTCAAGATAACTTCACGAGCGAAGGGTTAAGCTACGACTTGGCAGACGGGTTTGCCCAAAAGTTGATGTCCGACATTGCTCAAGTGAGCGATTACCGAGTCATGCTAAAGAAGGCGTCGTTTACCTCGGGTATTGTGCCGGGCAAATCGGTTGTGGTGCGGGTTCGTGAAAATGATGGTGGTAGCTTTTTAGAGGTGGAATATCGCAATAACTCATCTGAAAAGGTGTTGTTTAGTCGTCAATACGCGTTAACCAGCAGCCATTTAAAGACAGTGCTTCAACAAGCGTCGTTAGACTTGATGCAAGTCCTGAAAGTACCGGATGCCAAGCTGAAATCCACGATGCTGGTGGCGGGAATGCCAATTAACCCAGATGCTTTGGAGCTGTTTGTTCAAGCTAACCATTATCTCAATGTCTCGGATGCCAAGCAGTTTCGCCAAGGCGTCAACTTGATGGAAAACATTTTAGAAATTGAGCCAGATAACGCTTACGTTCAGGCAGAGTTATTGATTGCTTACCACGTGCAGAAGGTGCTCGATTTTTCACAGGAGTTGAAGAAAGGGCGAGTGCAGCAGTTGAGTGACGCACTAGAAACTAACGTAAAAATGATGGTTGGGCCAATTCAACCGCGAATTTATGAAGCTTTAGCCCTGCACGAAACCATTATTGGTGACATGGCTTCAGCCAAGCAGCATCTTGGGCAGGCTTTGAGGTTACGTGATTCGGTGCTTTCTTATGTGATTCGTGGTAAACACGCTGAATTGGATGGTGATCTGGATTTGGCCAGTGAGTCTTACAGCGAAGCTTTCTATATTGATACGTCGGTTGAGACGTACCTGCTGTGCGAAAACTTGGTCTTCCCAAGTAACATGAAGGCGATTGATTACGCCATGTATCGCGCTGTTCACCCTTCTGTCGTTCGAATGCTTTAATTCTCTCGTACTCTACGTCAGTTTAATACTAGCCCCTCATTTCGGTGAGGGGCTTTTTTGTAGCTGTCGAAAAGTGAAAAGGGTGGGCTGTGGGGTAATGACTTACGAAGGAGCCAGTAACGCAAGCTTGCAACGGGAAGACATATCCGGTTTTCTTCTCTATCTCTATCTCTATCTCTATCTCTATCTCTATCTCTATCTCTATCTCTATCTCTATTGATTGTATGGAGTGTCTGGCTGGGTTATTTGGCGAGAATGATTCTGATGCTTTCTTGCAGGCGAGATGAATATTGATGTGGGTCAAAAAGCGCGATCAGGGAGAGGTTTATGAAATCAACAGGTTCAGGGAATCAACCCTTCGGGGCGGGGAAGTTGATAGAGGTTGATAACTTTTGCCGAGATTACCAACGAGTTGATGAGAGTTTATCTATCGGTAGAAGGTTTGATGTTTTTATTATAACTATATGAATAATATAGTTTTATGTTTTTGTATTCATCATGTTTATCTCAACTTGATGTTGATGAACTAATCATTTTATTGATAACGCCAAGTTTATTTTTTTCCCAGTTTTTGGGCGTAGTCTTCACTTCGAAATTTAGCGAGGTCGAGCAGGTATCTACTTCATAGCATCTCGCTAATAACCGTTCAGTTTGAGTCACGTTGACTTGAGTAGAATAGATTTGGAGATGTTATGTCATCGAATACGAAAAAAATTGGCCTAATTGCCTGTACGGGTGTAGTCGCCGGTAACATGATGGGTAGTGGTATTGCACTGTTACCTTCTAGCCTAGCTTCAGTAGGCTCTGTTTCAATTTTCAGCTGGCTGATCTGTTTGATCGGTGCACTGAGCCTTGCGTTTGTTTACGCTCGTCTGGCAACCAAAAACCCTCAAGAAGGTGGTCCTATCGCTTATGCGGGCGAAGTTTCCCCAGTCTTTGGTTTCCAAACGGGCGTGCTTTATTACCACGCGAACTGGATTGGTAACCTAGCTATTGCTATTACAGGTGTTTCTTACCTTTCAGTATTCTTCCCTGTGCTTAATGACCCAATCCCAGCAGGTATTGCGACGATTGCATCGGTATGGATCTTCACTTTCGTTAACCTACTTGGTGGTAGCTGGGTAAGCCGTCTATGTACGCTTGGTCTTGTTCTAATCCTCATTCCTGTTGTTGGTACAGCGGCGTTTGGTTGGACGCACTTCGACACTGCGCTATACAGCCAAAACTGGAACGTATCTGCGGGTACGGATAGCCATGCGATTGTGACTGCGGTTCTTATCTGTCTATGGTCATTCGTTGGTGTGGAATCAGCAGCAGTATCGACAGGTATGGTAGAAAATCCTAAACGTACTGTACCTCTAGCAACCATGCTGGGTACTGGTATCGCAGGTGTGATTTACATCCTATCAACTCAAATGATCAGCGGCATGTTCCCTGCTTCTGAAGTTGCGGCATCAGGTGCGCCATTTGCACTAGCAACCACTGAGCTATTCGGTAGCTGGACTGCACCATTCGTATCAGCATTCACAGCACTAGCATGTTTCACTTCGCTAGGTTCTTGGATGATGCTGGTGGGCGAGGCTGGTAAACGTGCAGCAAGCGATGGCAACTTCCCTAAAATCTACGGCGAAACTGACAAAAACGGTGTGCCTAAGAAAGGTCTAATCCTTGCGTCAATCAAGATGACTGCGCTAATGGTTGTACTGATGTTCTTTAGCTCTAAAACAGCACACGCATCAGACCTGTTCAACCAGCTAACAACTGACGCAGTACTACTAACTATGCTGCCTTACTTCTACTCAAGCATTAACTTGATTCGCTTCGAAGGTATGACAACACGCAACGGCTTCGTAATGTTGTTCTCTGGTGTGGCTTGTCTGTTCTGCTTCATTGCACTAGCGGGTGCAGAGGGCGGTACGCTAACAGCAACCTTCATCGTGTCTCTAGTTATCTTGATGTTCTACAGCAAAAAAGCAGGTCTTGCTCAGTACGTGAAAATGCACGCTGACGACATGCCTGCCCAAGCAAGCAACTAATCCCCAAAACACTGGCACTACGGTGCCAGCCCATAAAACCCAAATTCACGCGGCGCTCACCTTACTCATTGCCTGTAAATGGCAAAGAGCGCCCTCATTCGCCTTGGAGATGTCCAAATGAATATATTCGCTATCTTGAACCACATGGGTGTGTTCTTTAAAGAAGAGCCAGTTCGTCAACTTCACGCTGCTCTTGAGAAAGCGGGCTACGAAGTGGTTTACCCAGTAGATGATAAAGACTTGATCAAAATGATTGAGATGAACCCACGCATTTGCGGTGTGCTGTTCGACTGGGATAAATACTCACTAGAGCTATGTGAACGTATTAGCCAAATCAACGAAAAACTGCCTGTTCACGCATTTGCTAACGAACAGTCTACTCTAGACATTTCACTAACAGACCTACGTCTAAACGTGAGCTTCTTCGAGTACGCTTTAGGTATGGCTGACGACATCGCTATCAAAATCAACCAAGCGACTGAGGCATACAAAGATGCCATCATGCCTCCATTCACTAAAGCGCTATTCAAATACGTAGAAGAAGGCAAATACACCTTCTGTACTCCAGGTCACATGGGGGGTACAGCATTCCAGAAAAGTCCTGCTGGTAGCATCTTCTACGATTTTTACGGTCCAAATACATTCAAAGCGGACGTATCAATCTCAATGCCTGAGCTAGGTTCTCTACTAGACCACTCAGGTCCACATAAAGATGCAGAAGAATACATCGCACGCACATTCAATGCAGACAGCTCGTACATCGTAACTAACGGTACGTCTACATCGAACAAAATCGTGGGTATGTACTCAGCGCCTGCGGGCAGCACAGTACTGATTGACCGTAACTGTCACAAATCTCTGACTCACCTAATGATGATGAGTGATGTAACGCCAATCTACTTCCGCCCAACTCGTAACGCATACGGCATCCTTGGTGGTATTCCAAAAAGTGAATTCAGCCGCGATGTAATCGCAGAGAAAGTGGCGAAAACACCAGGTGCAACAGCACCAACTTACGCAGTAGTGACTAACTCAACTTACGATGGTCTGTTGTACAACACACAATTCATCAAAGAGTCGCTAGATTGTAAACACATCCACTTCGACAGTGCTTGGGTGCCTTACACTAACTTCAACCCAATTTACGAAGGTAAATGTGGTATGAGTGGTGAAGCGATGCCAGGCAAAGTGTTCTACGAAACACAATCAACACACAAACTGTTGGCAGCGTTCTCACAAGCTTCAATGATTCACGTGAAAGGTGACTTTGATAAAGAATCTTTCAACGAAGCATTCATGATGCACACTTCAACTTCACCTCAGTACGGCATTGTTGCTTCTACTGAAACTGCAGCGGCAATGATGCGCGGCAACACTGGTAAGAAGTTGATGCAAGACTCTATCGATCGCGCAATCCGCTTCCGTAAAGAGATCAAACGCCTAGAAGCAGAAAGTGACAGCTGGTTCTTCGATGTATGGCAACCAGAAAACATCGATACCACAGAATGTTGGAAACTAGACCCTAGCGATACATGGCACGGCTTCAAGAACATGGATGACAACCACATGTATCTTGACCCAATCAAAGTCACGCTACTGACTCCGGGGATGAATAAAGAAGGCGAACTAGAAGAATCAGGTATTCCTGCTTCGCTGGTGGCTAAATTCCTAGACGAGCGTGGCATCGTGGTTGAGAAAACAGGCCCATACAACTTGTTGTTCCTATTCTCAATCGGTATCGACAAATCAAAAGCAATGCAATTGCTACGCGGTCTAACTGAATTTAAACGTGGCTACGACTTGAACCTAACCATCAAGAGCTTCCTTCCTTCGCTATACAACGAAGACCCAAGCTTTTATGAAGGCATGCGCGTTCAAGAACTAGCACAAGCAATTCATGACCTAACTAAGAAATACAACCTACCTGAGCTAATGTACAAAGCGTTCGATGTTCTTCCAGAAATGAAAGTGACACCACACGCAGCATGGCAAGAAGAGCTTCGCGGTAACGTAGAAGAAATCAAACTGGAAGAAATGGTTGGCCGCGTAAGTGCGAACATGATCCTTCCTTATCCTCCAGGTGTGCCACTAGTACTTCCTGGTGAAATGGTGACTCAAGAGTCTCGTCCTGTGCTGGACTTCCTAGAGATGCTTTGTGAGATCGGTGCGCATTACCCAGGTTTCGAAACCGACATCCACGGTCTATACCAACAAAAAGATGGTAGCTACACCGTAAAAGTATTGAAGAACTAAGTTCCTCTCGAAGATGACGCCATTGGGAATGCAAGCATGCTCCACTCTTACGAGCTCAATGTGTCATCGAACAACCACGACATTTAGATATACCCCTAGCTAATCTGTCGTAAAAGAGAAGGGCAAGGATGCTCTGATCTTTTCTTCTATATAGAAGAAGCAATTTCCAAGACTTCACCTGAAGTACCCCAAATAAAAAGCAAAGACCAAAGAGCAGTTCGTTATCGTTCTGCTCTTTTTTATCTTTTATACAGCAGGCAGAAAAGAAAAAGCGCGCTGAGCGAATATCATTTGCTTCAATTACATCAAATTTGAAGATCGTAATTCAGGTAGAAACGCCCTTTTTCTTGAGGAAAGATCCTTTTAAATGAGAGAAAATAGCCAAGATCGCTTGGTATACACACAAAGTGATTGCTATTTGTTCGGTTGAAAGTTTTTTTGCAAAAAAACGCTTGTACTAATTTCTCAACTCCCTATACTGCGCATCCACCGACACGGAGTGAGACGAAAGTCACACAGCGAATCGGAAGTGAGAGAAAAAGAAATTTGAAAAAATGCTTGACTCTCTCACGGTGCGGAGTAAGATACGCACCCCTAACGACGAGCAACTAAGTTGCTGGATAAGTTAGAAAAGCTCTTTAAAAATATAAACCTATCAATCTGTGTGGGCACTCGTTGATGATAATCCAATTAGAAGCTTCAGCTTCAAATTAGGTTTCA
>NZ_JBSUGE010000034.1:0-29310 GCF_054064075.1 Vibrio sp. JZG10
CTATGCGTTAGTTTTAGTGATTAAGGTGGTTTGCAGTGGCTTTTGTATTGCGTTGCTCACCCCTTAACAGGGCGTTAGTACGGGTTTAGCATCAAAGGTCATCAGTTTTGGTGTTTATCTGTTTTGGCGTTCGTCTTTACACCTTTCAGTTTGTATCTTTCACGTTCTTTCCGGTGGCACTATATGCGGAGTGTTTGCTTTGATTTCACCGTTTACGGTTTCTAACTCTTAGCCTATTTGTTTGGCGCTTCTTCTCTTTCGTGGTTTTTACTAAGTCAGAATTGCCTTTCTTTGGCGTTGCCGTCGAAGTGCGAGGATCGAATCCTTTTCTAATTTGAAGCCAGTAAAAGTGGGGGAGTTCAGTGCGTTTTTCTTCTAGCCAACTTTCGTCTCTCAATGACGGTAAAGTTTTGTAGCTGCCCGTCTCACTTCAGTGTTCAAAGCCTTTCATATCATGCCACTTTTCAATATCTTGGAGTCCATAAATAGAAGTAGCGCATGTACTAACAAATTGCTTAAGAGTGATTCGTAACGCGTGGCATTTTTACTTTGCGGTGGCTTATGTGATTAAGGCGTCGTGCGGTAGCTTTTGTATTGCGTTACTCACACCTTAGCAAGGCGTTAGCTGTTTGTGCAATGTGGTATTGGAGAGTGAAACTAAATGGAAGCAAGATTTAATAAGTTATTAGCGTTCAGTATTGTTTTAGTCCATTTTTTTGCTTTCTCTGGGCTACTATATAAATCTCAAATTTATGGGCATATAGCGGTCTCACCAGGAGAACCTTATGGGTTAGGTGACGTTATAGATTTATTGTTTGCTAGTTTAGTTGTCTTGATGTGGTGTTGTGCGATGGTATCCTCAATTGTGGTGACTTTACTTAATATTAAAAGTAACTGGCTAGCTTCTCTGAAGGCACTTTTATACGGCACGGTTGGTCTGGTTGGTTATTTTTACGTTAGTAGTTCAGTCTCCTAATACAAAACAGCTAACAAACTGTTTAAGAGTGATTCGCAACGCGTGGCATTTTTGCTATGCGTTGCGTTTAGTGTTTAAGGCGGTCTGCGGCGGCTTCGGTATTGCGTTGCTCACACCTTAACAGGGCGTTAGTCGCCAGAAAAAGCTAGCAGTCAAAATCATATTTTTAAGCTCAAAGCTTGGCTACTGGTTGTTTGGTTCATAGTTTCATCTTCGACGGTCAAAGCTTTGTTTCATCGGCTCTAAATCAATGCACTGCTATTTTCCAAGCGGTTGTTTCGTTCTTTGGTGGTGATAGAGCGGGGCAATCGAAAATCTGTTTTTGGTTGCAAATCTGCTCGGTGAGTTTTTTGGTTTAAAGGCTTATTTACTTGCTGAAAGGACGTTTTCTCTGGTGTTGTAAGTTCCACGTGGTTTCAGTGACTTTGTTGAAAGTCCGCACTGTGAGATTGGTTTTCCAAAAGCGTTTTTTGGTGTTGCCAGTCCGTTTTCTCCGGCGTTTTATGTTCCAAGTGGTTTCATTGACTAGCCGCTTTGAGACTACGCCTGACTTAAGTGCATCAAAGCACATAAAGTTTGTTGTTCGCAAAGTTTAGTTCGGCTTAAAATTGTCGCTCGGTGCCTCGCGACTAACAAACTGCTCAAGAGGGATTCGCAACGCGTGGCATTTTACTATGCGTTGAATTTAGTGATTAAGGTGGTTTGCGGCGGCTTTTGTATTGCGTTGCTCACCCCTTAGCAGGGCGTTATGCCAACCCCGAAATAATTAACAATTCATTGTAAAAAGGAGAAAACAATGTCAGAGACTATTTATCAAATAGAATTTCAAACAAAAACTGAAATTGGCTTTAAAGATCACTATGAAACTACATTTGCTTGGGATTTCTTACCAAGAGTTGGAGATATGATTGCAATCGACGGTTATTATCACAAGGTATTGTGTGTAGAGTATGATTATAAACATAAAATCGAGCCTACTGTTTACATCGAATCTATCGGTGACTACGTCGAGTACACCGAAAAATACCTAGCCAATCTGTAAGTTTTGGCATAACAAACAATTTAAGAGTGATTCAGCACGCTTGGCATTTTTGGTTTGGGTCCAGTTTAGTGATTAGGGCGTCCAATTTGAGTGTTGTGGTAGCGTGCTTCACACCTTAATTGGGCGTTATGCCTTTTGGAGGGAAAATGAAAAATCTGCAAGAATTGGTCCTAAATTTTCGTCGTGTAATGGAGTGTTTAAATCCGTCCGATTTTGTAGGAACGTCCCTGTCTGTGAGTAAGTTTCCTTCTGCTTGTTGTGATGACTCCTCTCAGATTTTAGCCGCGTATTTGACCGATAATGGTTTTTCTGGTGCGGCATTAATTCGTGGGGAATACGGTGGAAAAAGCGAAGAGTTACATTCTCATGTTTGGCTCGATTTAGATGGCTTCAAAATAGACGTAACTGCAGACCAATTTAATAAAAGAGGCTATGACAATCCATCAGTAATAATCGCACAGGAAAACGAGTTTCTAGAGACTTTTGAAACAACGAACGATGGTATTGTTGATTTTCGTATTCACTTAAAAGGCTACTCTGACCCTGGCTTAGAAAGTGACTTTGAATCTTGCTACAAGGTAATATTGTCGCACTTATCAGCACAGGCATAACAAACTGTTCAAGAGGGATTCGCAACGCGTGGCATTTTTACTATGCGTTGGTTTTAGTGTTTAAGGTGGTATGCGGCGGCTTTGGTATTGCGTTGCTCACCCCTTAACAGGGCGTTATAGCGCAAGGCAATATCGGAGTTTGGTTTGAATAAAGAAGTTAAGAAAGAGATTCATCAAATTAGGGATATTTTGGCTAGTTTTGATAAATCAGGCTTTCATAGTATGACCAGCTTTTATCATTCTTCTGGCTTTCCAAATGGCTGCTGTGGAGATGCCACAGATTTATTAGGTTTGTATTTATTGCAGTACCACAACTTAGACAGTGAGTATGTCTGTGGCAGTGGGCTAGGTGAAAATTTCAATCAATCCCATGCATGGTTGGTATGCAATGGCTATATCATTGATATTACAGCAGATCAATTCAACGAAGATGGTTATGAATTGCCTGCTGTTGTCATTGAAAAACAAAGCTCGTTTCACGAATTGTTCGATGAGACCACAAGTCGTCATACTAGTGTTAGTTACTTAAAAGGTACGGGTATTCCGAACGTATTATCGAAAGTGTTGTCAGTAATGCGCGCGTCGGAAGATGCGCTATAACAAACAATTTAAGAGGGATTCCCAACGCTTGGCATTTTTGCTTCTACCTCAACTTTGTGTTTATGGCACAATGCTTTAGGTTTGGGTGGTAGCGTTGCTCACCCCTTAATTGGGCGTTAGCTATCAAAGGGGTACAATGAAAATTCTCAGCTGTTTGATAATGTTAGTCATAATATCGTATACGACTAAAGCTGGTCAGCTCTCGTTGCCGGAATGTGAAGTAAAAAATCCATTGAAAACAGAGTTACATTTCTACGTAAATGAACAAGTTCTTGACGAATATTCTAGGGAGTTTGTGGGAGCAAAAATTAACTCATGGGTTGCTTACTCCAATTTAACCTTGGAAAATTCTTGTATTCCTATAGTAAGAGAAGCAACACACATAGAGTATGTTACAGCTATGGACTCTACTTGGTTTCAGGACGTCAATGCAGCAGAAGCATTACTGAAGTTAAATTTAAAACGAGAGCTGCCCGAAGTAAATGAACGAGGAGAGCCAATATTTACTGCAATTGTGTTTTCCAATTGGTTGGAAAGTCATGAATCAAACTGGTGTGGGTACAGTTCAAACTCATCGTTTACCTATACAATTGCATTGAATTGTCCAGATCATGTTATGGAGCATGAAATTGGGCATTTGAGTGGTGCTTCACATGATATAAGAACGTTAAGAGACGCTGATGAAAATTTTGATTTGGAAGAGTACTTTAGAAGTTACTATCCACCTAAAAAGAGTTATGCACTTGGTTTTGTTTGTTCACAGCGTGGAACAGTTATGTCTTATGAGGAAAATGTAATACCTGCGTATTCGAATCCAGAAATTGAGTTTAATGGGGCGGCGTGTGGACGGGGGGAATCTGCGAATAATAGTCAGGTATTAAGAGAGTTTGCTAAAAAGTACGCGAAAGAATAGCTAACAAACTGTTTAAGAGTGATTCGCAACGCGTGGCATTTTTACTATGCGTTGCGTTAAGTGTTTAAGGTGGTCTGCGGCAGCATAGATATTGCGTTGCTCACACCTTAACAGGGCGTTATGTGTCATTTCACTTGACCGAATGCAACTCCTTAAGTATAAAAAGCCACTTTTTATGCAAGTGGTTTTATAAATGTTTCAAAGCGTACTAAAAAAACACCCTAAATTTGCTTTTGCACTTTTTGCATTGCTATGTGGTTTAACTCTATTCATCGTCTTTTCGGACGACTACTCGAAAACGTTTGAAGAAAACTTGGTTCCAGAGTTTGTTGGTGTTGCAGTTGAGCTCGCCTTAATCATATTTGTACTCGATATTATTGCTCTCAAGCAAGAGAAAAAGCGTTCTCGCCAACTTGAAAAAAGAGCTAGGGAATATTTAAGGTTCATCGTTGTAAATTTGCTCAAAGATCCTAAGGTGTTCGGAAAAGCAAGGGTAGTCTTGCCATCCATAGTTGAGTACGAAGCAAATCGAAACGACTTCAAGTTCTTTGCTAGTGACAGAGCTAGGAGTAACGAAGTTATTGACGCTCTTATTCGTGTGTTAGCAACTTCCGAAGTTGAGGTTCATAAGCACATTCAAAAGCATGTGACTATAGAGTTAGCAAGCTTCCATTCATTATTCCCAATAGTTGCTGAAATTAGTGAAGAGCATTTCAAAACGTGGGGTCGTATTGTGTACTTTTTGACTAAAGTTTCCAAAGGCGACGACATTGAAAGTAATATCATCGCAGTTTTGCAAAAGATTAAAAAATTTGATGAAAAAACAGAACAAGTTTTTGGTGGCTTACGATAAATCGAAAGTGATTTAAATAAGGCTTATAGGTAACGATTTATGTATGACGTGTATTGTATTAGTGCAGGGCAATTAACAGTAAAAAAAGATTCAAATATAGTTAATAAAAAGAACAACTATCTGAATTATGGGCTCTTATCTTTAACATCAATCATTAAGCGAGCAGGGTTATATCCTATTCAACTTCATGGACACTTTTCAACACCAAGAGAATTTTCTGAATATTGTATAGAGCTTGGTATTGTGAATACTAAGTTTCCGGTGTTTATTTCTATCCCTAGTTTTTATGCCATTGGTTGGGTAAGTGAATTTACCAAAATACTAAAAACTGAATTGATGATTAAAGATATATTCGTTGGTGGTCGTTGGGTAATTGATGGTGAATCCGAACAATTAGAAAGGTTATTACCATATGTCGACAAAATAGTCGATGGTTTAGGTGAAAATCAAATCGCAACGTTATTAGGAAGAAAAATCGAGCATATATCTAGCTATGTACCGCTTCAGTATGATCTAGTTGATAAAAGGGAGCTTTATCAGCCTAGTATCGAGGTTTCGCGGGGTTGCGGGATGAAATGCGATTTTTGTCAGGAACGCTCTGAAAAGCTGCAACCATTGAAATCGCCCGCTTTAATTTCATCTGAAGCGACAGAGACTCTACTTATTGATGACCTAATTCCTATGTCTCCATATTTCGAGGCTTCAATGTTTAAACCAACACTTCCATGGCTCAATGAGTTGGCTGAACAAAGAGAACTTCATTCGCATAATTATAAGTGGAGATCTGAGTCTCGAGTTGATACATTTCCAATTAATCAGATTTCAGCGCTGTCAAATGCAGGAATGAAAGTACTCGACCTTGGTTTAGAGAGTGCTAGCCCTATTCAAATTGAAAGAACGGGTAAGTCTAAAACACCAGAGCGCTATTTGTCTCGTGCATCTAAGCTTCTTGAGCAAGCTTGTGAGGCCGGTATTGATGTGAAAGTTAATGTTCTGCTTTATGCAGGTGAATCGCACAAGACGATAGACGAGACATATAAGTGGCTCGATAAACATAGACAGTATATAAAAGGTGTTTCCGTTGGTCCTGTTTTAGCTTTTGGTTGGGATAACAGAAAATCGAGCTTTATCAATAGTTTGCTATCGATGGGGGCTACTGTAAACGATAGTACATCGTTTACCGGGGTTACAAGTTTCAACTTGAGCTCAGCGATAAATTACGTTGATTCACTAAGAATATCTAAAGAGATATCTAGAGATTTCATGACTGCCAAAGATTACTTTGATTTAAAATCTTTCTCATACTTTTCACGTGATTACTCATATAGCGACTTTATTCGAGACATCAAGGCTGAAAACGGCAGCTATTCTTTTGATGTTAGTGCAGTATAAGTGAAATCGTCACATAACAAACTGTTTAAGAGTGATTCGCAACGCGTGGCATTTTTACCATGCGTTGGTTTTAGTGATTAAGGTGGTATGCAGCGGCTTTAGTATTGCGTTGCTCACACCTTAACAGGGCGTTAGCCGTTTTATGAGAGTGATAAATGAAAGATTCAGACAAAAGTATTCTTCCTGTAGTTATTTTAGTCACCATAGTACTTGCCCCTTTAATTTTCATTCTAGGAGTTGTTGTAGGTAATGAGATTCAAATGAGTACAGTGCTCTCAGCTGATTCTCTGTCATCATGGGTTTCAGCAATAGCGACTGTAGCTATATCTGTGCTCACGTTCATATTGGCGAAAGAAACGTGGTCTTTACGTTTAGCTCAGATAGAGCAAGTAAATGAGATCAGGAAAGAGAATATTCGACCTAATATTGGTATACAAATATCCTCCTCTCGACATGCCCTCAATTTAATGAATGTCAAAGTCTCAAATAAGGGGCGAGGGATAGCGAAGAACATTGCATTCAAGTTTATAGATCGAGAGGGCAAGGAGTTCGACAACAACAACGCTGTTGTAGATAGTTTTGTCCGGTTAAATGTATTCCGTAACGGGATGAACACGCTAGGAATTGATCAAGAGTTTAATAGTTTTCTCTTTAGCTTCTTAGATATGGGTGATGACATTTTCGAAACCTATTTCACTTTAGAGGTCAAATTTAGTGACGTCGCTGGTAATCAATACACAAATGAGTACATTTTTGATTTTTCAGAATACAAAGGTGTTACAGAAGTTGGTATTGATCCCTTATGCAAAATTGCGAAAGATTTGGAGAAAATGCAAAAGTTCTTTGCTGGCTTATCTGGTAATAAAAGGCTCAATGTTGATTGTTTTGACAATGAAGATCGCGTAAGAGAAAAAGCTGAATTCGAAGAGCGTATTGAGAGGTTCAGAGCAGCACGTGAGGAAGACGGCTAACAAACTGTTTAAGAGTGATTCGCAACGCGTGGCATTTTAGCTATGCGTTGCGTTTAGTGTTTAAGGTGGTATGCGGAAGCATCGGTATTGCGTTGCTCACACCTTAACAGGGCGTTAGGCGCAGTGAGAAATTTCGTGGGTCATATCTCTAATTTCTCTCCGGCCATTCGCTCCAGTTTTTCGGCAATCTGGCTTTATCTTCCCAAGTTCTTGAATCACTCAATCCGTAAAACATGCCAAGTTTCGCAGGTTGCCTCATTCGGTTTTCTGGTTGGTTTGTTGTCAGTTTCTTTGGCTCAAATCGCTTTAAGTTTGTCTGCCTTCGAAACAGGTTTATTGGCTTGAATTTCGTTCCGATAGTCAGCCTTCCAAATTCCATTTCTATGTGTTGAATTGCCAATTTCTTTGGTGTTTTGGTTGCAGTGGGTTTCAGAAACTTAGTCGCTTTAGCCGTTGGGTCTTAACCAAATTCAGTGGGTTACGTGCGTTCTTTTTTCCAAAAGGTGGTTTTCTAAATCCCATTTTAACTATTTGCGTGAAGCGCCTAACAAAGCATTTAAGAGTGACTCACAACGCTTGGCGATCTCAGTTTAAACTTGGTTTTAGTGTTTAAGGTGCAACGGTTTGGGTTGGGTATTTAGCGTTGTTCGCACCTTAATGCGGCGTTATGCAATTGGAGAAGAAAGTGGGTAATGAGCTAATTAAAACAATCAATAGAAAAGATGGTGTTGATGCTGCTTTAGACTTAACAGAAGCTTTTTTAGACACGCAGATTAGTGACGAGTTGCTCGGCAATATTCCTCTATTAGGGCTGATAGTAAAACTCAAAAACTTCGGATGTAGTATTAGCGATTACTATTTCATTAAAAAGCTACAAAAATTCGTATTCCATCTGGGGGAAGTATCCACAGTTGAAAGGGATGAGTTCTTCCGAAAGTTATCTGAAGATTCCGAACATCAAGCTAGAGTTAATGATAACTTATTGCTGTTGCTGAACGCATCAGATGATATTGAAAAGCCTTCATTAATAGGGACAGTTTTCTCTGCTTACGTGCGTGGTGCTGTGAATTATGAACACTTTATGCAGTTTTCATCTGCGGTTAACAGCTTAAATTGTTATCAGTTGAAGTTACTCAAAGAGCAGAGTGAAAGGCAAGTCGCTAGATCTGTTGGTCATGCTCTAGCATCTCATGGACTTGTAATTGTATCTGTACCTACATTAGCTGGTTCTTCTACACCTAATTACTATTTAAACGACGAAGGCGCATTGTTTCTTCATTGCTTATTTGGTTCCGTGGTTGAGTGGGAGTAATTGCATAACAAAGCATTTAAGAGTGATTCGCAACGCTTGGCAGTTTCGCTTCGCTCAAGTATAGCCAAGTGCCGCTCACACCTTAATGCGGCGTTATGTCCCAGATAATACTTTGAAATTCTATAGAGAAAGAGACTACACAAAATGGCTCCGAAAGGTAGTCTCTATTCATGCTTCTAGTTAGTAGGTTTTCCGGTTTGCCTGTTGCCGTTGTTTATAGCATGGCAGTCTGTATCAGTCTGTTCACCGTGACGCTTATACCAACCTGGGTGTTTTCTCTTGTCAGCTTCTAATCTTGCTAACCGTTCCGCCTCGGCTTTTTCTGCCGCAGTAGGGCATCCAGGGGTGGTTTCAGTACCGCAATCTGTAGACATGTTGTTGTCTCCTTATTGTCTAGGATGAGTAATACCTATACTGTAACTATAGTCCACCAGTATGCATTCTGTTGCGTTTTGTGGTGCTGGTACATAACAAAAAATTTAAGGGTGATTCACAACGCTTGGCGCTTTCGTTTCAAGCAAGTTTGGTGTTTATGGCACAATGCGTCAGGTAAGGTGGTAGCGTTGTTCACACCTTAATTTGGCGTTAGGGCGCTAAAGTAATTGTGAGCTGAACGTGCCTTAAGGTTAGCTCTGATACACAGAGCCAACCTCTAAGTTAAGCTACTATTTGTGCGAGTATATTTGGAATTACGCTAATGCAGGCGGTTGCTAGGCTTAACGCAAAAACGTTGTTTGAGTCTTTTTGAGCCAGCAAAACAGCTAAAATCAGCAAGACTAGTATTACTGAAAGTGACAGTAAACAAGCTAAATCTTTTGTGGATAAAGTCATACTCTTTACTCCTTTTTTGGGAGTATTAGAACCTTGCATTTGAAATCAGTAATAAACAGGATCTAACACAACCGTTTGAGTTATAGGTTTTTGCGACTTCATCGATCCACACTTAGCTTCAAGTTTGCCTTTTAAAACAATTCGCTATTCAGTTTCACAATTTTGTACGTGATGTAAGCTATAGCTATAATATTGCGGTGTCAATCTACAGCTCTGTAGTTCTATGAATAAGTTCACATAATTAGTAACAGCAATTGTTGTGGTTGCGCCCTAACAAACTGTTTAAGAGTGATTCGCAACGCGTGGCATTTTTACTATGCGTTGGTTTTAGTGTTTAAGGTGGTATGCGGTGGCATCGGTATTGCGTTGCTCACACCTTAACAGGGCGTTATGCGTAAATGGAGGAAACATGGAAAATCAGGGAAAGCTGTTCTTCTTCTGTGGCAAGATGGGAGCAGGAAAATCGACTAAATCTAAGGTTGTGGCTGCTGAAAATAATGCAGTCCTAATTTCAGAAGACGATTGGTTGTCAGCTCATTATCCTTCACAAATTCAAACGTTTGACGACTACATTGAGTACTCAAATATCATCAAGCCTTTCGTTAAAAGCCATGTTCAAAGTTTGTTGAATGTTGGGGTTAACGTTGTCATGGACTTTCCAGCGAATACTATTAAGCAAAGAGCTTGGTTCGTATCACTGTGTGTCGAAGTAGGTAGTGAGCATGAGCTTTGGTATTTAGACTTAACAGATGAGCAATGTTTATCCCAAATTGCTAAGCGCCGAGTAGAACAACCTGAAAGGGCTATGTTTGACACAGAGGCTGTATTTCATCACGTGACTCAGTATTTTGAAGCTCCAGCAGCGAGTGAAAAACTCAGTCTGGTACGCGTGGGATAATACGCATAACAAGCAATTTAAGAGGGATTCACAACGCTTGGCACTTTTGCTTCTACTTCAGTTTTAGTGTTTATGGCACAATGCTTTAGGTTTGGGTGGAGGCGTTGCTCACCCCTTAATTGGGCGTTAGCCATACAGCATGAAATAATCAATATAGAGGATCAAAATGGAATTAACAGGAAACCTTACATTGAGGCGTTGTCCTCACTGTTCAGTTGCATCACCTCTACTGAAGTTGAAAGAACTCTTTGAAACAAAAGATCAAGCGAATCGAAACGTCCGTAGATGGGGAATTTATATATGTTCTAGTTGTGGTGGTGTTGTAACTGCTTGGGCAATGCAAAAAAGAAGCACAGTTGAAGACTGCTTTCCTAAAACACGTTCAATTTCTGGTGATATTCCTGAAACTGCTAGAGCATATTTACAACAGGCATCCGAAAGTCTACATGCACCAGCTGGTGCAGTTATGCTTTCTGCAAGTGCTGTAGATGCAATGTTGAAAACTAAAGGGCTCACTAACGGTAGTTTGTATTCCCGAATTAATACAGCTGTCGAGCAGCATATAATTACTGAAGATATGGCAACGTGGGCACATGACGTCCGTTTAGACGCCAACGACCAGCGTCACGCAGATCAAAACGCTTCACTGCCTAGTACAATTGATGCGCAAAGGGTATTGGATTTTTCTATGGCTTTAGCTGAAATCTTGTTCGTGCTTCCTAGTAAAGTGGCAAGAGGTATTGCGCAAGCTGAAAGTGGTAATGGCTAACAATCAATTTAAGAGGGATTCTCAACGCTTGGCATTTTTGCTTCTACTTCAAATTTAGTGTTTATGGCACTATGCCTTAGGTTTGGGTGGAGGCGTTGTTCACCCCTTAATTGGGCGTTAGGCTTACTTGGAGGGATAGTGGAATATTCATTGAGACAAGCATTAGATTCAGATATCGACTTTCTTCTTAATCTGCGTGATATAACGATGGGTAAGTACCTTAAAGATTGTGGCATGCCTATAACGAAAGATGCGTATTTAAGTCGAATATTATACGAATTTGAACATGCGAAAATTATTGAGGTCGCTGGTTCCTCGGCTGGTTTGTTCAAAGCAAAGTTTAACGAAGATTCTAACGAATGGTATCTTGTCCAAATTCAAATCCATCCAAACTACCAAAATCAAAATATAGCAGGTTCTCTTATTTCAAAGTTAATCGGTAAAGCCAACCTTACGGGTAGTTCGGTTGGGCTTAGTGTATTAAAAACAAATCCCGCTAAACACTTGTATTCAAGGCTAGGTTTTGTAACGGTTGGTGAAAATGAGCTGGAGTATCTCATGCAGCATAAGCCTAACAAACTGTTCAAGAGGGATTCCCAACGCTTGGCGGTTTAATGCTAAATTTGGTAAAAGTGTTTACGGTGCAAATGTTTAGGTTGGGTGGTTAGCGTTGCTCACCCCTTAACAGGGCGTTAGGGCTTATCGGAACTATTAGCAGTAGAGTGAGAAATAAATATGACTGATATTCTGTCATCAATTAGTACAGCGTTGTCTTTGACATCAAGGCTTCGCGAAATAAGTAAAAGCATAGAAGATGCAGAGTTTAAAAACTTATTGGCTGATTTGAGCTTAGAGTTAGCTGATGCGAAATTGAAAATCGCTGACCTAACATCCGAAAATGCAGAGTTAAGGGAGCAAATTTCCGAGTTAACGAGTGCTACAGGTGAACTTTGCCCAAAATGTAATAAGCGCACATACGAATTAATCTCATCTGCTCCGGATGAAGTTTTTGGGGACTTAGGTGCGGTAAAAAGAGTTTATAAGTGCTCTGGTTGTCAGTTCTCTGAATCAAAAGTAGTTTCGCCCTAACAAACTGTTTAAGAGTGATTCGCAACGCGTGGCATTTTTACTATGCGTTGAGTTTAGTGTTTAAGGTGGTATGCGGTAGCTTTGGTGTTGCGTTGCTCACACCTTAACAGGGCGTTAGTTTGCAAGAGGAAAAACGTGGCTATATCGCAAGATCTAGCGGTAAAAGTTCATGTCGTATCGGCATTTAACTTCAGTGTTAATCAGCGTGGTAAAGAACCAAAATTGGCATCGTTTCAGCGGTTGATTTGTTCTTTGGTGCTGTGACTTTTTGGGTAACTGAGTCGAACTTTTTTGCTGAAACTCCGCTCTGTGAGTTTGTTGGTACAAAAGCCGATTTACTCGCTGCAAGGACGTTTTCTCTGGTGTGGTAAGTTCACGTGGTTTCAGTGACTTTGTTGAAAGTCCGCATTGTGAGATTGGTTTTCCAAAAGTGCTTTTTGGTGTTGTGAGTTCGTTTTCTGCGGCGTTGTTTGTTCCAAGTGGTTTCATTGACTAGCAGCTTTGAGACTACGCCTGACTTAAGTGCATCAAAGTACATAAGGTTTGTTGTTCGCAAAGTTTAAAATAACGTAAAATCAACACTTTGGGTTTGCAAACTAACAAACTGCTCAAGAGGGATTCACAACGCGTGGCATTTTTACTATGCGTTGAATTTAGTGATTGAGGTGGTTTGCAGCGGCTTCGGTATTGCGTTGTTCACCCCTTAGCAGGGCGTTAGCAGTCAATGGGTGGATTTAAATATGTATCTATACCACAGAGTACCTGTCAATTTACAAGGCAATATGCTGTTTCCACTCAATGAGTTGAAACAAGTGCATGACAACTTGTATCAGTTTCACGTGAAAAAATATCGAGACAGAGAGGGAGCATTAGAGCGTAGGGTATTACCTCTAGACTGTCTCTGGAATGACGTACTTCATTTAAGTCCGATACATCCTCATAAGATTAAAAAAGCTTTTATAGAACAAGGTCTACAGCTATCGAATTTAGGGCGCTATTTTAGATTCGAGGCGTTGAACTTAGGGTTGAACGAATGCAATAGCACTTTCTTTTGGTCAAAAGAGCAAAAGTTTGGTGAGTGGTCTGCTAAAGAAAGTGATTACTTCAAGTTTGATGTTGCTCGGCTCAGTGATATGTCAGACTTGCCGCCAGAAACTGAGCGTTACTATGCGCAACAAATATCTATCGGAGCTAGCCCTCTTCTCTATTTCAGAACACCGCATGTCTTATTTAAAGGGAGTATAAATATAGATGAGAGTGTCGAAATAATTGACTGCTAACAAATTGTTCAAGAGTGATTCGGCACGCGTGGCATTTTTACTATGCGTTGCGTTTAGTGTTTAAGGTGGTTTGCGGAGGCTCTGGTATTGCGTGCCTCACACCTTAACAAGGCGTTAGGCATATAAGGAGTTTTAGTGAATAAGTCAGAGCTTATAGATGCATTAAAAGAAACAGGGATTGTAGCTAAAGAGAATGATGCAAACGGCGTAAGAGTGTTAATAACTTTAAATGACAATGAATCTATTAAGAGCAAAAACGAAAAAGGTTATTGGGATTTAAAGCTAAAACAAGCGCAATTTTGGGCAGTTATCCTAACTGTAGTTTGCTTAATTATTTCTACTACTTGGGGAGTATTTTCGCAAAGCACCCCTGAAGCTCAATATATACCAAGAGATGGTTATGTATTGAAGTTAACTAATGGCGGCAAAAGTAAATGCATGATTCCTGAAGTAAATGAGAATCAAACTAAAATGTACACAAAATTAACAGGCGTTGAACCTTGTTTTTGATATATGCCTAACAAACTGTTTAAGAGTGATTCGCAACGCGTGGCATTTTTACTATGCGTTGTGCTTAGTGTTTAAGGTGGTATGCGGGAGCTTTGGTATTGCGTTGCTCACACCTTAACAGGGCGTTATACGAATAGAGGGAAATTATGTACAAAAGTACTGATTTTAACTTGGATTCAAAAGAGTTCAGGTTTAAGAAAGACTCATATCCTTTGTCTAAGATAAACAATGTTAGGGTTAAAAAGTTAAGTTTTCTTGATAATTTAGGTCAAGTTTTATTCTGGGTGTGTGTTTTTTCAGGGGCAGTTTGGTTAGTTATTCCAAGGTTGGAAGAGGTGCCACAATGGCTACTCGTTTTAGTTCTTAGTCTGACGGTTGTAGGTTTGGTTTTTGCTCTTTTTCGTTGTTCTAAATATGCACTTCAAGTCGAGTTTCGCCACATAGATGAAACGGGCGTTCAATGGGTTAATGTCGCTAAGTCATACTCAAAGTCAGATTGTGAGTTATTTGAACAGCAAGTGTTGGCACTGAAGAAATTCGTATAACAAATTGTTCAAGAGTGATTCGGCACGCGTGGCATTTTTAACATGCGTTGGTTTTAGTGGTTAAGGTGTTATGCGGAACCTTCGGTATTGCGTGCCTCACACCTTAACAAGGCGTTATGTTCAAAAGGAGTTTTGATGGAAAAATATCTATATTTAACAGAAGTTGAGTGGGCAGATGCATGGATTAATGGTGGTGAAATACCTATTTCACTTGCTAGTAGTTACTTGAGCGAGTCTCGTGAAGGAATTTATACCCCAGATGAAAATTTGATTCATGATTCACCTTATCCAATCCCAGCGTTCCGCCAATTTGGTATACATTTGGAAAATGTAAAAAATGTCACTATGACAGGAAATACATTTAACGGTAAGAAAATCCCAGATGTAAAAAATGCTAGTTATTACAAAGAGGACGGTCTGATTTTATCATTCTGTAACGAGCTTGATACCGAAATAGCTAGACGCCTGGGCAAGAAAGCTTGTGTTAAAATTTTAGACATGCATCAACTTAAAATGGCATTAGATTCTGAAGTTGGTAGTAAAGGGATCATGAAAAATTGTTCTTATACCAAGGGATTCCAGCGAGATCATTTTTTGAAGTCCACCGAAGACTCTTGGCAGAACGAATTTCGTTTATTTTGGAAAAGTGATAAATCTGTTTGGGTTGCTATTCCACCAAATATCGGTGAATTAGTCGCAACGTACGATTGAACATAACAAAGCGTTTAAGGCAGATTCCCAACGCATGGCATTTTCATTCCATCGTTGGGTTTCGTGTTTACGGTGTAATGGTTTAGGTTAGGTGGTAGCGTTGCTCACTACTTAACGCGGCGTTATGTTTTTAATCAACTCCAAGGATTTAGGAGGGTAAAGTGATAAGTCTATTTGAAATGGAACCTAGTTGTTTTGACCTCTTTCGTGAAAACTTTATACGAGAATACGCTGGTTCTATCAGCTCCAATTATGGCTACTCTGAAAGGAAATCTTTTGAGTTCGCTTCCCTAGACTTCGAGATGAGACTACCTAATAAGCTTGATACTGACGGTAACTATGTTTGTTCGATTAAATTGGGGGAGCTATCTATAGGTCATCTTTGGTACATAGAGAGTGTAGAAGACTCAACCGCTTTTATTTGTGACTTCTTCATAGAGCAAAAGTATCGCAACTCAGGTTATGGCGAATTAGTAATAAAAAACCTTGAATCCCGCCTCAAACAAAGTGGTATTACAAGGTTGAAGCTCCATGTTGCAAATGGCAATAATGGTGCTTTAAGGCTGTACACTCGTCTTGGGTATGGGATCACTGGGCATAATCTATTCAAAAAGTTTGATTAGCTCGATGAACACCAAAACATAACAAACAATTTAAGAGCGATTCGGCACGCGTGGCATTTTTACTATGCGGTGGTTTTAGTGATTAAGGTGGCATGCGGGAGCATCGGTATGGCGTGCCTCACACCTTAATTGGGCGTTAAGGCTCACGAAGGAGTTTAGCTTGTACGATAAAAAGATTGGTAGGAATGACCCTTGTTGGTGTGGTTCTCAGATAAAATATAAAAAATGTCACTTGTTTCGTGATAAGCAAGAGCCAATGAAACATTGGGAAGTAAACAGAGAATTTAACAACGTAAACTCACGTAAAAAGTGCTCTTGTCCTGACTCATTTAGTGAAAATTGTGCGGGAAATATTATACGAGCTCATACTGTCCCTAAGACTTCTAGTCTGAAAGCAATTTCTGACGCAGGGCATGTCCTTGGGCTTAAAATGAGTTATGAGGCAATACGAAAGAATAAAGGTAGACCTTTGCTAGAGAAAATCGGTATCAATCATGCGTCTACATTCAATGGTTTTTGTAAATATCACGATGATGTGATTTTCGCTCCTTTGGAAAAAGAGTCATTTGTGGCGAGTCAGAAACAGTGTTTTCTACTCGCATACCGAGCTTTTGCTCGAGAGTTCTACGCTAAAGAAGGAGCTCAAGACCTTTCCACATTGAGGCATGGTGCAGATAAAGGTAAACATATTGAGGTTCAATTTGATATTCAGATGAACAACTTCCTTTACGAATTAGGGAACAGAGCTGCTATTGAAGACCTAAAGCACCATAAAAACTATTTTGATCGTTCCTTGGAGAATGACGACTTTTCTACAGCTCGGGCAGTGATATTTACATTCGATGAAGCTCCTCCTGTTATGGTCTGTGGCGGAATTAATCCAGACTTTGACTTTAATGGAAACCCTGTTCAGGACTTGATGGATCTTTTGAAAAGGACTGATAGCCTCTCTGTTACGTCTTATTATGATGGTGAAAAGGGAATTATCGCATTTTCATGGTTAGAAAATAGTGATGACACATGCTGCAAAGTAATGGCATCGCTTCTTGATAAAGATCGAGAGGACTACGTTCCTATCATCATTCAGTACATGTTCAAAAATTTCGAAAATGTCTTTGTATCACCAAAGTGGTGGGAATCTGAAAGTGAGGGTAATCGAAAGATTTTGATGAAATTGTTCGGAGACAATATCTCTACCGATATATCTCCCAATGCGAATGGCATTACAAAACCTTTATCTGTTTACAACTTCCCTCAGTTACGTGAAGTTATTACAGTTGGATACACTTTAAGTACTGAGCCTTAACAAAGCATTTAAGAGTGATTCGTAACGCTTGGCAGTTTCGCTTCGCTCAAGTATAGCCAAGCGCCACTCACACCTTAATGCGGCGTTAGGTGTCAGGAGGTCAAATTGTCAGAAAAAGTGATTTTTGCAGACTTTGCAAATAATGATTTGGTTGAGTTTAAGTATAATGTCGACCCTTGGGACTCTTCGTTGAGCTCAATTGAAATCGTGTCTCACGACAGGAATAGCATGTTCAAAAGCTTCAAGTTTGAAGGTGTGTCTAACCTAGAAATTGAAAAAGGCTTCAGTGGGCATCTTGGTGGTACAGCGATTATAGATATCAGTGGCCGTCAATGGGCTCATGCTCAAATAGAGGTTCATAACTATGAGTCTGGTTCAGGAATTTCCTTTTTGGCTATGAGCTTTTCAGATTCAGAAGTCTCGGAGGTATACACCTAACAAACTGTTCAAGAGGGATTCGCAACGCGTGGCATTTTCACTATGCGTTGGTTTTAGTGTTTAAGGTGGAATGCGGCGGCTTCGGTATTGCGTTGCTCACCCCTTAACAGGGCGTTAGTTGAATAGGGAAAATCCGTGAATATTTTTGAAGCATTTCTTAATGTGCTTACGCAAGTCTGGTATCTAGTGCCTTTATTGCTCATTGTTAGCGTTTTCAAAAGTAGGTGGCTAAAAGGTGTATTCGGTGAGTTTCTCGTGAACCGTCTTTTGTCCAAATTACCAGAGTCTGATTACACGCTAATAAAAGACGTAACGTTGCCGACTAACGATGGTACAACTCAAGTCGACCATATTGTGGTTTCTAGATATGGCATCTTCGTCGTTGAAACTAAGAATATGAAAGGTTGGATATTTGGTTCAGCTCGCCAGAAACAGTGGACACAAAAGATTTACCGTCATTCCTCTAAATTTCAGAACCCACTGCATCAGAATTACAAGCACATAAAAGCTCTGGAAACCTTGCTAGGTTGCAGTGAAGAACACTTGCATTCAGTTATTGTTTTCATCGGCGACAGTACCTTTAAAACCGAAATGCCTCCAAACGTTACCTACGCTCGAGGAAGTATTCGATACATTCAGCAATTTAACGATGTAGTGTTCTCTGACAATGATTATGCTCGGTTAACAGAGTCTATAAACCGGCTAAAGTTAAAGCGCGGAGTCATTACGGATTTAAAGCATCGTAAACATGTCAAAGAAGTTGTTGCATCCAAAGTTAGCTCAAATGAGTGCCCCCGTTGCGGCTCTGAAATGGTGTTGCGTGAAACCAAGCGTGGTGAAAATATAGGTAAACAGTTTTGGGGTTGTTCAACTTTTCCCAAGTGTAGGGCTGTGAAACAATTCAACTAACAAACTGTTTAAGAGTGATTCGCAACGCGTGGCATTTTTACTATGCGTTGGTTTTAGTGTTTAAGGTGGTATGCGGGAGCTTCGGTATTGCGTTGCTCACACCTTAACAGGGCGTTATTTCCGCAACGGATCTCTCAGGCTGAATGTACGTGGTTGTAGCCTAAGAGTGAAAGTGGCGGGGTAATAGGGTGGAAAAGCGTCGAAAAGGGCGAATATTGGTCATTTCCATGCTAGCCTTAAAGCGCTTTAAGCGCACCTTAATATGGCGCAGCAATTAAAGAGTGACGCTAAAGCGATTTAAGGTAGTGAGCTGCCAAATACTTCGGCTTCGATTTTTGCCTGCATACCGAAAATTTCTCGTCATATCAAAAGATTAGGCGTAAATATAGCCGACTTTAGTTGCGGAATAACAAGACGTTCAAGCCGATTCGAAACGCATTGGGGTTTTAGTGCCCAAATAGGCACGGATTTATCAGAGTTTATTTTAGGTTAGGGTGGATCTGCGTCTCTCACACCTTAACTGCGCGTTAAGTTTCAATATAAGCAGGATAATTATGGGAATTAGCTTAAAAACGCAAAAAATGCTTTGGGGGAGAGCGGCTAGTCGTTGCTCATTTCCTGAGTGTAAAAAAGAGTTGGTTATGGATGCTACTTTAACTGACGACGAGTCTTTGGTTGGAGAAGCTTGTCATATTGTAGCTAGAAGTGAAGATGGTCCTAGAGGCTCATCTGATTTGACGTCAGAACAGAGGGACAAGTACGCAAATCTCATATTGATGTGTAATGTCCATCATAAAGTAATTGATGATCAGCATGAGCATTATACAGTTGAAATATTGCGCAATTTCAAAGCAGAGCATGAAGCGTGGGTAAATAAGTCTCTTTCAAGTCATGACCCATATGCTCAGAGAGATGAAGAAATTTATGTAAGTTATATTGAATCATTTGAACAATACATAGACATAACTGAATGGAATAACTGGACTAGTTGGGTATTCTTTGGTGGGCAACCGCAATTATCTAAAGAAATGAAATCGAAACTAGATGATTTAAGAGGGTGGTTGTTTAGTCGAGTATGGCCCAATCGCTATCCAGAGCTGGAGCTTGCATTCGAAAACTTTAGGCGAGTGCTATCAGACTTCCTAAATACCTTTGAGCAGCATGCAAAAGAGCATGGTGAGCATATGTGGATTACGGAGAAGTTCTATAAGATTAACGACTGGAATCCAGAAGTTTATGACCGTCTTGTAGGTGAATTTGATTACCATTGTCACCTGGTTGAAGATTTAATGCTTGAGTTGAACCGTGCTGCAAATTACATATTTGAAAAAGTCCGTAAATTTATTTTGTTCACCTATAGGCTCGATGTAGGGCTGTTGTATGTCACATCAGGGCCTCACATGGACTTTTCTATGCGTAGTTACAAAACACAATACCTACCTGAACAAAAAACAGATATTCCTTATGTCGGCATTGAAGAGTTTGCATCAAAAGTACGATTTGAAAGGGATATTTGGTTTGGTGACAAAGAAACTTAACAAACTGTTTAAGAGTGATTCGCAACGCGTGGCATTCTTACTATGCGTTGAATTTAGTGATTAAGGTGGTATGCGGTAGCTTCGTTATTGCGTTGCTCACACCTTAACAGGGCGTTATGTGCTTGGAGATCAGATGATAAAACAGCCTCCTTACAAAGTTGAGTTTGGTCAATCAGGAGAAGTCCCTCCGGCGCACGTTGTTGCTATAGATAAGACCTCATTAAAGTTAAGCAAGAGCAGTCGAGATGGCGATACAGACGGTCGTATTGATGAGCTTCATCTCAATGGTGGGATTGAATCAGAGGAAACCAAACAGATGATGCTCGGGCTCAATAAGCAGGGTTTTGTGTTTGCTTACGACGATAAAGCTTATATTTCACCTAGCCATTTTATGAAGCAACTTCTATTGAGTGGTGACCTAAGAACATCATTCAAAGAAATCAGTTGGTCATGCCCAAAGCAATGGTGTCTTACAGAGTATGAATTTGAGCAACGCACATAACAAACTGTTCAAGAGGGATTCGCAACGCGTGGCATTTTCACTATGCGTTGGTTTTAGTGTTTCAGGTGGTATGCGGCGGCATCGGTATTGCGTTGCTCACCCCTTAACAGGGCGTTATGCGTAATGGAGGATATGTGGAAAAATTAATAGTTCCGGTTTACTTAAACCAAAAGCTAGTATTCGACTTGTTGGCGATGCTTCAAGATGGTATCAGTACAGTCAAAGCTATAAATACGACTTCTGGAGACTCTTCGTCTCAAAATGAAAAACTGTCAGTTGGTTTTGGTTTAAGCGAAGCATTTTCAACTTTACTTAAAATCGATTTATCAGGAAGCCAAGATAAGAGCAAGTCCGATACTAATTCGTTGGAAACGAATGAAGAGAAAGTTCATACGCCAGCATCTCTCTTTTTTAAGTTGCGTAACTTGTTAATTGAAAGAGAATATCTATCGCAATTGTCAAAAACCTGCGATGTTAAAGCGGGTGACTTTATTGAGTTTGAGGATTCTTTATCTCGTAACCCTATCGTTGAAACAGTCGATAGCATGGCTCAAATGATGGAAATGGCTGAGATGTTCGACCAAAAACCCAAACAGCCAAAAGGTAAGGGTGGTCAAACTAATGAATACAAATTAATGCGCCAGCAAATGTTGCAGTTTTCAGAGAGTTTAAAAGCCGGTAATACTACGGATTTAACCATCGAAAATCTGGAATCAGGGCACAATGCACTAATTACGGTTGAAACAGCCTTCTTAAACGACCCTCAAATGTCTGACCTAGTTGACGGCAATTTTAGGGTGTTGGGTAAGGTAATTAAAAGTGTTGGTGAAGATGACAAAATCAGCTTGTTGCGTAAAACGGCTATGAGCAAAATGCCGTCTACTGTACTAATGCAAGCCTTTGAAAAAATGTCAGGTTTAGGTACTGATGGTGGTTTTAACATTCCCGAAATTAAATGGGATTTGAAGGGACCTGCGTTCCAAATTATTCCAGTCGCAATTTACGCATAACAAAGCATTTAAGAGTGATTCCCAACGCTTGGCAGTTTCGCTTCGCTCAAGTATAGCCAAGCGCCGCTCACACCTTAATGCGGCGTTAACTGGCGCAGAAAATACGAAAGCACAATGATACAGTTTCTAGGTTAAGAGTTTTTGCGTGTACGGTCGGTTTCCTTAGTTGAGCTAATGCGACTAATTTCAGTTTGGTACTTAAGTTTACTGATGTGAAAGGTGGCACAAAGCCTTCTAATAATATAAGGCATTCGCGATTAGTTCGGCGCACTTACATCGCCGAAGTATGGTGTTGTGAGACGCATTTCAAACTAAAGATAAACGGTAATTTTTGGTTAAATACATATTTGAGTTAGCTTTGCTAATTATTAATTAGCAAAACGAGCTTTGGCGAAAGTGGCTGAAAGATCGGCGAAAACTGAAAGGCGCTCAGTTAACAAACTGTTCAAGAGGGATTCGCAACGCGTGGCATTTTCACTATGCGTTGGTTTTGGTGTTTAAGGTGGCATGCGGCGGCATCTGTATTGCGTTGCTCACCCCTTAACAGGGCGTTAGTTGCCAAGGAGAAAAACGCAGTTAAAGCAGAATGTTTAGGGCTAATGTTCGTGCATTCTGGCTCGGTTTTGTATTTCAAATTTTAGTCTTTCAGGATTGTGCAAATCAGGCTTTGGTTTTTTGTGATCGGACTTTCTGTTTCAGAATCTGATTCACTTGTTGAGAGTCAGCGCTGTGATATTGTCATTTTCAAATGAGCTTTTTGGTGTTGTTGGCCCGTTTTCTACGGCGCTGTTTGTTCCAAGTGGTTTCAGTGACAGGCGCTTTGAAACTGCGCCTGAACTGAGTTTTTCAAAATACGTAAAGCAAGTGTTGGCAAAACGGCAATCGGCTTCAAATCAAAGCTTTAAGTTTGGCAACTAACAAAGCATTCAAGAGGGATTCACAACGCTTGGCAGTTTTGGTTTGAATTAGCTTAAGTGTTTACGACACAATGGTTTAGGTTTGGTGGTGGCGTTGTTCACCCCTTAATGCGGCGTTATGTTGTAGGAGGAAAAATGGACTTAAGTATCTACAAAATGGAGCTTTTAGCTTCGGAGCACATCAAGGAAGTTACGTCACTTTGGCGTGAATCAATGATGGAAGCTTT
Organism: Vibrio sp. JZG10; assembly: GCF_054064075.1. NCBI lineage: Bacteria > Pseudomonadati > Pseudomonadota > Gammaproteobacteria > Vibrionales > Vibrionaceae > Vibrio > Vibrio sp. JZG10. The sequence goes on from NZ_JBSUGE010000034.1 coordinate 22,774, forward strand.
AGGCATACAGCCAGTCCACTCTTTTGAATCTCAAGCGTACTTTCTCGAACATATCCTACCTAGTAGTTACCAAGTGTTAGTTGTTGTCCGTATCGATAACTCCGATCCGGTTGCCTTTATGGCCAGTTCGGAAACAGAAATAAGCCAACTGTACGTTTCACCTAAATTCCAAGGAAAAGGTATCGGCTCGTACTTACTGAGCCAAGCCAAAGAACAATCGAATGGTTCTCTTACTTTACGGACGTTTGAAGTAAATGAGAAAGCTCAGAGGTTCTACGGTGCACATGGTTTTGTTGTTCGGCCTGGAAACAGTGAAAATGAAGAAGGGCTTCCAGACTTAGAGTGTCAGTGGAAAGGTTAGGTTTACAACATAACAATAAATTTAAGAGTGATTCACAACGCTTGGCGCTTTCACTTCAAGCCAGTTTAGTGTTTATGGCACAATGCTTTAGGTAAGGTGTCAGCGTTGTTCACACCTTAATTTGGCGTTATATGAAATACATAGGAACTACACGATGAGAAAGGCGAAGATATAGAGCCTAGTATATTTATTCATCACAATATATTTAAAGGCTTTGGTGACGATGGAGCTGACGGTTCTTTGATTCATCTTTTATTGAAAGGTCACTTGGTTGTTGAAGCTATACTTGTGAAAAATCTCCAGCACGCAGGCTATGGTGAGAAAGTATGGGCATGGTCCTTTCCAAAAAAAGCTAAATTATGCTTAGAAAAAGGTTATGTGTGTAATGTGACTTATAAAGTTTGTATAGATATCAATAACATGAGGAACGACTTTTGTCATAGCCTTGGGCATAAAATAACTTTTTCTGAGGCATATGAAATGCTCGAACATTGGATGGAGCTAGGTCTGGATTATGGTGATGATTTACAGCTCGATTATGAATATCTGGAAGAAAACCTAGATACAGAAGGTATTTTCTATGAAACATTCACATACTTAATCTCTGACTTAGGTGCGCTTGCGAACGAAAAAGGTGTTGGTATTGACCTTTACTAATTTCATATAACAAACTGTTTAAGAGTGATTCGCAACGCGTGGCATTTTTACTATGCGTTGGCTTAGGTGATTAAGGTGGTATGCGGCGGCATCGGTATTGCGTTGCTCACACCTTAACAGGGCGTTATATGCCAGATGAAGAAAGCCTAAAAATTCAGGCCAATAACCTCGATTTTCAGCGTTGAGTTCTGGTTTTTGGGAGTTGAAATTTTCCTGCTCCAATCCTAGCTTTCTTCGGTTCGTGGTTCACTCTCGGCCTGTCGTTTGTCGTTTGTCGTTTGTCGTTTGTCGTTTGTCGGTGGCTTTGTTCTTTGGTGCTGATAGTGCGGGGTGAGGTTAGGCTGAGTTTTTAGCTAGGGTTCAGCTCTGTGAATTTGCCTTTCTAAAAGCCGATTTACTCGCTGAGAGGGCACTTTCTCTGGTGTGGTGAGTTCACGTGGTTTCAGTGACTTTGTTGAAAGATCTCATTGTGAGTTTGCCTCTCCAAAAGTGCTTTTTGGTGTTGCCAGTTCGTTTTCTGCGGCGCGGTTTGTTCCAAGTGGTTTCAGTGACAAGCCGCTGTGAGTCTAAGCCTGACTTGAGTGCATCAAAGCACATAAAAATCATGGTTTCAAAATAGGGCGTGGGATAAAATCTTAGGCTTGAACGTTCGCATATAACAAACAATTTAAGAGTGATTCAGCACGCTTGGCATTTTTGGTTTGGGTGAAGTTCAGTGTTTACGGTGGTCAAATTAAGTGTCGTGGTCGCGTGCTTCACACCTTAATTGGGCGTTAGGAAATTTGAGGGAAGTTATGTACGCGGTAATAGTAGAAAATGATGTTTCCCAATGGGACGATGACACCGGTGTTTTGTATCATTTTCCGAAGAGGTACTTAAAGTATCTAGAGCCAGGAACTCAGGTCATTTACTATAAGGGACGTATTAAAGACAAAGCGTATCAAGCAAGTAGGTTGTCTAACGAACCTCACTACTTTGGTATTGGAACAATAGGCAAAGTATTTCCCGATAGAAATAGTTCTAAAAGTGACTACTTCGGCACTATCGATAGCTTTGAAACATTTTCTAAGCCAATCCTTGCCAAAATTGATGGTAAGTATTTAGAGAGTATTCCCTCTAACCTAATATCAAATTATTGGAGAAACGGTGTTAGACCCATATCCAAAGAAAACTACGACCTGATATTAGAACACCTTTCTAAATATGCATTGCAAACGGCCAAGCCTAAGTACGGAGTGGAAGAAAATAATGACCAATCAAACATGTTTGAGTCATTTCATGAGGGTAACTTCAACAAGAAGTACGTAACGACTTATGAGAGAAATCCAAAATTAAGGCGCCAAGCAATAGCAATTCACGGAGCTATTTGCGCTGCGTGCGGTTTTGACTACGGTAAAGTTTATGGCAGCGTCGGCGAGGGTTACATTCATATCCATCATAAAGTTCCAGTGTCGCAATTAGGCACTTCAACGTTAGTGGATCCAGAAAAAGATCTAGTCCCGTTATGTGCAAATTGTCACGCAATGGTCCACAGGAAAAAAGATCATACTCTGTCAGTAGAAGAGCTCACAGTACTGTTGGGTTCAAATTCCTAACAAACAATTTAAGAGTGATTCGGCACGCGTGGCATTTTTACTATGCGTTGGTTTTGGTGGTTAAGGTGGTATGCGGCAGCATCGATATTGCGTGCCTCACACCTTAATTGGGCGTTATGTTCCTTCTACTAGCTGCGTACAAATGGAAAAATAGCTTTAGTTGATAAAGTTGGGCAAATGAGAGATAGCTTATGGTTTCTTTACAAGGAATTCTAAACTTGGATATGTCTTATCCTGGCATTCACATTAAAGTGGAAGTGATAGTACTTAAAGAATACTTGTTCCACATGGAGGCAGGTGTTGCAGCATCTTGCAGTAGTTATATTGCATCGGAAGAAAGGAACCTTAGTGGTCTTGAATACGATGAATATTCTCATATTTACCGAATTGCCGAGGACGAAATCCCTCGCATTATTCGCATGCCAATGTTGGTTAGCATTTATACTCTATTTGAAAATTCAGTGACACAGCTCCTGGAATATACTCAGAAAAAGGAAAATAAAGTTTTAGGGTTGAAAGATATCACTGCTAAATCATTGCCTTCAAAGTTCAATAAATACATTGAGCATGTTCTCGGCTTTGACTTCATATTTGATCAAAAGACCATGAGTGCACTGTCAGAGATTACTAAACTAAGAAACTGCGTTGCCCATGCCAATGGAAATCTAGGTTCTCTTGAGTTAAGTAAAGCGAATGCAATTAAGAGAATAGCCGCGAAAGAAAATTCGATTTTAATTGTGTCGAATCAACTAGACATTTCTTATGAATATTTACGGGAAAGTATGGATATTGTCGAATCCTCTTTAAGAAAGCTCATGGCATATATAGAAAAGAGGTACGGTTATTATTAGGAACATAACAAACAATTTAAGAGTGATTCAGCACGCTTGGCATTTTTTGTTTGGGTTGAGTTCAGTGTTTACGGTGTTCAAATGAAGTGCCGTGGTCGCGTGCTTCACACCTTAATTGGGCGTTATGTGCAAGGAGTATTTAATATGAGAGGTAATATCATTGCCTACATTGAAATGTGCCAAAAAGAAGGCACTAGCTTACAGCGTGGAATGAACTTTCGCCTAAGAGGTAAGCACTCAGTTGTTTTAATGTCAGTGAGAGAAAACTCGCCATATTCTGATCGGATAACAGAAGATGGGACCGTATTAATATACGAAGGTCATGATGTCCCGAAGACTAAGGGTATTGATAATCCCAAGGCTTATGATCAACCAGAGTTTTTGAAGTCAGGTATGCCTACCGAAAATGGCAAATTTCATGCTGCAGCTCAAGATTACAAAGTTGGAAATAAAGGGCCTGATCTAGTTAAAGTTTATGAAAAAATTAAACCGGGAATTTGGTCTGATAATGGGTACTTTCACCTCGTAGATTCTTGGTGTGAATCTGACGGACAAAGAAGTATTTTTAAGTTTAAGCTGATAGCCATCGAAAATGAAATAGATGATGCCGCTGCGATAGATACGCATCAAGAAGACGCTAAACGTAGTCGAATTATCCCTACAAATGTGAAGTTGGAAGTGTGGAAAAGGGATGGAGGTAAGTGCGTTACATGCGGTGCTACTGATGAGCTTCACTTTGACCATATTGTACCTTACTCCAAAGGTGGAACATCTTTGACTGCTGAAAATATTCAACTACTGTGTGCTCGCCACAATTTAGAAGAAAGCGCAAAAATTCAGTAAGCACATAACAAAGCATTTAAGAGTGATTCGCAACGCTTGGCGGTTTCGCTTCGCTCAAGTGTAGCCAAGCGTCGCTCACACCTTAATGCGGCGTTATAAATACAATTTGATATATGAGCAATAATTTAAAAAAATGACAAAGATTTATGATATCACGGGGCAAAGTGTACGGCATAAAAGCAATGACAATGCTCCAACTGTTTACTCTGCACCAAGTTCTAATTTTAAAGCCATTCTAAAAGCATATGCAGATCCTCAATGTGAACGATGCTGTGGGACTGGGTATATAGGATCGTTCAAAATGTATTCGGGTGGTCGTTGCTACAAATGCCTACCTGAGAACTATTGGAACCAAGTTCATGGAGAAGTTAGAGGAACAGGCACCAACGATCGAACTGGTAAAGTAGAATGTCAAATAATATACGTTTGCCCACCTACATTCACAAATTGTGGTTTCGCTGTCGTTGAGCCTGGATATCCTCCATTGCCGCCATTTTCAAGCTTTGAAACATATGAAGAAGCTTGTGAATTTGCTAAGCAACACTTTGATGTATAGGGCTTTGTATTTATAACAAACTGTTTAAGAGTGATTCGCAACGCGTGGCATTTTTACTATGCGTTAGGTTTAGTGGTTAAGGTGGTATGCGGTGGCTTCGGTATTGCGTTGCTCACACCTTAACAGGGCGTTAGTTGCCAACGAGAAAATCGCAGCTAAAACAGAATGTTTAGGTCTAATCATTCGTGTGCTTTGATCGATTCTGCACTTAGAACTTCGGGATCTTGGCTCGCGGGAATTGAGCATCGATCTTTTCCTAGTTTGGTTTGCCGTTTCAGAAGCCGATTTACTTGTTGAAAGTCAGCTTTGTGGCATTGTCTTTTCAAATGAGCTTTTTTTGGTGTTGTTAGGCTGCATTCTACGGCGCTGTGTGTTCCAAGTGGTTTCAGTGACAGGCGCTTTGAAACTGCGCCTGATTTAAGTTTTTCAAAACACGTAAAGTTCGTATTGGCAAAGCTACAATTAACTTCAAATCAAAGCGTTAGGCTTGGCAACTAACAAAGCATTCAAGAGGGATTCACAACGCTTGGCAGTTTTGGTTTGAATCGGCTTTAGTGTTTACGGCACAATAGCTTAGGTTGGGTGGTGGCGTTGTTCACCCCTTAATGCGGCGTTATGTGTTTTGGAGTATTTATGATTTTACCCAGTTATTACAAAAAGTGGCTTGATAGTATTGATACCGATGTAGAAGTCTCTTATCGAGGTAGTGAGTTTTATCTACTATCAGAGCGAGAGCTTATTGATGAAATCACAATAGATAGGAATACAGTCAAAGCCTTTAATCAGCTGTCTGCATTCATTAAAACTCAATTAGAAATGTCAGGTAGCTCTCCTTTAACTATTGAGCAATGCAACACATGTATCACGATCGGACAAGATAATGGAAATCCTATTTTTATCGACTCAACGCGTGATTCAGAACTGTTCTGTTATTATCTCGATGGAGGGTATATTGAAGCCAAAGGGGGGAACTTGCTTAGCTTAGTAATCGAGGCAAAAAACACATAACAAACAGTTCAAGAGGGATTCAGCACGCGTGGCATTTTTGGTATGCGTTGGCTTTGGTGTTGAAGTGCCATGCAGGAACATCAGTATTGCGTGCTTCACCCCTTAACAGGGCGTTATGTGCTATCAAAAATTAAACAATAAAGTTATCTTTTATATGTAACAATATACCTATGATATGTTAATCACTTTACTTAGCATGGAGTGAAAAATGGCTAAAGAATTAAAAAACGCTCAGGTAAAACGTTCTGGAGTAACAGAGCGATATTGGCGTGACGAAACTAAAGAGTGCAGCTTTGAAGTAGAACCTAATAAAGGTGAGTTACGGTTTAGATTTTCGATCGCATCTAAAGGTGGTGGTGTTACGGATATACAGCTATCTGTTGGTAAAGAAGATTTGCCTGATATTTTGAACGAGATTCTAAAGCAACACTCTGGCGAACTTGTACCCACGTATAAACTTAAAAAGTAACGCACATAACAATCTGTTTAAGAGTGATTCGCAACGCTTGGCATTTTTGCTATGCGTTGCGTTTAGTGTTTAAGGTTGTATGCGGGAGCTTCGGTATTGCGTTGCTCACACCTTAACAGGGCGTTATGTACTTGGAGGAAAAATGGAATATTTTCAGTACTATGGAATCGACTGGGTTGCAATGGTACTTACGTTTC
>NZ_JBSUGE010000035.1:0-24359 GCF_054064075.1 Vibrio sp. JZG10
GCATCAGACTCGGCTGCTTAAGCTTCTTGGTGTTCTGTATGAAGCAGTTTATTCCTAAATTGGCTGCGGAATGACGGTTAACTACTATACCTTTCCATCTGCATGAAGATATTTTAACTTATATAGAGACAATTAAAGAGCAAATTGCCAACAGTCAACTTGATAAAAATAGCATCACGCTTGAAGATTTTAAGTTATCTCAAGTCAATGCTTTCCTGACATCAAGAGCTGTAAAGATTGATACTCAAAGTTATCCGTTCAACAATGTGCTAATAGTAAACCCTAAACTGAAAGAGGTTGTACCGTTTGAAACGAAACATCTAGCCTTGATAAATGGTTCTCAGCATATTTATTCTTATCAAAGTGGTGAAACGGTTTATATTATTTCCTTAGCTAATTGTTTAAGCGTCATGTACTCGACTCTTTGGGAGCGTTACAGTGTTCTAATAGAAGAACAGAAGTTACAACATAGTTACCCTTCCATTACATCATCGGCTAGAGATATAACCTCACTAAACGGTTTTGATGATGCTTCATGTATAGTGAAACATCATAATGGTATCTCGTTATTAGAAGCGGAAGATCGGCTAAGAAATTGGCTTCACCACTTACCACAGAAGTTCCATCAACCATTAATTACTTTGATTAGATCACACGAATGCATGCTGGAAAATGAGATACAGAAGTTCATAGACAAAGTAAAGGAACTAGATACGCCAAACAGCAACCTCTTTTTGCTCAAAGACGTTGCTGATTATAACGGTACACATAGGATCCTCTATCGCGACAACGAAATTGGTAGAGGCGTTGCCACATTCACGCCACGTTCACTCACTAAGGATTCGAAGCAAGCAACTCTTGTTACAGATCTTGTTCTTACTGGATCTCAGGTGAAAAGAGCCTTAAAGTTCTATTTAATAGGTGAAGGTAGTAGGCCAAACGACAACTATTTTTATTTTACTGATGAAGATCATACAAATCTCTTTGATACATTCTCAGAGCTTGAAGTGCTTAATATTTGTACCGTTCTTTATACCAAAGATGCCATCGACAAAATACAAGAGGCACTGCAAATAATCTTAGGCAATCAGATAACTGTTAATGTTGTGCATGGAAGAGACATTGGCGACAATGCGTTTTTTGGTAGTACTACCAAAATAAATCAACATGAAAAGTCAATTATCATGGATTTATTACTTGATGAGTTCGCTTTATCTGACCTGTATGACCATCTATCCTACTCAGGTGCATACACTAAGTATAAAGATGAAAACGAAATCAATAAAATGAACCTTGTAGCGCGATATCAGTCTCTCCCAAAGAAATCATTTAGCTTTTTAACATGCAGCACTAAGCTGGAGGAACATTGCAAGCCATTTAACAGAATCTTAGAGTTAGCAGATAAATAGATCTTTCAAACTTAATTATTATCCGTGTTTAATTTATAAAATTGGACACGGATATATGCATCTACATAAAGAGACTACTGGAAACACTAACTTATTATCGCTTGCCGTTAATTTGCACTGGTTCCTGCTATTACCTAACCCTCTACGTAGACAATAAATTATTACAGGTCTTTCTTTTTACCTATCAAAGTATTTCCATACTTGAGTTAATTTATCTTTTGCCAATTGAGCATCGTTGCTGAGAAGTTTCTGTCTAAAAATAAGTTTATCACAAAAGGTGCCGCTATACTTTCGATTGACGAACCTGATTCAATGGCTTATGGTTAATGTGAATCACATTTGTTCAACCCTGACTTTAATGCATCAGGGTAACGTCCTGAGTTAAAAAGGATGTTTTTTAAGAAAGCAAGCTTAGATAGGGTTCAAATCCCTATCTCTCCGCCATTTTTCTTACGCATTAAGCCCTTGATTTTCAAGGGCTTTTTCGTATCTACAGTACTGCAAATCACTTTCATGACAATGAGGTGAGACAATGTACTTACAAAAAGCGCCTAATGGCGTATATCAAACCCGCATTTGCATCCCTAAACAACTACGTGAGTTTGGTTATCCTTTCGATATCAAAGTTAGTCTTTTAACTAAAGAGCGCTCAGAAGCAATAGAGCGCAATTTTAAAATGGCTTCCTGCATTAAGATTGCTATTAGCCAAATTGATTTAACCAATCCCGTATTATTCCCAAAATTTAAGGTTGTCCTTCACCAACAGATGGAGACGCTGCGTAAATCTTTCTGTTCGCCAACAGCCTATAAACTAACCCCTGAAACCGTTGCGTATTTTGAAGATGACATTGTTTCAGACATTCCAAGTAATATCGATCTAACTAACCTTGTAGAGACTGAACCGAGCGTAAAGAGCATCTCTGCCGAAGTAGTACCTTTTACTCAGTTGCTTGAGCGATTTCTAGAAAGTAAGAAGAAGCGTAATGTTCGACAGCTTACGATCCATCAACTTGAGCAACGCATAAGTCACTGCATCAATTTCCTTGAAAAGGAGGGCATAAATCGGAATACAGTCAGTAGCTCTGACCTAGATAGTTATATAGATCTGCTCTACTCTGAAGGACGTTCTACCAAAACGAACAAGGACTATTTCTCAGCAAGTAAGCAGTTCTTCAAATGGCTAAAATCAAAGAAATATATTCCTAATAACCCTGCTCAAGACTTAAATCCCCAGTTCAAAAGTAAAAAGCATGTCTCTGAACAACGTGAGCGTTGGACAACTGATGAACTGACATCACTAATTAAAAGTCCAGCGTTTACTCTGCAATCTCTGGACTTTCAGTGGATCACTAAACTACAGCTCTTTCATGGGTTACGCACTGGCGAAGCTTGTCAGCCATATATCCAAGATATTGTTGTAGATGATGAGATCCCATATTTTCGAGTCACCGACCAATCCAAAGATCAGCACTTGAAAAACGAGCATGCAGTTCGAAATGTCCCTCTTCACCCTGAGATTCGTGATGATTTCGTCATATTTTGCGAAAGCCGCCGTCATAAAGGCAATGCCCCTCTATTCGATTACTCACCGCTCGGACCAGATAAAGATTGGACTAAAACGTATCGAACGCAATTCGGGAAGCTACAAACCAAGTTGGGTATGCTTGCTGGCAAGCGTCCTACCGCTTATGGACTACGCCACACATTCATTGATGTTCTTAAAGAGCAGGATGTTCCAGAACATAGTGTAGCCGAGGTGGTTGGTCATAATAATCCGAACATGACCTTCGGGCGATATGGGAAGAAACATAAATTAGAGAAATTGCTTGAAATCGTTAGCACGTTCCAAATGGATCTAGAGGGGTAATTATGCAAAAACTCAGTCAATCGCTACGAAAAGCTATTGTTCTAGCACTCGAAGAGGGAGCTTCATACCGCGATCAACTCGATCTATCTCGCTTTCTAGCAATGGGGGTTGCGATGGAGCAGATTCACCTTATTGATACAGCGATATCTCTACTACAGATCCATCCTTATTTGAACCAACACGACTTTGAATCAAAGTACGGTGTACAAAAGGTTCAGCTTACGATTGGCAGCGTGAGTAGCTTTAAGAACCTTCTCAGTCTAGAGGAATATACTTATCGCGACTGGTTAAAAATCAATAAGCTGACTGAAAATGAACCTCTTTGCTTACCATATTTGGTGTATCAATATTTCTCAGACGAAATTCGTCGCGATTTTATGAACGGTGCTTATCTTGTGGATAATCTACAAATCCAACTCGGCTCCAAGCAGTTAAATAGCTTCAAGTTTAAGTGTGGAACTACTGTTGGTATCCCGACAGATGTATTTGACATCATGATCTTTATTTTGATTTCGCGTTTTGGTAGGTACACAGGCTTTAAAATGAACTTAACTGACTCGGTACTGCATCTTTTCTCGCATACAGATAGCGTTGATATAGAAGTCCGTACCTATGCAACCGAGTTTTCGCATCGTACACAACATTCTGTATGCCTTATAGATGATCTCAACGAATCCAGTCCAATGCGCAAAGTGCGAAAGATTATCAAACTGGAGGAGTTTTCCATTTTTCACAAATGTAACTCAAATCGTGAGTTACTAGACTTGTTAGATTTTAGCTGAGGGGAAAAATGATGACTAACCAAGACGGTTCGCCAAAACTTACTTTAGATATAATGCAGCAAACTCTTCAACAAAAGTGTCGCCTCGGTGCTGCTGGGTGAAAATGGTCCGTTACTTATGCAGTATGGCGACCACGTTAAAGTCTATGAAAATGATATATCAGCGTTCAATGCAGCGAAGCTATTAAGGCTAGTATCTTCAGCACTGTAACCCTAATATTTATTCTTCTATGAACCCCACAAGACGTAGTGTAGTTATTTGCACTACGTCATTTTTCGCGACCTGTGTCACATTAATTAAATTTAATGGTAAACGTTGTAATCTCGCAAGGGAAGATAATACGATAAGTTAGTTAGCACTTACACTTATAAATATCAATAAGTTACGCTATGAAAAATATTCCAGATATGTATATTTTTCTTTATTATACATAGACTTACATTAAAGTTAATTATGCGTAACTATTGTGTAAAAAGAAACGTTGTGGTTTGATAATAAGCAAATAAACCAGACCATTATACATAATAAGGCTCCGCCAGAAGAGCCGCCCTTAATGGCCTATCACTCTATAGGTCTAGAAATGAACCCTACGAAGAAAAATGAAAAATCCCCTCGCCTGAAGTCTCGAATTAAAAAAGCTCGGAAAGGCACTCGCAAGTCTGACATTTCATTAAACAAAGATGATTACCCGCTAAGCTCAGTCGCCCAAGCTGTTTGTCATGAGCTAAATACTAAAGCGCTTGTTGTTGCTGAATCAACACTGAACGGAATGAAGACTCACGGTCGACATATCATCCTAAACTTAGGTGATAAACCACTATCTGAACTTACAATCGAAGATATTGATGAACTCAAAATCACACTTCTCACACAAGGCAAAAAAGGCAAGGTCATTAACGGTTGTTACACTATCTTACGAGCCGTCTGCGCTAAAGCTTGTTCTTCCGAACAGCAGAAAAACGACCTAATGGAAAAAATCAAAAACCTGAAAGTTGTCAATGATGATCCATTCCCATTCACTGAAGATGAAGTACGTCTATTACTGTTGACTGATACCGACAATGAGATGGCAAAAGACATGGCTTCTTTTGCCATTCTAACGGCATTACGTATCAGCGAACTCATTTGTACTTGCTGGGAAAATATCGAGTTTTATACAGAAGACGGGATTGAAAAGTGTCGATTATACGTTGATTTAGCTAAACCATTAAACAAATACAAAGTAACTAAAACAGAAGAGTCTGAACGAACAATTGAGTTATCAGCAGAAGCCGCTCAATTACTCCGCAAACTCGAACGACTAACGGGTGATAAAGCTCCAATAACTATTGACGTTGTACAACGAGATAACATCACAGTTAAACGAGAAAAACGCAGGTTTGTTTTTTTTAATGAGCAAACTGGTCACCCGTGGTTAAACCCCAAACAATTCGCAAAACAGTTTTTTACTGGGTTTCTCAAAGAAGCAGGCGTAGCACATCGAGGCCCAAATCAATTGCGACATACGGGAGCGTCGATACCTTTTAATCGTGGAGTCAGTGTAGCTTGGATAGCGGAATTACTCGGGCATCGAGACGTCAGCATTGTAGAAAAGCATTATGCGAAACGTAATAAGGTGAGTTTGAAGAAAGAGCAAGTCAAAGCAGATAGGACAATAGCAGAACTATTTAAAACGGGTGATTCAAACAGCATTGTCGTACCCAATGGCATTGTTGAAACTAAGCAAGCAGCGCAGTCCATTGCCAGTGATGACAAAGCATTTATACAAAACTTACTCGAATTGGCACGTGCTGCAAAGCATGATGAACACAGAGAGCAAATCTACAAAATTATCGACGATACGCTGAAAGGTGGACAGTAATTATGAATACTACTTTGTCTTCCTCTCTTCCTGCCTTACTCAGTCAGGAAGAAAGTCTTGTATTGCTCCGTGAAAGATTCGGCTCTGAACTGGAAAAAAATGGGTACTCGACCGAAAAAGGTAAAACCATTGATGAGTATGCCTCAGCATTTAGCGATTCAAACACAGCACCCACTTCAGCAAAAGCGCTTCAAAAGCGTGTTGGTGGTGATTTTAGGCGAGTAGCGATCGCTTTCAAAATACTAAGGAAAGCGACAAAACCAACTACTATCGTTCGTAATAAAGCGCTGTGGTTTGTTGACTCTGAGCAGCGACTGACTTCTGCACTTCAAGCCGAAATGTCTATCGTTTGGAAGGCTTTCGATGGTGAGGTTCAACAGCTCGTTAGCGCCCATACCCAAGAATCTCTTAAGCAAATTGATGAATTAGAAAAAGAAAACAAAGAGCTTGTTGAGTTCATTGACGAATTGCAAAAGCAGATACGGCAAACTGATTCACAGAGTCAAAAGTGCAATGAGTTAGAAAATAAACTTGCTCAATCAGAGCAAGTTGCTTCTGACTATCGGTCTCGAATTGACCACCAACAGCAAAAGCTCGACACGTTACTGTTGGTAAACCACGAGCTTGTGGTTGAACGCACTCGCACGAAAATGTTAGATGAGCATATCGCTTCATTAACTCGCGATAAAGAACGCCTACAAGAACACAACACAAAACTTATCGAAAGTCTCACGAGCGCTCATCCAGATTGGTATTTCGGCGATTTGAGTGAGGCAGATTCCAGTTTATCCGAAGAATTCCATGTCGACGACAGTGTGGAAAATTGATGTAAAAGCCAAAGAGCAAGGTTACCCCAACCCCGTATGAAGCTTCATCGGGTTGGGAGTCTAAGCGGCTGCTTAGGAACGCTTGGGCTGCGCCCAAACCCCTTAATTAACAATCCAAACAATAATCAGACCTAAAGAATTAGGCACCAATATGACTAGAAAATACAAGAAAAAGCAGATAGCAGAGCACTATCTTAACGATCCAAAACTTACCGAATTGTTCGAAAAATCACTTGATAACTGTGTTGAGCACAACATTAAAATCAGCAAAAACCGTTTGAAGAAAGAGACGGGTTTAAAGTCCGCTGAAGTAGATGCGCTTTACCATCATTATTGCGAAGCAAAAAGTGCTCGAATGGAAATGAATTGCACTCTGCTGGATAAAAAAATCTGGAAGCACAAAGCTGAAAAGGCAGGAAAAACCGTTTCTCAAATTACTTCAGAATCATTACACAAAACTCAAATTATCGTCCCGTTTACTGAACTAACTCGTAAAGAGATGCTTGGAGTTATAAATGAGCGCGTACGCTTTAACACACTGCTCAACCAAACGGTAAAATGGTGTAACACGCACAAGTCTGGTGCGGAAGCTATTCAAATACTCCTTGAGCTGAACCAACTTAATAAAGCCTTTGAACAGCATGACTTACGAGTCATGAATATTCTAGCGAAACCACATGTGGATCACTATTACCGTGTAGTTAAAGTAGACCCGTTGTCGGTGGAAGCATGGCAGTAATTTCATTTTTCCGAACCAGTGGTGTTGGGCAATCTGATCCACAAGCTGCAACTAACTACCTATATGGTCCTTTATGCAGTCTCACAGATGACCAAAAGAAAGAGTACAGTGCTGCATACCAATTGCGGAAGTTAGCGAGAGATGCGAACGATATACAAACAGAGTGGGAGTGCGACTACATACTCGAGCAACAAAAAGGGAAACGCAGAGAACCACCCCCAGAATCAATTAACGGGAACCGAAAAGCTGTGGAATATGCAATTGAGCATAACCCACATAAACACAAATACGTCAGCGGTGTTATTGCTCATGCGTTTGAAGATACAGAGAAGTTGCAAGCCAATCCAGAGATTGAAGCAGAGTGGCGGGAATTGTTTGAAGAGTTGTGCTTTGCTGGTTTTCCTAAAGATGAGCGACTAATCGACTGGGTGCGTCACACGCACCAAAGTAATATTGAAAACCACTTCTTGATACCGAGAATTCACCTTGCTACGGGGCTTTCTTTCAACCCCGCCCCACCAGGTCATGAAAAAGACTTCAATCTATTGCGAGATTACTTAAATCTTAAGCATGATTTAGTGAGTCCTCTCGATTCTCTCAATAAACGGCTTACACAAGACGGTAACGGCTTTGACAAGCGGCACAAGCTAAAGAAAGCAATCAATGTCTGGATTAAAGACATGATTACTAGTCATCGAGTAAACAGCCGTGCCGCCATTATACAAGCACTAAGTAGCGATAAGTTTAAAGAAAAGGTCGGGGTTACCCATGTTAGCGAATCGAGCAACTTCTTACGTTTGCACTTTAAAGATAAAAAGAACGTGCGTCTTCATGGCTTTGTGTTTACTGAACAGTTTCGTTCTAGAGACTCATTAATTCTGTCAAGTGAGCCAGTACAAGGGAAACAAGACCGATTAGCTGAATTGAGAGAGAAACTGGACAAAGCCATTGCTAGAAGAGCGAATGATAACATCCAACATTATGGATTAGACAAAAGTAAATCAAAGCTCAATGTAACAAAAGGGCATTATTTACCGTTGAACTCTCGTTGGACAGCCACGCCATCTTTTTACATACCGCAACCTCAGCTTATTTTTGCACACATGCCCGAGTTCAACCCATCCCTAAAGGGGTTTGAGATGGTTAAGCAAATTGAAGAAAGAAAAGCATTAGCGGAACGAAATGCAAAGTTAGCGCTAGAGCTGTATCACGAGCAACAAAAAAGGTTTATCCAGGAATGGATGAGTTTTCTACTCGAAGGAAAAATAGAATATGAGCCACATCGAGAAGCAATTAGCTTCACAAATTACATCATTGACGAAGAATCAGCAGATTTCAAACGAGCATTTACTCGTTATGGTCGAGACACAGAACGAGTTTTACCTGAACACGATAAAAGAAATTCAAGAACAGTATCAACACGAACGCAAAACAATCCTGAACGACATTATTCAGACACATCAGAACATTCAGCAAGAATACCAAGCCTCAGTCGAAGCGTTACAAGGGCTATCGAAAGCCTCAAACGAAATATCCGTATCCACGAGACAGCAAATCGAGCAATTGAAACACCGCTTGAACATGCTGGAAAGCTGGCAAAAAGACAGCGGGATAGCTATCTCGAACTTAGTCGAGCTTTTGACGTTATAGCTTCTGAACCGAAATTGAAGGGTGAGCTGAAATCGCGCTTGATTAGAAATGAAACACGTAAAATACCACGCATGAAGAAAGACGGTTTGAGGCGGGTTCTTAAAAAACTAACGAAGCCACAACCGCATGAGCAAGATGAATTGGAGCGATAAGTTGAATTGAAACTATGGCGACAAAATCTCTTCTAGTAGCCTAGTGCAGATACCATACCCAATAATGTGCTAGTAAGGAGGAGATGTCATCAGCGCCAATTGAAGATCATAGCTTGCTGTGTTTTACCCCTGATAGGGGGTAAACTGATTTTTACCCCCTATCAGGGGTAAAACTATCATCTATCATAGTGATTTGCTCCCAGATACTTGCGTAGCCTTAATAAAACTTATCTCTGATGAACGGTGGAAGTGTGTCAGAGCGATGTGTTGCCTTTAAGAAATTAATCAGTTGTTCTTTGTTGTGTCTGGGTTCATAAATTGAAGCAATAGCCAAAAGACTGCATCATTGAGAGCTGAACGTTACAATCGTCATATTCAGTGCTAAGTCGGTCATAAATAATATGAGGAAGTTGAGTTGGTAGAAGTAAAAACTATCGGGTTGTTCTTTATTACAGCAGTAGCAGAAATATTGGGGTGCTATCTACCTTATCTCTGGTTGAAAGACGGGAAATCTGTCTGGCTTTTACTACCAGCAGCTCTATCCTTAGCACTATTTGCTTGGTTACTTTCTCTTCACCCAACAGCGGCTGGTAGGGTTTATGCTGCTTATGGTGGGGTTTATATTTTTGTAGCAATACTATGGCTGTGGATAGTTGATGGTATTCGACCAACTTTATGGGACATAGTAGGTGTAACGGTAGCGTTGATCGGCATGGCTATCATCATGTTCGCCCCACGGCATGTATAAAAACGTTGATTCTTCAACCATTGAAACTTTTCAACGTCGGGGTATGAGCAAGCACTACCTCAGTTTTGCCCCATTTCTTGCCAGCTGTGCTCAACCTCACAAATCATAGTGAGGTTATTTAACCTACTTTTTCTAATCTGTGTAATGTCTAATGCGTTAGAGCCCCACTACTTGTTCTGAGTCAACAGTCGATTGAGAACAAGAAATTCGATATTGGTAAATTTGATGGAAGAATATGATTTTTATTTTAAAAATGGCTGCGATCACTATTATTACACTGAATTGTCAGCGCGACACGCTGGAGGAAATTGCAGAGAAAATGCCCTCATTGTTGTTCAAGTGAATAACAACCAGCCCAAATCAATGGTAGTTATTGTGGACAAATGTCAAACTACCGTTGAAGCAAACAAAGAGAAAATAATTTACGAAACAGAGAGTTGTAACATGGTCACAGCGAAGAACAATTCGTATTCCAGTTAAAGGTCAAGTTACCCGGAGAGCTTGCTGAGGAATGACTGACGGTACGAGGCATCATGTAATGGTACGGCATCAAGTGAAAAATGGTAAAGGCCGTGTAGATACCTCATATTACATAAGCGCTAAGTCGCGAATTACAAATTGTTAGCCCACTATATTCTATTCGTCAGCATTGGGGATAACTTGCTCAAGGTATGCTCGCTCCCTGGTCTTGAGTTCAGGTCTAAATCTTGTGAGTGAAAATTAAACACTCATACGTCCACCCAGTTTTATTTACTGTGTTGTTAGCCAATATATTGGATACTATGCCCAAGTGACTCAACTCTGAATTCTGTATCTTGAAGTCACTTGGAGATATGGCAATAGTGCATTATTGAAGGAAATAGGTAATGAGTAAAAAAATGACCATGGCTGAGATTTCAAGGCAGCTTGGAATTTCAACAATGACTGTGTCGCGTTACTTTAATGGCGGTTATGTCTCGGAAGAGAACCGCCTTAAAATTGATGCCATCGTCAAAGAGAGTCATTACACGCCTAATATATTTGCTCGCTCCATTCGTAGCCAATCCAATATTATTGGTTTCATCGCGCCTCGTATTGAGTCATATACGACCAGTTTAGTGATTAAAGGGGCGCTGGCTGCTGCCAATGAATCACAAGTACGAATGCTGTTTCATGCCACAGGGTTTAACCATGAGTCAGAATGCCAAGCTGTGAGAGAGTTTAACGGCTTAAATGCATTGGGCACGATTATTATTGCGTCAAAGCACAGTGTCGAAGAGACTTTTTATCGAACCTTAGACAATGTGGTATTTATTGGCAAAAATACCCCCCACCATTGCTGTTTATATTACCCCGATCATGAAGCGATTAAAGCCCTCGTCTCCCACACCATCACTCAGTTAAAACAGCAGCAGGCACCGCTGGCTGCCGTACATTATATTTATGATGAGCGTATGCTTTCTAGCCGCACTAAGTTGATGCAAGCCACTATTACCGACACCGTCCCTGAGTTGAATTTATCACTACAAGCCCTAGCCAACTCGGAGGACAAAGCTGGCTATCAGGCCGTTCAATTACAGCCTAATCATGTCTACTTTTGTGCCACCGATAATATTGCCATTCGTTTATATCGTCGCGCCAAAGAACAGCAACTCAAGATCGGTCATAACGTATGGATTGTAGGCATGGGTGACTATGACTACAGCGATTTGTTAGTCCCGAGCCTGACGACTGTCGCTTTTAACTACTATCAAGTGGGCTACCAAGCTGTCAAAAAATTGCTCAAGCGCGATTTCAGTTCTGTTGAAGGCACATTCGACATAAAGATGAGAGAAAGCTCACGATTCCTCTGAAATTGTGTTGAGTCCAAATCGGTTCTACTTAACTATATGTGTTAACGATAACACATATAGTATAACCGATGACACTCGCTCCTAATATGCACTCAAAACCACTCGCGTGGTGGAAGAAAGCAACCGCCTACCAAATTTATCCCCGTAGTTTTTATGATACAAACCAGGACGGTATTGGTGACATCAATGGCATCATTGCTAAGCTCGATTATCTTGCTGATTTGGGCATTGATTTAATATGGATTTGCCCATTCTATGCATCACCTAATGATGATAACGGGTACGATATTAGTGACTATCAAGCGATTCATCCTGACTTTGGAACCCTTGAGGATGTGGATGAACTAATCAGTGCTGCTCATAAACGTGGCATTCGCATTATTATGGATTTAGTGATCAACCACACTAGCGACGAGCACCCATGGTTCATTGAATCTCGAGATAACAAAAATAGCCCTAAGCGCGATTGGTATATTTGGCGTGATGGTTGTGAGCCTACCGCTGAAAAACCGACTTGCGACCCAAACAACTGGGAAAGTATTTTTCATGGCAGTGCATGGGAATATGATAAAAAAACTGCACAGTACTACTTGCACCTATTTTCAAAAAAACAACCTGATCTGAATTGGGAAAATCCTGAAGTTAAACAAGCACTATTTAAAATGATTTATTGGTGGTTGGAGCGTGGTATTGATGGCTTCCGTGTGGATGCAATTAGCCATATTCAGAAACAACCAGGTTTACCTTCTTTACCCAATCCAAAGGGTGAAAAGTATGTCTCTTCGTTTGATTATCATATGAATGTGGCAGGGATTGAAAAACATCTGCATGAGTTAAAAGAGCAGGCGTTTGATCCCTTTAACATAGTGACAGTTGGTGAGGCTAATGGGGTGACTGCCGACAATGCATTACTTTGGGTTGCCGAAGCGACCGAGCACGATCAAGGCGGTGTTTTCAACATGATTTTTCAGTTTGAACACATGAAGCTATGGTCGGAAGAACAAAGCAACGTGCCTTTAGATCTAGTGGAGTTCAAACGCATTTTATCGCGTTGGCAAGATGCATTAGAAGGTAAAGGCTGGAATGCGCTTTATTTAGAAAACCACGATCAAGCTCGTAGCATTGATACTTTTGCCGACCCTACCTCTAGGTATGCCAGTGCTACCGCGTTAGCGAGTTGTTATTTCTTGATGAAAGGAACTCCGTTTATTTATCAGGGCCAAGAGATTGGTATGGTAAATCATCAGTTTACTTCTCTTGATGAATTTAATGATGTGTCTGCTAGAAATTTAATTCAAAAGCTATCTCAACAAGGTCAAAGCGATGCAGACATCTTAGCCTTGTTAAATCAAGTATCTCGCGACCACAGTCGCTTGCCAATGCAATGGAATGCGCAGGATTTTGCCGGTTTTTCTGAGGTGCAACCTTGGTTCTCCGTCAATCAACAGTACGCAGATATCAATGTTGAGCAACAACAGAAAGATCCAAATTCGATTTTGAGTTTCTATAAGCAGCTGATTGCTCTGCGTAAGTCAAATGTAAGTTTAGTGGTTGGCCGCTATCAATTGCTGCTACCTAACGACCCTAATATCTATGCTTATCAACGTGTTGCACAAGATATGACATGGACCATTATTACCAATTTAAGTCCACAAGAGAGCATCGTTGATATCGACCGCATGCAATTAGGCGAGTTAATGCTTGATAATCAGAATATCAACAATGAACACGTTCGCTCAGATTTTATAGCGACGCAAATTGCCCCACCTTATGCTGCGTATATATTTGCAAGAAAGCACTAAATTATATTTATCGCAGGGGGCTACCCTGCACTTAAAAAATGGAATCATTTATGAGTAAGTTACTATCTTTTGATTTTTGGCAACGATTTGGGAAATCCCTTATCGTTGTTATCGCGGTGATGCCAGCCGCTGGTATCATGATATCACTCGGTAAAGTGGTCGCAATGTATGCCGGTGGTATCGGTGCCATTGAAACACTAGGCGCTATTATGGAAAACATAGGTTGGGGGATCATAGTTAATCTTCACCTATTATTTGCTGTCGCTATTGGTGGCTCATGGGCTAAAGAACGTGCAGGAGGAGCATTTGCCGCGCTGATTGCCTTCATCTTAATTAACCGTATCACTGGGGTTATATTGGGCGTGGATAACGCTATGTTTAGTGATCCAGAGGCGGTTGTGATGAGCCTATTTGGTTCTGAGCTACCTGTCTCTCAATTCTTCACTAATATTTTGGGTGCTCCTGCTCTAAATATGGGTGTGTTTATCGGTATTATGTCTGGCTATTTAGGTGCCAACTTATTTAACCGTTATCATGACTTCGCTCGCTTACCTCAGGCATTAGCATTTTTCAACGGTAAGCGTTTTGTACCTTTTGTTGTTATTTTCTATTCGATGATTATTGCGTTTGCTTTAACAATCGTATGGCCTTTAATTCAAGGTGCACTTAATGATTTTGGTCAATGGATTGCAACCTCTAAAGACACTGCGCCGATCACAGCTCCTTTCTTGTATGGTACGTTAGAGCGTTTATTACTTCCATTTGGTTTACACCACACTTTAACGATTCCAATGAATTACACCGAGTTGGGTGGTACTTATGAGCTTTTGACTGGGACGAATGCAGGCTCAAGTGTTTATGGTCAAGATCCATTATGGCTTGCTTGGGTTAGCGATTTAAATAATCTTAAATTAAGCGATTCGACAACTTATCAACATCTATTAGATACGGTACATCCAGCACGTTTCAAAGCGGGCCAAGTTATTATCGCAACGTCTTCATTGATTGGTATTGGACTTGCCATGTATCACTGTGTTGATAGTGATAAGCGCGCACAATACAAGCCCATGTTTTTATCTGCGTGTCTTGCTGTGTTATTAACCGGTGTGACAGAGCCTATTGAATTCATGTTTATGTTTATTGCTCCTGTTTTGTATGTTGCGCATGCGGTATTAACAGGGGTTGCATTTGCGTTGGTCGATGTGATGGACCTGCGTGTACATGCGTTTGGTTTGATTGAATTATTCACTCGTATACCCATGATGGTTTCAGCGGGCATCGGTGGTGATTTAGTTCGTTTCGCATTGGTTTCTATTGTTTTCTTTGGTGTTAACTATGGATTATTCCGTGTGCTAATTGTCAAATTTAAATTGCCAACACCGGGCCGCATGGGTAACTACCTCGATGACAGTTCAGAATCCATGTCAGAAGATGAGAAGATGGATATTATTATTCAGAATTTAGGTGGCCGTACCAATATTGCTGAGATTGATGCTTGTATGACTCGCTTGCGCATTACGGTTAATGATCCGCAGTTGGTTGCTGAATATGCGTTATGGAAGCCGACAGGAGCACTAGGCGCTGTGATTAAAGAACAGGGAGTACAAGTTATTTATGGTCCTGGAGTGGATGTCATTAAATCTAGATTAGTTGAGAAGTTTTCAGCACAACCTGCGTAATTTTTTCTCTATCTTAGATCAAATAACCTCGAAAAACGCAGCCTTTAAGCTGCGTTTTATCTCAGTACATTAAATAAGCGAATAATAAATGAAGTTAATGACGCTAAATACCCACAGTTGGCAAGAAGAGAAACAGCTAGAAAAGTTGGATATGGTAGCGCAAGCCATTATCGAACAAGGGTGCGATGTGATTGCATTACAGGAAGTGAATCAACATCAAGATAGCCCGGCTGTTGATGCCAATATATTAACTAATCACACAGTATTAGCTGATAACTATGGTTATTTATTACAGCAAAAACTAATAGAATACGGGTATCACTATCAACTTACGTGGGATTTCGTCCACCAAAGTTATGAAGTATATCAAGAGGGGCTCGCATTTTTGACCCGACTGCCCATTCTGGAGCATGAGGTCATTGATTTAAATGATAACTATGATGTGAGCTATTGGAAACATAGGCGATCAGTTCGTATTAAAGTCAATTCTCAACAAGGTGAATTCGATTTATATAATTGTCATTGTGGCTGGTGGAACGACTCAGAGAACCCATTTGAGGATCAGTTCAACCGAATAAAGGCAACATTATCAACAGAGTTGAGCTTTCTATTAGGTGATTTCAACAACCCAAGCCATATACGCAATGAAGGTTATGATTATGTATTACAGCGCGGTTTGATAGATTGTTATGAAATAGCAGAAATAAAAGATACCGGAACCACTGTAATTAAAAATATTGATGGTTGGGAACAAAATAGCCAGGCGTTACGGATTGATTTTATCCTTAGTAATCAATTTGTGGTGGTAAAGCAGCATCAGGTGATTTTTAATAACGATTTTTATCCGGTTGTATCGGACCACTTTGGGGTGTTGGTGGAATTGGAACTTGCTTAATATTTATTAGCCTAAAAGGTTAAAAGCAACTGACTTTAGCTTTAGCTATGATACTTTACAGCTCTGTACATAGATGGAGTTGGTCATGGATTTGATATGCTCCAGTGATACTGAACACTCACGTAAGCGACTTTTTCCATACTTTCAGTAATTCATGTTTTACTAAATTAACAATCTTGCTAAAACGGAAATGTCCATGGGCGTTCCTGCACGCCCTGATCGACATCGATCGAAACTGCTGCAACAGTTGTAGTCGATAACCAGACTTTATGTTAACCAATAACACCTAAGAGGAGGTCAACATGAGAAAGTTATCTTCAGGAAAATGTAGCGGGACAAAAAGACCATTCAAGTTGGAAGAGATTTGGCGAATCAGAACTAGGCTAGAGCTTGAAAACGACCTAATGCAGCTTGCACTATTGAACCTAGCCATTGATAGCAAGTTGAGGGCGAGTGATCTACTAAAGCTGCACGTATATGATGTTTCTTCGCAAGGCGTGATCTATGAGAGGGTTCAATGCATCCAGCAAAAAACAGGTACCGATGTACACTATGAGATTACTCCGAGAACGCAACAGAGTATTAGTCGGTGGATTTACTCAGCACATCTAGAGGCAAGTAGTTTTCTATTTCCAAGCTGTCGCCGTAAAGGCCAAGCCATCAGTTATTCGTTTTATCGTACGATTATCAGGAACTGGGCTGTAAAGCTTGGTTTGAATGCAGACTATTATGGTACGCATTCTATGCGTCGTACTAAAGCTACTCTGATCTATGCCAGAACGAAAAACATAAGGGCGGTACAGATTTTACTTGGTCATTCGAAGCTAGATAACACTATTAGATATCTTGGCGTTGAACTAGAAGACGCTCTGAGACTCTCAGAGCAAACGGATTGCTAGAATGACTAATACGGGCTTTTCATACCTCTGGAAAGCCTGTGCCCCTTTCTAATTTAGGTGTGCATATATATCAACAAGCCACTGAGAGTCATTTGACATACTTTTTCTAACAGATTTAGTGTAGAAAGCATAAGGACGATCTAAATTAGCAACTTTAGGTAAAGAGTTAAACGTAAAGTTCATTGGGAGTAATTGCTATGCGCTATACAAGTAGAAGATATAAACAAAAACTATCAAGGCTTTATACAATAGCCAGACAAAACGACTTGCCGCTCCCTTTTGCTATTAACTGCCTCAGAGCAAAGAGTGAGCTAAAAACATCGAAACCATATAAGCGTCGAACCGAGAAATTGACAGAGTATGAGGATGCAATCGATAGGTAAATCATCAAACAAAGGCAGAACTTCTCCTGAAATCGATGTCAATCTTGATGATCTATAAGTTTTGCTAGCTCAGATTTGCCCCAAAATGTTTCATAGCGTGCCTTTTCTTCGATAATTTTAGCTAATGAGTCTGTTTACCAAGGCTCAACTGTTCAAAAGGCTATTGTACAAATACGAATCAGCTTGTTTCGCAAATCAGATGTATTCTCAAAGAACGCACCCAGCTGCATGTGATCTTAAAATTAAGATTGAGGTTCCAGGAGCCAAAGGAGTAATCAATCGGATTACGAAAAAGACATTGAGAAAGCGAAGTTTGTTATTATTTGCTCAGAAAGAGCCCTACGAACGTATTTCACGCTAAGAATGATTTGATTTTTATCTTTAAGTTAAACTATTTTCCAAAGTTTAACTGCCCGTCGGTCATTACTAACGTCGAAGAACTGCATTTTCTTTGCAATTTTTGCGTTTGGTGACGTTGTCGTTAGCACTTATTTGGTGCATCTCGTCTTTCATCATGGGCGGCTCAAAATAGATCGCTTCAATAGGCGAAATTTGTCTAGGAGATCGCTGGCGGTCCAAGCACTGATCATATGAATAGTGTTCAACCTATCTTCGCGATTGTATGAGCCTCGAAGTGTTTTGCGTCGATCGCAACGACTTGACCTTGGGTAAGAGTATGTACTGACGACATCCAGTTGATGAAGCACTCATGAAACGACTCTGGTTCAATCGTCGATATTATGCGAGCAATAGTGTCATCAACAGGAATGCCGTTCACAAAGAGGCCATTACGCTTAAACCAATCATGATGACCGAGAATATATTCACGAATATCAAACCAGCCTTTCGCGCCTGCAATCACCGCACATAGCGAGCCAAAAAGGACTTCAAACAGGCAATATGTAACCTTTGCACCTTGGCGTTGGTCGATAATCGTTTGAAAATGTTCTTTGAAGTGGTCAATGTACATGGTGCTCTCCCTAAAAAGGGAGTATATGATCACAACTAAATGTGATCGTCAAATCGATCATGAGTTTGGTTAAAAAGTGTTCGCAATCTCACTCTGCGCATGATCCCAATGAAATGTTTACTTTTGGCCTTATGGCCCTTTTTAGCGAATACGTCGATTAGAATAAACTTCTACTCAAGTAAATGATATAACCGCCGATAAATACCAACAAGATAAGATATTTAGTAACGAGGATATATGAAGCTTCAACAATCGATTGCTTTGGTCTTGCTAGCTTGTTTGTCATCAATTGCTTCTGCTGCACCTTTAAAAGTGGCAGGTAGACCTGATGATAAAAAGCTGCACCTTACTTTAGTCAAGGAAGTCGTTAAACGCTCAGAACGATTTGACGGCATCGAATATATTTATGCCAAAACTGGTGAGCCTGCAGCCACTCGAGTTCTATCTGACCTTGAGTCTGGAAAGCTTGATATAGTATGGACTGCAACCAGTACAGATCTTGAAAAGAGATTCATTCCTGTGCGTTTTCCGATTTTTCGCGGATTGCTTGGAATGCGTATAGGTTTGATCCACCAAAAAGACAGCCAACTGCTATCTAGTGTTCAATCCAAAGCCGATTTAATGCGCTTTAAGATCTGTACAGGTAAAACTTGGCCAGATACTCACATCTTGGATGCAAACGGATTAGTCACCGCGAAATCGCTTAAGTATCCAAACATATTTGAAATGATGCTTGCAGGAAACCGCTGCCACTTTTTCGCTCGAGGCGTAATGGAGCCGTTTGCTGAGGTTGCCTCTCATCCTGAACTACCACTCACTGTTGATTCCCACATCATGCTGCGTTACCGCATGCCATATATGTTGTTTGTCAGCAAGAGTAACCCAGATCTCGCTGAGCACTTGCTTGAAATTATTACTGAAATTTTCGATGAAGGCTTGTACGATGAAATGTTCTTTAACGACTCTGAAATTAAAGCTGTGCTATCTCAAGCTAATCTCAAGAACAGAGTGATTATCGATCTTGAAAATCCTTACTTAACAGGTGAAACTCGTTCGATTCCGGAGCGATTCTTCTATAACCCACTTCAGCCATAGTTGAGTTAAATATGAACAAACTTACAAAAAAAATAATGGTGCTAGTTACTGTCGTCATGGCTATAGTGTCTGCAATCGCACTACCAACACAGTATTTTATCAATAAAAGCTCGATTGAGTTAAAAACACAACAGACCATTCAAGCAATGGAAAGTGAATTAGCGGTCATTCTGCAAGAGCCTGTTTACGTTTATGACAAATCATTGATTCACAATATCATTGATGCCTACGCGCAAAAATCACTGATATCTTCAATTAAGGTTAATGATCAGAACGGAAAGGCATTGGCTCAAGTTAACCTACGTGAAATTGAATCTCGCGCTAACATCAAAATCACGTGGGATAACCTGCCTGTTGGTGAAGTAGAAATTGGTTATAACCGAGCCGCGGAACGACACGAACTAGCTAACATGACTAAGACTTCGTCAGCGATTATCTTTGCGATCGTTGTCGTAAATATTTTGCTAATCGGCTTTGTACTAGATAAAGGCGTAGTAACACCAATTAAACTGATGTCTGATCGAATGAATGATATCGCAGCAGGTGGTGGTGACCTAACGTCACGTGTAAAAGCTCAAGGTGATGATGAAGTTGCGGAACTGGCTAGCGCGTTCAACAAATTTGTTAAAACGGTACAATCAATCATCGTAGATACGGCACAAACAACCGCAGAGCTTAGTACTAACGGTCAAGAGATCAGCCGCCTGCGAGATGAGATGAACCAGAAGACTCAGCTTCAATCAGCTCTAACCCACGAGAGCCTAAGCAAGATTGAGCAATTCAACTTGGCTATCAAAGAGATTGCTTCAAACACGGACAGCACACTTTCGAAAACTAACGAAGCGCTAGATCTTAGTCATAAGAGTGGCGAGACTATCAAGCTTAACGCTCAAAATATCGATCAGCTTGTTAGCAGCTTAGAAAGTGCTGCAGAGTGTGCTAACTCACTTAACATTAGTAGTGAAGACATAGGTCGCGTGATAGAAGTAATCAAAGCAATTGCAGAGCAGACTAACCTACTGGCATTGAACGCCGCTATTGAAGCCGCACGTGCTGGTGAAAGTGGTCGTGGTTTTGCGGTTGTTGCCGATGAAGTGCGTGCCCTTGCCTCTAAAACGCATGAATCGACTAATGAGATTGAGTCCATCATTGAACGTCTGCAGAGCGAAACCAAAGCGTCTTTCGAAGCGACTCAAGAATCAAAAGAATTAATTGAGAAAACTAAACAAAGTTCAGATGAAATCGAGTCTGCGCTTGGTGTGATTATTGAGTCAGTATCTTCAATCAATGGCATGGTTCACTCTGTGGCCTCTGCTTGTGAAGAGCAATCCAACGTAAGTGCAAATATTACAGAAGATATAAACCAGCTTGATGTTAGCGCAGGTGAACTAGAGGCAGTTAACTCTAACTTGCAAACTCTAGCTGATGAGATTTCTCATCACACTGGTGACTTGTCGAATCAGATAAGTCGCTTTAAGTACTAATAGGGACTGACACTTAACGACTACGAGCCCTCATCGTAGGGCTCTTCTTGTCTGTGAAAAGGTAGGGATTCAACTCGTCAGATTCTAATTTAATAACTCCTTAACATGGATTTATTTGTTACAGAGACCTGCTTAGACTTGTGATCACCAAGCGATTCTGTTGTACCGAATCTGTATCGTGACACGAATTATCAATTTTTGGTAAATTTGATACTAATTGATTATGTACACAAAATAAAAATCGATGAGTAATAAAGTTGCGTACTAAATTTGTTACGTTTATGCTTGTTTTATAAGCAAAATGTGATGATTTATATGGCAAAAAGCAAGTATGCACCCTCAGAGACAAAATATAAGCGCTGGATAAAAGAAGGCCGAGGTAATGGCTGCGGCTCTGATTATCTTCCTTGGATAACGGTTCGTGATGTCCCATCCGATGGCCGTTCTCATCGTGTCTTTGGTCATAAAAGCCAGCGTACTCATCATTTGCTATCCGATTTAGAACTTGCCGTATTTTTAACTCTTGAATGGAATTCCCAAACAACCGATATTCGCGAGCAGTTCCCACTTAGGCACGAAGAAACGCTTGATATTGCGCTTGATAGTGGAATTAAACACCCAGCCGAAGCCGGTGTAAAAACGTACATGTCATCCGATTTTTTGGTTGATGGCTTGGATTGCCAACTTCCACAGTATGTCATTCAAGCCAAGTATACTGATTTTTTAAATGATCCCCGTGTTATTGAAAAACTGGAAATTGAACGCCGTTATTGGTTACTGAAAAAGGTTCCTTGGTTTCTGGTCTCTGAAAACGATATATCCCCAACCCTTGTCCAGAATATTAGCTGGATATACCCGGCTGAGCAGGATGAGATTGATGATGAAGTCTTGTTAGACAGGACTGCATACTATAGTGATCTTTTTCAGCAAAATCCTAATAAAACGGTTACTGATATCTGCAAGTTGACTGATCGTATTTACAATCAGACTGATGGTTCTTCTATTTATGAAATCAGGCAATTACTGGCTAATCGCTGTTTCTACTTTGATATGTTGTCCCAACCATTCCATTTGCTAAAAGGTAAGGATTTCATTGCTGAAAACATGGGGAATTTAATAGGAGCTCGTCATGTTTCGAATCAATGAGGTTCTGGAGTTTGAGAAGGAGCGATTCCGGATTTTGAGCTGATTCGGAGACAATTTTGTTTGGATATCGATCGATAATAAAAGCGCCTTCCCCAGCATTATTGACTTATATTCGCTGGATTTGGCGATTCAAGATGAATCGTTACACCGAGTCGAAGACCCCTATTCCTATTTGATCATGCTCTCGCCTGAAGATGATAGTACAGCTCAAGTAAAACGAGATCAAAACTATAAATTGATAAGCCCTATCATCCATCTTGAAGAATACTATCAGCCGAAACAACGCGCTAAAGCCATTGATCTGGTCATGGCTAATCACAAAACAACCAAACAAACATTGTATCGCCTAATTCGCCAATACTGGCAGCGGGGGCAGATTGTAAACGCGCTTCTTCCCGATTACAAAAATTCCGGCGCAAAAGGCAAAAAGCGAATACCGGGAGAGGTAAAATTGGGGCGACCCAGAAAGTATAACCCAGGCTCTGGTGTCAATGTGGACGAATTCATCGAAAAGCTATTCAGGATTGCTATTCAGAAGTATTTGTTAACTGAAAAAGGATATTCATTTCCCTACGCACACCGGCGTTTTAAAGATATGTATGAAACCTATTTTCCTGATGTGCACGAGGCAGAAATTCCAACCAATTGGCAGATGAAGCACTTCTATCAGCGTGAATACACCCAGGTAGAAAAAATCAAAAATCGGGCAAATAAAAATTCCTATAACAAGGATATTCGACCGTTGACCGGAACGGCAACTATGCATGCTTTAGGGCCGGGATCCCGCTTTGAAATTGATGCGACCATCGCAGATATTTACGTGGTTTCCGATGTGAACCGAAGCTGGATTGTTGGGCGTCCGGTTGTTTATATCGTTATCGACGTATTCAGTCGTCTGATAGTCGGATGTTACATTGGTTTTGAGAATCCATCTTATGTAGCTGCTATGCTGGCTTTACAAGTTGCTATGACTGATAAGGTCGAGCTATATCGTCAATATGGGATAGAAATCGAATCTCAAGATTGGCCCGCTATCGGATTTCCAGATGCTATTTTGGCAGACAGAGGTGAATTACTGGGCTATCAGATAGAAAATCTCGAAAAAAGTTTCTC
Source organism: Vibrio sp. JZG10 (assembly GCF_054064075.1). Taxonomy (NCBI): domain Bacteria; kingdom Pseudomonadati; phylum Pseudomonadota; class Gammaproteobacteria; order Vibrionales; family Vibrionaceae; genus Vibrio; species Vibrio sp. JZG10. Next base: position 23,334 of record NZ_JBSUGE010000035.1, read on the forward strand.
GGTGCGAATTGAAAATACGCCTCCGTTTCGAGGCGACGCCAAGGGAATTGTTGAGCGCAATTTCAAGACGTTGCAAGCAGATTTTACTCCATTTGCTCCTGGTGTCGTGACGGGAACAATCGTAAAAAAACGTGGTGTCGCCATTTCTTAAAGTCTTTGGAGAGGGAGAATGGAAAGTCAAAAAACACGGAAACGAAAAGCGCAGAACATGGCGTAAACGGCATCTTGCTGTAGATGTAGATACGCATGAAGTCATCAGTGCTGAAGTGAGCTTGGTTAATGTCGGTGATAGTGAAGTGCTTCCGGCGCTGCTTAATCCATTACGAAGAAAAATAGGTTCAGTCTCTGGCGATGGTGCATACGATACGAAGGGTTGCCATAACGTGTTACAAAGAAAAGGCATTACTCCGTTAATACCGCCACGTAAAAATGCTAGCTTCTGGGATGATGGACACCCAAGAAACGAAGCAGTAAAAGCGTTAAAAAGTGATACGTTGGCTCAATGGAAAATTAACTCTGGTTATCACGACCGTTCTCTATCTGAAACGGCAATGTCACGATACAAAGGGCTAACGAGTGGCCAATTGAGCTTAAGGAATTATAATGCTCAAGTAGGTGAAGCGCTTGCCAATGTCAAAGCCATGAACAAAGTAATAGGACTAGGTATGCCAGTTCGAAACTAATGCTGATAGAACGTAGGCAAGATATGCCCTTCACCTGATTTGTTCAACAACGCCATGCGACATTACCAAAAGTTGCAGGCTCACTGGTATCCAGAATTACGGATAATTTTCAGATATTGAAACCTGCATCTTCAAGTTGAATAGGTATAGCCATTGAGAATTGGTCAAAATCACTATTTAATGGTAATAAATTCATATAAACTGATTACTTATTCATATCAAGGAAGAGGACTATGTCACACATACACGATACTATTGTTGCGTTACAACACAGTAGCCCGGCTCAAAAAGAGTTTTACCAAGCCGTAGAAGAAGTATTAACTTCTCTCGCTCCAGTCATAGA
>NZ_JBSUGE010000036.1:0-19176 GCF_054064075.1 Vibrio sp. JZG10
ATATAACGTGGAGAGGAAAGCGTGAGTGCTGTTGCGGTGTCTAGTGATTTCAAGGTTGCTTGCTGGTCTAAGTCAACCTTTAGGTAATCACAGAACACTGCCAACTGCTCTTTAAAGTCGTTCAGTAGCTCTAGTCTTTCGTATTCTAGTTCTTGAAGTTCTTCTTTTGAAATATTCTGATTAGTCATAGCAGATATATCATCCATCTTAAAATGCATTTAGTTGCGTTAATATATACTCCCATCAATAAGAAGTCTGACGATTCTGACGGAAACTTAAGTCGTTTCTGCTTAATGACAAAAATATGCATATTAGTTTATAAAGAATATTGTCAAGTAAGGCAGAACTCAAAGACATCTACTGAGTTACTGATATCATAAGGCTAATTTTTCGAACTCAAGAAACCCGTAATGAACGAACAAGAACAACTATTCCTCAAAGAGCTGGAAAGCAAGCTCTGGACAGCCGCAGACAAACTCCGTGCATCACTTGATGCCTCACAATACAAACATGCGGTACTTGGCTTAATTTTCGTTAAATACGTGTCTGATGCCTTCATGCTGCGCCAAGAAGAGCTAAAATAAGACTTTGCCAACCCTGACCACGAGTATTTCCTCGACCCTGAAGGTTACTCGGCTGAAGAGCTTGAGCAAGAAATCGCGATTGAGCTGGAACAGCGCGATTACTACAAAGAGAAAAACGTGTTTTGGTTGCCTACTGAATCTCGTTGGAAGTTCCTGCAAGATAATGGCCCGATGGTCATTGGTGGTGCGGACTTAGTGATTGATGGTAAGACGAAGAAGATCACTTCTGTTGGGCATCTGATTGATAACGCCTTGGAAGGTATTGAGCGCGACAACCAGAAGCTAAAAGGCGTACTCAACAAGCACTACGCCGCTCTAAAAATTGATCAGGCAAAACTTAATGAGCTGATCAACCTAATCGCGACCATTCCATTTAATCATAAGTCGCTTAACAGCAAAGATATTCTTGGCCATATTTACGAATACTTCTTAGGCCAATTTGCGCTTGCTGAAGGTAAAAAAGGCGGCCAGTTCTATACGCCTGCATCAATCGTTTCGCTGATTGTTGAGATGATTGAACCGTTTGAAGGTCGAGTCTATGACCCTGCAATGGGTAGTGGTGGCTTCTTTGTGCAATCAGAGAAATTTATTGAGCGCCGAGCTAACCAAAAAGAGATTGACCCGCTCACGCAAAAACAAAGAATCTCGATTTACGGTCAGGAATACAACTACACCACATGGCAGCTTGCTGCGATGAATATGGCAATCCGTGGCTTGGATTATGATTTTGGTAAGGAGCCAGCTAGTACCTATACCAATGACCAACACCCTGACTTACGTGCTGATTTCATCATGGCGAACCCGCCTTTCAACATGAAAGAGTGGAACACAGGTGTCGATGATAACGATCCACGTTGGGTATACGGCACACCACCATCAGGGAACGCCAACTTTGCTTGGATGCAGCATATGCTTTACCACCTTGCACCAGATGGTTCTCAAGCCTTGTTACTTGCTAATGGTTCGATGAGTTCAACCACCAACAACGAAGGCGAAATTCGTGCGGCCTTGGTCGAGAACGATTTGGTCGAGTGTATGGTGGCGCTTCCGGGACAACTTTTCACCAACACGCAGATCCCTGCTTGTATCTGGTTCTTAACCAAAAACAAAAAAGCACGTACCGATAAATCAGGTCGTAAGCTACGTGATCGTAAAGGCGAGGTATTGTTTATTGATGCTCGTAACCTTGGCTATATGAAAGACCGTGTACTACGTGATTTCACTCGCGATGATATTCAGAAAGTTGCCGACCTTTACCATGCATGGAAAACGGGTGCTGAAGTAAATGGCATCGCTTATGAAGACCAAGCTGGCTTCTGCAAATCCGCAACGTTGGAAGAGATTAAGAAACACGATTTTGTGCTCACTCCGGGGCGTTACGTTGGCGCAGAAGAAGAATCAGATGATGGTGTTCCATTTGGTGAGAAGATGGCAACGCTAACCGCCAAGTTGAGCGAGCAGTTTGCTGAGTCAGCAACGCTAGAAGCTGAGATCAAGAAGAACCTAGCGGGGTTAGGTTATGAGCTTTGAAACCGCGACTCTAGAGTCATTGTGTGAGCTTGTAGTTGACTGTCCTCATTCGACACCGAAATGGACTAATGAAGGGATAATTGTTTTACGAAATCAGAATATAAAAAATGGTGTTTTAGACCTTTCCGCCCCTAGTTTTACTAACGAAGAAGATTATCTAAAACGAATAAAACGAGCAGCTCCAAAAGCTGGCGATATTGTATTTACACGTGAAGCCCCGATGGGGGAAGTATGCATGATACCGGAAGGCGTAAAGTGTTGCTTAGGACAAAGGCAGGTGCTGTTACGTCCAAAATCTGATGTAAATGGAAAATACCTATTTTGGGCTTTGCAATCTCCTTACGTTCAGCAGCAGATAGCTTGGAATGAAGGAACAGGCTCTACAGTTAGTAATGTTCGAATTCCTGTATTAAAAGCATTGAATATTCCTCGAATTGACAATGAAGATATGGTTGCGAAATCACTGTCTGATATTGCTTCAAAAATGGCGCTAAATACACAAACCAACCAAACCCTAGAACAAATGGCGCAAGCTATCTTCAAGTCGTGGTTTGTCGATTTCGATCCAGTGAAAGCCAAAATGAACGGCGAGCAACCCGAAGGGATGGATGCTGCTACTGCCTCTTTATTCCCTGAAAAACTAGTTGAGTCTGAACTTGGTTTGATCCCTGAAGGTTGGAAAGTAAGTTCACTATCTGAGTTGATTAAGTTAACTGGTGGCGGTACGCCTAAGCGTTCAGAAGAGACATATTGGAATGGGGATATTCCTTGGTTCTCAGTTAAAGATGTTCCATCAGGAAGCAATGTATTTGTTGTTGATACTGATGAGAAGATTACGGAGCTTGGTCTAAACAAGTCATCGACGAAGTTGCTTCCGAAAGGCACGACAATTATCACAGCTCGCGGCACGGTAGGTAAATTAGCTCTTGTTGGTACTGATATGTGCATGAATCAATCGTGTTACGGAATTCGAGGTATAGAGGTTGGGGATTACTACAACTACTTCAACCTGAAAGAAGCGGTAAGTACCCTTCAACGGAACACTCACGGGGCTGTCTTTGACACGATCACCACAAAGACATTTGACACATACTCTATGGCATTTAGTGGAACAGAGCTTGCGAATAAATTTGATGCGTTAGTGGCTCCTATTCTTCAAAAAATTGAGGTGAATGTACGCCAAAATATAGAGCTAGCAAAGCTACGTGACACGCTGCTTCCTAAATTGCTTTCCGGCGAAATCGAGTTAAAACCGCAGGAGGTTAAAGGTGAATAAGCCATTCCATGACAGCTATCACATCATTGAGCGTGTTGAACAATACCTACAAAGTAAGTTAGAGGAAAATACTGATTTCAATGATGAAATCAACAATAGCGCTTCTATTGTTATATCTGAACAGGGGCCGAAAGTGCGGGTGAAGAGTTTAACCGATGTTGAGACTGAGTTTAGTTACGATGTTAGTGACATACTATATTGGGTTGAACGAGATACCTATTTTGATGAATTGGCGAAGTGGAACGGTGTCAAATTGCAAGAAAAGCATAGTGATGCTGTCGATTTTCTAAAAGAAACACATCAGTATTCTTTGTTCTTGGATCTTGTCGATGCTATTCGAAAACAGAGAGTCGCTCCTTTCGTTGGCGCAGGTGCATCACAACCTGCGGGGTACCCTAGTTGGGGGCATGCGCTAAGTACGCTTGCTAGAACAATGGGGACAGATGTTGTTGAAGAGACTAAGCATTTACTTGAAAGCTATGATTACTTATTGCTAGCAGAGCACTTATTCAGACATAACGAACATGTTTTTCTTAACTTTGTTCAAACTGAGTTTAGATTAAAGCCTGATCATGAGGATGATAGACCTATATTTCCTCCTATCATTGATCTATTACCGCAGATATCAAGCTCATGCATTATTACCACAAATTTTGATAGATTGATTGAAAAACGGTTCGAACTATTAAAAGGAAAGCCTCTTCAAGGTTATATGTATGGTAAACAGGAGCAGAATGGTTTTGTAGGCCAGCTATTGAAAGGTGAACATTGTTTAATGAAATTGCATGGAGATGCTGAACAACCCCAATCATATGTTTTTACTGAATCACAGTATTTAGAAGCATATGGCTCTGGCAGCATAGATTTTACAAAGCAATTGCCTAGGTCACTACGTCAAATATATGTGAGTCATTCTCTATTGTTTTTAGGGTGTTCATTGGAACAAGATAGAACGCTAGAGTTGTTCAAATCTGTGAAAGATGAGGGGCACTTTGAAATTCCGAATCATTTTGCATTTCTTCCAGAACCTGAACCAGAAGACAAAGCTGAAAAAATGGGAAGATTGCTTAGTATGAGTATAAAGCCCATATGGTACAGAGCAAAAGATGGAGATCATTCGATGCTTGAGAAGCTATTGCTACTGGCAACGGATGTGGCTTGTAAAAGATATAGCTTGGGGGGTGTCAAGTGATCACTGAAGGGCAATTAGAAGCACAATGTATAAATTGGTTTGTTGATCAAGGCTACCAATACCAAAATGGCTATGACATCGCACCGGATGGCAACACACCTGAGCGTGAAAACTATCAGCAAGTCACTCTACAGGCGCGTTTAGTCTCTGCCTTGGAAACCTTAAACCCAAATGTGCCCAGTGACACCTTAATCGAAGTAGCGAAAACCGTTGCCACGCCGCAAACGCCTGTACTGATTAAAAACAACAAACTCTTTCACCAATACTTGATCGAGGGTGTGCCCGTTGAATACTCGGTGATAGAGGACGAACAATGGGTGACCAAGCATACTCATGTTCGATTAATTGATTTTGACAACCGCGAGAATAACGAATTCTTAGTGGTTAATCAGTTCACCATCACGGGCACTAAAGTCAATCGTAGACCAGATGTAATTGTCTTTATCAATGGGCTGCCAATGGCGGTCATCGAGCTGAAAAACCCAGCCGATGATCACGCCGACATTTGGAATGCTTACAATCAAATTCAAACTTATAAAGAAGAAATCGCTGATCTCTTTGTGTTCAATGAGGCGTTGGTCATTTCTGATGGTTGGACGGCGCGAGTCGGTTCGCTTACCGCGAACAAAGAGCGCTTCTTGCCATGGAAGACGATAGAGAGTGAAGACGATAAACCGTTACTCAAATTCGAATTAGAAACCATGGTGCGTGGCTTCTTTAAGCCAGAATTACTGCTCGATTACATTCGCTACTTCGTATTGTTCGAAAATGATAGCGACAAGATCATCAAAAAAATCGCAGGTTATCACCAATTCCATGCCGTCCGAGCTGCTGTTAAGGCAACCGTCACGGCTGCCACAACGTCTGACCAAATTACTGAGCCACGGGCAAATTACGCCAATACCGTGGTGCCCGGAAGCAAAAAAGCGGGCGTGGTTTGGCATACCCAAGGTAGCGGGAAAAGCATTTCGATGGTCTGTTACGCAAGTAAATTGCTGCAACAACCAGAAATGAATAACCCAACCTTAGTAGTGGTGACTGACCGTAATGACCTAGATGGCCAGCTATTTAACACCTTTACGATGGCGCAAGAAACGCTAAAACAGATTCCTCAGCAGGCAGAAGATCGTGATTCATTACGCGATTTACTGCTCAATCGTCAATCCGGTGGCATCATCTTCACAACCGTACAAAAGTTTGCGCTGCTCGATGAAGAAATGGCACATCCTGTCCTTTCTGAGCGCTCGAATATCGTGGTGGTTTCCGATGAGGCACACCGTAGCCAGTATGGCAATAAAGCTCGCTTAGTAGATGTTAAAGACGAAGATGGCAATGTAATTGATCAGCGTTATGTTTATGGTTACTCCAAATATATGCGTGACGCGCTGCCGAATGCCGCTTTTATTGGTTTTACAGGTACACCGATATCGATGGACGATAAAGACACTCGCGGTGTCTTTGGTGATTATGTTTCTATCTACGATATTCAAGACGCGGTCGATGATGGCGCGACAGTGCCAATTTACTACGAATCTCGCTTAGCCAAGCTCGATATTAATCAAGATGAAATTGAAGCGCTTAACGATCAGGTCGAAGAGGAAATTGGCGAAGACGAAGAAACGGAAAGTCGTGAGAAAATAAAATCCCAGTGGTCAGCTCTCGAAAAACTCGTTGGTGCAGAGCCAAGAATCCAGCAGGTTGCCCAAGATCTGGTTGAGCACTTTACCATTCGCTGTGAAACTTTTCCGGGCAAGGCGATGATTGTTGCCATGAGTCGCGAGATTTGTGTGGATTTATACGATGCCATCGTGGCTATCAAACCCGAATGGCATAGCGATGACCCAAACAAAGGCGCGATCAAAATCGTCATGACAGGCAGCGCCGCTGATAAAGCAAAAATGCAGCCTCATATCCATGATAAGAAAACCAAGAAGTTGTTCGAGAAACGTTACAAAGATACCGATGACGAATTGCAATTAGTCATTGTCCGTGACATGTGGCTAACAGGTTTTGATGCGCCTTGCTGTCATACCATGTATATCGATAAACCAATGAAAGGTCATAACCTTATGCAGGCGATAGCGCGAGTGAACCGCGTGTTTAAGGATAAGCCCGGAGGTTTAGTTGTTGACTATATTGGTATTGCCAATGAACTTAAAAACGCACTGAAGACCTATACCAATAGCCAAGGTAAGGGAAAGCCAACCGTTGATACCGCTGAAGCTGTCGCAGTCTTTATGGAAAAAATCGACGTAATTCGCGGTATGTTTGCCACGCCTGTTGATGGTGACGTCTTCAACTATCGTCCGGATTTTGAAACCAAACCACTGCAACTGCTTCCGGGAGCCGTGAACCATATCTCTGGTCTCTCACACCGCAACAGCAAAGGCGAAGAAGTTCGTGATGGCAAACGCCGTTTTCTTGATGTCATGGCAGCGCTTATGAAAGCCTTTTCTCTGTGTAATACTTTGGATGAAGTTGATGGTTATAAGAACGAAATAGCCTTTTACGGAGCTATTAAGACCGCATTCTTAAAACATTCTACGGTTGATACCAAACGCAGCGATGAACTCCGTAATTCAGCTTTGCGCCAGATCCTGAATAACGCGGTTGTTGCCGATGGTGTGGATGATATCTTTAAAACGGTTGGTTTAGATAAACCGAATATTGGCTTGCTCTCTCCTGAGTTCTTGGAAGATGTTGCCAATATGAAAGAGAAGAATTTAGCTGTTGAGCTGCTAGAAAAACTGCTGCGCGACGAAGTGAAAGCAAGAATGAAAAACGATGTGGTGCAGGAGAAAAAATACTCCGACCGGATTATGTTGACTTTGCAGAAATACCATAATCGCAACATTGAAACCGCGCAGGTGATTGAAGAGCTGATACAGTGGGCTAAAGAGATGCAAGCTGACGCTGAGATGATGGAAAAGCTGGGGCTTTCCACTGATGAAATTGCGTTTTACCGTGCATTGGTCACCAACGAAGCTTCTGTGCGAACCCTCGGCGATGACAACCTTCGTCAACTCGCCATTGAACTCACTCACCAACTGCGTAAGTCCGCTACGGTAGATTGGCAAAAACGAGAAAGCGTGCGTGCACGGATGCGCAACCTTGTACGTCGTTTACTGCGCCGCTGGAAATATCCACCTGATGCGGCTGAAGAGGCGATTAAGCTGGTTCTGGATCAAGCAGAAGTGCTGGCTGACGGGTGGTATGCGGCATGATTAAATGAAAGGCAAGGCCTGAGAGCCTTGCTTTGTCATATCTAGGCATAACTTCCATGATGTATAAATGAAAACCCTTTCAAAAAGAAATCGTTGATCATATTTCTCTCTTAATCAGCAACGATACGAGATAATAGGTTGCCGCACTTTTATCTCAAACTGACCATCTCATTCCTCGTAGTAATAAGTAAATTTATTTCAGATAGATATTATCTTCGTGCATACCTCAACGGTTTCATTTTTAGGAGCTTTTTATGCGCGAAAATAACTACTATTTTGATGGTCCTGTTACAGCAGATAAGGTGCTCGACGCGGCCGCTGAAATCCTTGCCACACGGGCTCTCCGAGGCGAACAATATTGCAATCCCGAAGCAACAAAAACCTATTTATCTTGCAAATTAAAACACCATGAAAGAGAGGTGTTTGCGGTGATGTTTCTAGATAATCAGCATCGCCTTATTGCTTTTGAAGAGCTCTTCTTTGGCACAATTGATTCGGCAAGTGTTTATCCCCGAGAAGTCCTCAAAGCGGCTTTAAAAATCAATGCCGCCGCACTCATCTTTGCTCACAATCACCCTTCTGGTGATGCCACACCTTCCCAAGCCGATAAACAAATTACGCAAAGGCTCAAAGAGGCTTTAGCGCTGGTGGACATTCGAGTTCTTGATCATATCGTGGTTGGTGATAGCGCCATCTCTTTTGCAGAAAGGGGGCTACTATGATCCAGAAAATATCGGGTGAACTGGAATTGCAGGATAGCTTTCATCAAGCATTGCTTTTGATAATCCAACGTTATTCGATTCCTCAACAAGCTCAACGTATTGTCCTGAACTGTCGACAAAAACGCTATTACCAGACGGGGCAGGGGCTGCATCCTATTGAAATTCAATTTCGTCGAACATCGGCCAGTGAAGATTGGCAGGTCGTCTGTTTAGCGAGTTTTTCTTATTCGGAAAATAAACCGAGTGAGATGGAGCTTGAACTCTACTTTCATCTCTTCAATCTTTGGTGTTATCAACCAGATAGCGGTGCTGCAAGTCTCGCACACCCGCAAGTGAAAGCGCTGTTAGATACATGGCTGAACGTGCTCTCTCGACACCTTACTCAGTCCCTCTTTGATTACATTCAGTTATCGATGATTCAAACCTTCGATGAACACCATTAATGATCACGTTTTAACCTCGGCCACTTTTAGGAGATCTAGCCATGTCTATACTGAATTTTACGCCGTCAGTACTGCCCGTTTCTAATAAACTTCTGACGTTATTAAACCAACATTGTCATGCCTCGATGGAGTCAACACAGTCCACCAGTCATGCCCTCTCTATCCATTTCCGAGACAAAAGCTATAGCGCGGAGGAAGGGGGATATCATCCGGTTGAGATTGGCCTCAACATTGTAAATGGTAAAACGGTTGATATTCTCTACATTACCGACTTTGCGTATATGGGGAGCTATTATCCGGAGTTAGAGCGATGCATTGATTTTGGCAATCAAGTCGCTTTTACCGTCGCCACGGGATGGCAAAGCATTCGCTCTCCAGGCATCGATGAGCTGTATCAAATGTGGGAGCAAAACTTTCTTCAGTACGTCGAATGGGAGTGTTACGACGACATTCAGATTTCTTATTAACTTTTATCAATCTAGCTAAGCTTTAACCTGCTGCTTTATATCTCCACCAAAGAATCAATCAAACTTCTGGTTGTGGTAATCCCAACTGTTCATCTCGCTCTGTCACTCTTTCTAATATCCAGTCTTGGACCTCGCTTTCTACCCAAGCCACGCTGCGAAAGCCCAGTGATACCGATTTAGGGAACTTACCCTCAGCCATGAGCTTGTACATGTACGCACGGCTCAAACCTGTATTATCCAGCACTTCTTTTAGTCGAATTAGTCTCATTTTTCTGTCCTCATGATTTGTTCGTCATAAGGAGGTAGCTAGTTGTAATTTTTCCGGACGCTAACTAAGGAGCGCTTATGTCCGAACAGCATGATCTCTTCAATACGCTTGAAAGCGAGATACGCCAAGCATCACTCAATGAGCGTACTCGCACCAAGCTACTCGGTAACCTCAAACAAATGAGAGCCACCGAGCTCAACATTCTCATTACAGGAGCCACCGGAGCAGGAAAAAGCTCAACGATTAACGCTCTCTTTGACATGAGCGTTGCAGAGGTGGGAATCAGTTGTGAGCCGCACACTCAGGGTGTTACGCAATATCGTCTGAACAATCTTATTCTTTGGGATAGTCCTGGTCTGGGGGATGGTATCGAAGAAGACAAGCGCCATGCCAGCTTATTGAAAAATACGCTGAGAGCGAGAGATGAGCAGAACCGTTTCGTGATTGACTTGGTACTTGTGATTCTTGATGGTAGCTCACGCGATTTAGGTACACCTATCACCTTGATTAACGATGTGCTTATTCCTGCATTAGGCGAAGACGCACAGCACCGTTTAATCATCGCCATTAATCAAGCCGATAATGCGTTAAAAGGAAATCAAGCCTGGGACTACGAAAGCAATACACCGACACCCGTGTCTAAAACTTATCTTGAAACCATGGTGCGCTCGGTTCATCGACGCGTATTGCGTGCAACAGGGGTTTATCTAAAACCCGTCTACTACGTTGCGGGGTACTGTGATGGATTGGCCAAGCAACGGCCCTATAACCTTTCCAAGTTGCTGTATTTGATTGTTGAACGTTTACCAAAAAATAAACGGCTCTTACTGGCGAATCGCACGCTTTCCCCTCGACATGAGAATTGGAAAGACAACGATGCCAGTGATTACAACAAAAAAACCAGTCTTAGTTTGTGGGAGGCAATCTTCGACACGACGACTCAAGGTGCGCAATGCGGTGAAGAGATAGGAAGTGTGTTTGGCACGACAGGTAAGCACCTGGGCAAAATTATAGGCGGTGCACTAGGGGCATGCTTAGGCAGTTTACGCTATCTCTTTAGCTGGTAGATAAGTGCCGCTACGGTTACATCTCTCAAAGCCAACCTCTCTTCGACATAAGTTGTCGCAACCACCTTTTAATATCAACTCATTGAATAATAGATAAAGGATATCTCTCATGAAACCTATTGTAATTACCGCAGCACTAACACTGCTTATGACCTTTACTGCGTCTGCTGAGGGCTACAAAGTCGAATACAAAGACATCAACACCCGATGGGGACCAAAGACGAAAATATATGTAACGTCCCTCTTTGACTACTCGACTGTCTTCGGGATCGAAGTTAACCGAGGTAACTGTGAAGTCGCTAGACCAGAAACACCAAAGATTACCGTCAACAAGAATAAGTACAGCCAATCTGAAGAGTTACTCAAAAACATGAGCAACCCTGATTACAAAAAGCCCTCCAGTAACAACAAGTCTAGTGGTGTGAAATGGCTTCCTTATCCCGAAGTGGATTTGAAGTACGGAGAGTCTACTGGTTATGTCACTACAACGCCCTGTAGAGTCCTACAAATTGACATTCACTCTAGTGAAGGGAGTTACCGCTTAAATGCGGATTAAACAACTGAAAGGCCACAGGGGCCTTTCTTTTTTTGTAAACTCAATAGCGACTGTAACCGAAGCTTCTTCCGTTCCCAGATAGCTTGCTTTCTTTTTTAGCAAAGTAACTAACACGGTAAAAGGCTTGATTGTATTGATTCTCATAGAGCTCTTTATCGCACCTCTTATTGATTTCACACGTGCTGCTCTTAGCGAAATAAATTGCACGATTTGCCTGTTCAACCGAAAGACCTGTCGCACTTGCCCAAGCCTTAGCAATCATTCCAGAAACGTATTCTCCCGTAACATCATCGTAAGGTCCCATTCCTTGAAAAACATCACCATTTAGCAATACGGCAACGTGATAGTGAGGGTTCTCTGAAGTGACGGCCTCTTTGCACCAAATAAATCGTGGCTTAGAGTGGCGGTTGTGCGTCTTACGTTTTAGGTAAGCACACATCATCGCTTTGAAGGACTCTTGAAATTTTGTGATTTGCTTACTTGATACTTTCTCGCTTGAAAAACTTTTGGGGTATCTTAAATCGATACGAAGTAGCAACGTTCGAGAGTATTGCTCTAGAGCCCTATCAAAAGTGTTTTTAATAGCTAAAAGGCAGGAAGGTATTAGAGGTCCTTTCTTGGAGTATACCGGTAAGTCCATATCATCGATGGTGAGTATTTCTGCATGTTCAAGATAATTGTTCATTTCTATCATTCCTATTGGTTAGTGTTCTCAATAGGTAGATAGGTTGTTGTAATTAATTAGATAAGATTCATATAAATACTATTATTACCGACAGTTTTTCACTCCCTTCCTCCAGCCACGTATCTTTGTTCAGCAAGGCGTCCTGTAGTTTCAAAACTTGCAAGAGTTACTCTGATAAAAACTTCGGCTTTCTAGAAATTTGAAAACTGCCATGACGTACTTTTGGGTATGAATTCAGCTTACGTTGTAACATAGCAAGGACATCTTCAACATTACTCCACTGGAAAACCATAAAACTCACATCAACTCCCTTATGTGAGCTTGATTTGGGTTTCAAATTGTTTATTTAAAGAATACTATAAATAAACATAAAAAATACTTTAAGATTACATAAAAATTACCAAGTAATGATATGGCAAATTTAATACAGACATTCAACGTAGAACATGACCCTAGGTTTCTTTTTGATATTAGTTTTGAGATCACGATAGATAGTAATCAGGATGATATTGATGCTCGAATCATGATTGCCAAAGATGCAGTGAAGAAAGATTCGGAAGGTCGCCTTCAAAGACTGAAAGATAACTTTGTAATTAGAAATATTGCGCTCAGTGAGTATGACTGGATTGATACTCGTGACTACGTATCTTCCTACTTTATATGGTATTACATGCTTCTAGTGGTTAGGTGTAATAATAAGCAAGATACTGAAGCGAAGGATATCTCAGATTTTGATGTGGTTTTTTCAACAAGTGCTAATGATATGGTTGTTGGATATGTACCAAAGTTTTCACCTCATACTTCAAAGTGGAAAATGCATACAACTATATTCTTGCATTACTTATTTAAAGAAACTGGTATCCAAGATGCGTTAAAGCAACAAGAGGCCATGAACGAGATAAAAAACAAATATCTGGACTTTAAGCGTTCTCCTTTCTTCAAGCTAACAAAAGAAGAGAATGAAGATAGAGCTGAATGGACAAAAAATAAGCTAGAAAGTGATGGGGCTTTTCTACCATTTGAGATACCTTCTTCAAACAATACGACTAACTTATCCTTAGCCATATCCCTTTATCTATGGAGTAGCAGTAGCTTTTTTAAGGCTTCTCTACTTTATGATGAGAAAAATATGAGCAAGAGTGAGTATATTCACAAGATGAATCTGTCATGGAATCAGTATAAGCATAGAGAGAAAAACAAGCGTAAGAATATTAAGGCCTATAGTTTTGAGATGAGGGAGTCTTTTCAACAGAAAATCGAACACCTATCTAGAGAACTCAATATGAAGAAAAATAGACTTATTGAGCATCTCATAGATCAGGAGTACACCAAGCAAACTAAAAAATGAGCTCTCGCTGATTTTTGATTTAGTGATGACTGAAAAAAAAACGCCACGAGCAAAGCTGGTGGCGTTGACATTAAATCCAATCATAGCAATCGAGCATTTTAGATGCTCCCGTACCCCAAGCCGTACCCAGAGCGATTTTTGCTACAGTTAAAAGCCGTTTAACCCCTTATTTAATGCGCTCTAGCAGTACGCCTGCTTCCATATGGTGGGTATAAGGGAATTGGTCAAACAGAGCAAAACGCGTCACGTTGTGTGTTTCGCATAGAATGTCCAAGTTCTCTTTTAGAGTCTCAGGGTTACAAGAGATGTACATGATGCGCTCGTAACCTTGCACCATTTTACAAGTATCGGCATCCATCCCAGCACGTGGTGGATCGACAAAAATCGTGTTGCAGTTGTAGCTCTTCAGATCCACACCTGCATCTTGTAGACGACGGAATTCACGCTTACCTTCGATCGCTTGAGTAAATTCCTCTGCTGATAGACGTAAGATTTGTACGTTATCAATCTTATTGGCAGCGATGTTGTACTGTGCAGATACAACCGATGGTTTAGCTAGCTCAGTTGCCAGGACGCGGTCGAAATTCTGTGCCAGCGCCAGCGAGAAGTTACCGTTACCACAGTAAAGCTCTAGTAGGTCGCCAGTGCTTTCTTGGGTACAGTCGACCGCCCATTCCAGCATCTTCTCTGCGACTTTGCCGTTCGGCTGAGTGAAGCTGTTCTCTACTTGTTGGTAGATGTAGCTTTGACCATTTACATCGAGCTTCTCGATCACGTAGTCGCGGTCTAGGACAATCTTCATCTTACGAGCACGACCAATGATGTTTAGGTTGAAGCCTTCATCATTTAAGCGCTGTTTAAGGGCTTTCGCGTTTTCAATCCACTCTTCATCAAGTTGGCGATGGTAAAGGAGTGAAACCAGAATCTCACCACTTAGCGTCGATAGGAAATCCACCTGGAACAGTTTACGACGTAGCGAGTCGTTGTCTTTCATCGCTTCAACCAATAGCGGCATCAGGTCGTTGATCAGACGGCTTGCTGCAGGAAATTGGTCAACACGGTATTTCTCACGAGTTTCTTGGTTGAACATGATGTAGTAAAGATCTTCGCCTTCATGCCAAACACGGAACTCAGCACGCATGCGGTAGTGCTGCTCTGGTGATTCAAACACTTCCAGTTCTGGCATGTTGTATGGCGCGAACATATCCGTGAGACGTTCGACTTTTTCAGCCAGTTGTTCTTGGTAGCGTTGTGGGTTTACATCAAGAGTAGCCATGATCTTACCTTTTATGGTGCATTCAATTTAAGAGCGCAGATTTTATTCAATCTCAATAGGATGTCCAGTTTTGTACTGGAATTGATTTAAAGATAGTGCGTACAGACAGAGTAGAAAGCAAAATCAATCAAAACGTTACAACTTGTAAGGGCAATATTGGCTGGACAAATAATCAATAGCTGAATAATATTTGCCTCAAGTTGGTGCTATCTAGCAATCTAGATGGCTGAAATGGGAATCTGGTGTGAATCCAGAACTGACGCGCAGCGGTAAAAGAGAACGAACGCTCATCAGACACTGCATTAGTTTATGTGGGAAGTCGAGCAAGTAGGCGGTACACCCGTGCTCTTGAGTCCGAATACCTGCCAACAACTGAGCCATAGCACTGGACTGTCATGATGACAGGGCTCGGAAGGAATTACGCGATTTAGGACAATACAATGAGAAAATCCGCACTGGCGATCACTTTGGCATCGCTGCTTTCACCTGTCTCTTATCTACAGGCCCAAGAAACCTCTACTGACGAAACCATCGTTGTTACTGCAAACCGTTTTGAGCAAGCCGAAAGCCGTACGTTGGCAGATGTCGAAGTGGTTACTCGACAAGACATCGATCGCATTCAAGCGAAAACCCTACCAGATGTATTGCGTCGTCTTACGGGGATTCAAGTTTCACAAAATGGTGGCCGTGGTCAGTTAGCGTCTTTATTTGTTCGTGGAACCAGTTCCGACCAAGTTTTAGTACTGGTTGATGGCGTACGTTTTGCACGAGCAGCGAAGGGCGCTGTGGACTTTAACCAAATCCCACTTACTTACGTTCAACGGATTGAGTACGTGCGTGGTGCGCGTGCGTCACTTTATGGTTCAGAAGCGATTGGTGGCGTGATCAATATCATCACCATTGCGCGTGCTGACGAAGAAGGAACGAAGTTAAGCGCAGGTTTAGGTAGTTTAGATTACCAAGAATTGAGTGTGGCATCTGGCATTAAAGTCACAGAGAGCGGCCAGCTGAATATCGCGCTTGGTAGTGAAAGTGATGATGGTTATAACGTTCGTCCTGTACCGGGAGTTAATGACGGCGATCGCCATGGCTTTGATACAAAGAATGGTCTGCTAGGTTACGTGCATCACTTCAATGACCAGTGGTCTGTATTTGGTAACCTACGTGCTTACGAAAATGTTTATCAATATGACAGCAGCTACGGCAGTCGCGGTTATTACGAAGCAGAAAAAGACGACCTTTCTGCCACTCTGGGCGGTAAGTATCAGTCTGATAATGTGATGTCAGAACTACAAGTAACGGCACAGAAACAGAAGTCTTGGAACTATGAGCAAGCAAAAGGCAAACACTCAGGTACTGAAGATGAACTTGAGCAGCAGAATGTCCAGTGGACCAACAGTTACTTGCTAAACAACAATACGACGTTGGCTGGTGGTATTGATTGGCGTAATGAGTCTTATAAAGACAAGAGTGCGAATAAAACGTTTGATCGTACCAATGGCGCTCTGTTTGGTATGGCAACCACTAGTATTGATAAAGCAATGCTTGAGGGCAGTGCTCGCCTTGATGATAACGAAGAATACGGTAGTGAGTTCACTTACAGTTTAGCGGCTGGTTACCAATTTGTGCCAGAGTTTGGGGTTAAAGCTTCTTTTGGTACTGCGTTTAAGGCTCCAAACCTATATCAACAGTATGACCCAACGTACGGTGAGAAAGATCTTAAGCCGGAAGAGTCAGATGCTTGGGAGCTAGCATTCAGCGGTGATGTCCAAGGCGTTTTTTGGTCCGTAACGGGTTATGACTATAAAATCACGAATCTTATCGATTACCATCCAACCACATATAAATATTTGAATGTCGATGGTGAAACACATATCCAAGGTGTGGAGCTTGTTGCTGAGTTTGATACAGGGATTGTGCAGCACCAGTTGAGTGCGGATTACAAAGATGCTGAAGACGATAAAGGGCATCAGTTGCAGCGCCGCGCTAAAGAAATGTATAAGTGGAACGCTTTAGTGAGCTTCGATAAAGTGGACTGGTCGGTAAGCTATCAGTACGTCGGTAAGCGTCCAGATGTGGATTACAGCACTTGGCCTTCACAAGATATCACGCTTTCTTCTTACTCGTTGGTTGATACGGCTGTGACTTACTATCCGAATGAGTCGACCTCTATTAGCGCTCGTATCGATAATCTATTTGATGAAGAGTATGAGATGGCAAAAGGTTACCCTGCCGCAGAGCGAGCGTACTATCTCAACGTTGGCTACGAATTCTAATCGTGAATGAGCACAAACCGCCTTCGGGCGGTTTTTAATATTTTGTGGTGGAAAATCGAATGAAGAAACCCAAGCGAGTGGTGATCAGTTGGTCCAGTGGTAAAGATTCGACATTAACGCTTGAGCGCCTTAACGAGAATCCAAATTATCAAGTTGTCGGTTTGTACACGACTTACGTAGGAAAAGAAGTCCCTTTCCAAGCAACTCCGCTTGAAGTCGTACAAATGCAAGCAGACTTACTTGCGCTTCCGCTCATTACTATCGAGCTACCTGAAGTCTTTCCGAGTAACGACATTTATCAATCAACCATCGTTAATGCATTACAAAGTAGTGGTCTGAACATAGAAGCTGTCGCATTTGGTGATATGTTTTGCAATGGCATTGCCGATTACCGACGCAGCTATATTGAACCTGTTGGCTGGGAATGCGTCTTTCCTCTATTAGGGGAGAGCAGCGAAAAACTAGCGATGGAAATCATAGAGCGTGGTATTCAAACGATGTTAATCACCATCGACGGAAGAGTTCTCTCTCCAGAATGGTGTGGTCGCTGGTATGACAAAGCCCTAATAGAGTCATTACCAAGTCAAATTGATCCCTGTGGGGAAAATGGTGAATTTCACACATTGGTTACGTCTTCGCCATCTTTTCAAGGACATATCGAGTTGACGAAGCGAGATGTAGAATCTGGAGATAGATTCAGCCATCAAAGATACCATGCTAAAGCATTGCCAAAACAAATCTAAGCAGTATGATCGCAACGTTTCTGTTCTTTAGGTAAGGCTCGTGCGAGTAGCAAGTAAGAAAAAAGTCCTAGTTTTTGACTCCGGTGTTGGTGGTCTTTCTGTATACCAAGAGATACATCGCCTATTGCCGCATCTTGACTACTTATACTTATTCGATAATCAGGCTTACCCTTATGGTGAACTCGATCAGGCGGTACTCATTTCACGAGTTAACCAACTGGTCTCTTCATTAGTCGAAGAACACCAAGTCGACATTGTTGTCATTGCTTGTAATACGGCAAGCACCATAGTGCTTCCTTCCTTACGTGAAAATCTATCGATTCCCGTTGTTGGTGTTGTCCCTGCGATTAAACCCGCATCGCTTTTGGCATCAAAAGGGGTAGGGCTGATCGCCACTCCGGCGACAGTAACACGCCAATATACTCACGAGTTAATACGAGACTTTGCGCAAGGCAAACCAGTTGAGCTGTTGGGATCAACTCGCTTGGTGGATATGGCCGAAGAGAAGTTGCGAGGCAACAGCGTTTCTCTAGACGAACTGACAAAAATCCTGCTTCCGCTTCGCGATAAAGTAGACGTTGCGGTGCTCGGTTGTACTCACTTCCCTTTAATCAAAGAGGAAATTCATCAAGCTTTGGGTGGGGACGTTACTTTAATTGATTCGGGTGCAGCCATTGCACGTCGAGTAAAAGCATTACTATTAAGTGATGAAATTGAGGATACGGAAGAGGGAAGTAAGTCGATTTATGCCAGTGCAACTCCTTGGCAGGAAGATGCACTGAACATTTGTTTAAAGAAGCTAGGTTTTAATCCTGTTCTGGTTTACCACCATCCGGGTGTTTAGGATCGTTCGCAATTCTCACTTTTAGCGTTCTCTCCATATATTCCTTTTCATTCAGTTTAGCGATAGCTGGCTTGGCATCTGCCGCAGCCATCACGACAAAACCAAACCCTCTTCTTTTTCCAGTGCGCTTATCTTTCATTAAGCGTACTGCATAGACCTGTCCATATTCAGCAAACAAATCGCGAACGTGACTCTCATTGGCCTTATAAGGAAGGTTGCCGACATACAGAGTTTTAGTTGATGGATCCGAGTCTGTTGATTGAATAGAAGGTGTCTGGCTAGAAAATGAAAATAAAAAAGCAGTAGCGATAACACCAATGAGAAAACTCAAGGCTGGTGGGATGGTGACTTGAGAGAAGACGATTCCCCCAACGACGGCCAGCCCAGCACATAAAATCAGATTTTTTTTAGACGTCATTTTAATTACTACACATAGTGATAAAGAGATCGATTGTCCATTAACAGAATAGACACATGAATCTTACGTATATGGTTGGTGTTTTTCCAACCAATTGCTGTGATATGTCTCAAATGTGACGAAGAAATATGCAAATATCACGCTTTTGGCTAACTAATGACCTGTTGAAAGTTTTTTTGCAAAAAACGCTTGTACTAATTTCTCAACTCCCTATACTGCGCATCCACCGACACGGAGTGAGACGAAAGTCACACAGC
>NZ_JBSUGE010000037.1:0-18269 GCF_054064075.1 Vibrio sp. JZG10
CTGCGTAAGTCTCGATACTATCGAGCAACGGCTAACGAAATAAGAAGCATCGCCTGATAAGGCGGTGAGAAGTCACCGTGAGGAATGGAGGGAAGGGCAGACGGGCCGAGGTAGCAGAGGTTGGCTCGCCATGATCCCGCCGTGCTGCCCTACTGGCGTAAGCCAACGCGTCAAACCAGCCAGGCGATCCCGGCAGACGGGGCGCATGAGACAAGTGAATGCATTGGGTGGCGACAAGGTAATACTGTCTCAATGTGCGCGGCGAAGGCCGGTGAGTGTCTCATGGCGGGTAGCCGCTCTGGCCTGAGCGCCGCGCGAAGTAGCGGCCCAGTGATGACGGGGCTTCTGGCCCAATAGGCGGCACTCTTTTTATTTTAATTTAAGTTTCTGTTTTTATAGATTTTAATTTGATCGAAAACGTCTCATTTTCTTGATCCTTTCGATCAACTGTCTCAGGTGCTTTTTTATACCATGCTATCTTGGCGATGGTTAAGTAGGGTTAAAAAGCCTTAGGGCATCGAAGGAAAAACGGTAGTATAATGAAGAGATAGAAGTCGTATGGAGAGAAGGTTTCATGAGCAAAGACTTGTCAGCCTATGGAGTGCCACAGGTAAAAAGACCGAAAGTAAAAGCGACCAAGCAGTTAGACTTGAGTGGGATGCAGGGGCGTCAAATTGTGCGTTCTGAAGCCAAGTTAGCGCTAAGAACGCATCGTAAGACATTCACGAAATTAGCGGATATGTGATGGATATCATCTGTTTTCCATTCGAGCGAGTGATTGAAATAAATTCGTTTATTTTAGCGACTGAGCCAGGTATGCAGGGAGAGGTGGATATACCAAAGCTGCAAGGTGCATTGGGTCGAATTGACAATGCGATCGCGTATGATGGTCTGGAAGATGTCTTTGATATTGCATCAAAGTATGCGGCAAGTATTGCCATCGCTCACGCCCTACCTGATGCAAATAAACGCACGGGGCTGATGGTCGCGCTTGAATACTTATCACTTAATGAGTTTGAAATTGTCATCGACAACGCCTTACTTGCTGATGCCGTCAGAGATCTTTTGCTTGGTGTATTAACCGAAGCGGATTTCGCGGATATTTTGTATGCACAATACGCGGCGGGGCTTGAGTGTTGAGTCAGAATTGATCCTGAGGAGATCGTTGATATTGAACTTCATCGCAGGAGCAAGGCAGATATTTTTTAGTTCACTCCCAATAACGGCACAATCGGTGCCCATCGCCTCTGAGCCCAGGCCATCCCTGATCTTAGCCTGAGCACGTGCCGACCTCATCGCATCGGTGGCAAGGTGAACCCAAAATAGGGGCTGACTTTGCGTTTTGGCAAACCGAACCCAAAATAAGGCCTGACTCTGCGGTCTGACAAACTGAACCCAAAAATAGGGCGGACTTTCACTCTCTAGAGGTATTCGTCTCTACCAAATTTCACTCTTTATTGGGGTTAACGTATACATTGTTGATATTTTGCTCGTATTTTTTGCTGGCGATCTGTGGCGAAACGTCGTGTGAGAACTCTATCCTCGGAAAAGGGGGCGATACGGGAACCGAACTTTGGCGCCAATATCCCTTGAAACATCAGCGTATGGGAACTGCACATTGCGCTCACTATCGATCGACGGTACAGGAAATGCGGGCTAATTAAGTTTGTCGTGACGAAGACTGTAGCAACAAGTTGTCAAGATCCCCCTCTGTTTACCCAGGATGGTAATGAATATCGTCAGGGGGACAGTAAAGCGAACAGTGGCGATAACCTAAGGCTTTGATGTGATGGACGCACCTCCCTTCTAGCACCGTTGTACCAAACTAATGGTGCAACCAGTAAGAGCAGGAGTAATCATCATGTCTATTAAAGTTGTCGGTATCGATATAGCCAAAAACCTCTTTCAAGTATGCGTGTTGAGTTTTGATGGACAAATCTTGTCAAACCGAAAGGTAAAGCGTGACAAGCTTCTTGATACAGTCCGTCAATTACCAGAGAAAACGGCTATTGCGATGGAATCATGCGCAACTTCGCATCATTGGGGCAGAATATTTCAAGAGCTTGGACATAGCGTAGCTCTTATCCCAGCTCAGCATGTAAAGCCATTTGTTGGGCGGCAAAAGAACGATGCTAATGATGCGAGAGCAATTTGCGAAGCATTCTCTAGGCCTGATATTCATTTTGTTCCTGTTAAGTCTGTTGAGCAACAAGACCTCAAGGCTATACGCAGTGTCCTTAAACGCTTGGTGGAGAACAGAACTGCCTTGTCGAACCAGATCGGAACGCTCCGCAATCGGGATGAAAATATCGGGTGACATTGCTTGATTAGGTTCTGATGGTGTCAACCGAGGAGAGCCTCACACGCGAGCTATCGCTCGGTTTTAACGTCGAACTCGGGGGAAACCAGCTTAAACTCATCACGACGCAAAGAGTAGCGAAGTTGTGATGAGAGTGTCCGTTGTTGCAGTGCTTGGTTGAGGGACGAGGTATAGAACTCATAACGGTTCCATCTCGCTTTCTTCGCTTGCTACATCGCGGTATCGGCATTTTTAATAGAGCCTCTTTGTTGCCGCCGTAGTGCGGATAGATACTGATGCCAACGCTGGCCGTGAGAAATACATCTTCATCGCAGAGGGCAAGGCTTTGGCGAAACGTTCGAACTACTTTATTTGCAACGATGTGAACGTCGTCCGTGCATTAGAACCCGTGCTGCTCCCAACAAATTGAACCTTCAAGTCTTAAGCGGTGTTACGAAAAATGAGGTATTCACATACTTATTTAGCATCCTCAATGGAGATGGAGTGAGAAGAAAGTTCGTAATTTGTGATGAGGCGCCGAATTGAAATTCTAACTGATCTAGTAAAGATAGGTTAGCATGACATCGATATCACTTGAGTTTGCTCCATATCATCTGATCTAACGCACTCAGTTCACTGTGAGCGAACATCAAAGCCGCTTTCAGCATAAAATAATGTAGCAATATGTGTATTGGAAGAGCTAGGTTTAGTAGGTAAATATGTCTCTTTCGAGGCTATTTGTGTGGAAGTTTTTATATCAAGCTTGGTTGTTAGCTTTGGGTAGACGGCGCATTAATTAAAATGAAACTTGATGCAAATGTAAAGTTAATGAAAAATAAGTAGTTTAATAGAGGTGCTTAGGCTCCTTATTACGTATTTGAAACTTCAGTAGTGGCCATTACCAATGAAAAAAAAAATGATAACGGTAGGGGGGGTTGTGTGTTCATTGCCTTTCTCTGCGTTCGCAACCAATATAACTGCGCCGGTAGAGCGTTTACCCTCTAATCAGAGTTTTACTGGATTAATTTTTACCCCAAATGCTCAGTTACTAGAATATGGCGACGTTTCATTCAGTTATGCGCAAGGTTTACCTTGGCTACAGCGGATTGAAGATCTAGATTCACTTACGTTCTCTTTTGGGTTATTAGAAGGTCTAGAGGCTACAGGTAGAATTGTGACAGATGATTACCACTCCAACTGTTTTGAAACAGGATGTGGTGGGATACGCGATCTCTCGATGTCGTTGAAGTATCAATTACCTAATTGGTGGAACATTGATAATTTTAATATTGCTATTGGGGTTCAGGATTTAGGTGGGGCGGCCAACCATTTTCAAACTAATTACGTAGTGGGAGACTATACAGCCAATTTTGCTCCATTACGTTTTTCTGCTGGTTATGGTATTTCAGATATTGAACTAGGAGTTATGGACGGTGCTTTCGGAGGTGTGGAATACCAACCATTTGACTTTATACAACTCACTGCAGAATACGATGCAGTTGAGTTTAACTCATCAGTGAAATTGTTCACGCCAGAAGAGCTCTTACCTTACGATATGACAGCTTCTTTGAGTTACCAAATTTACTCTGGCCATGAAACGGACGAACAGAATATATGGAATGTCGCATTGTCTGTACCGCTCATTACTGATTATACCCGCTCTCGCGAGTATGCTCGTAGTAATGTGTCACTGATGGACAGGCTCTCTCTAGAGCAACGCAAAGCTGATAATGCGTCAATCTCTGCCTTGGTAAGTGCACTGCGCAACGAAGGATTTGTGAATATCCAAGTCGGTACCTTAAACCAGTCGGTTGTTGTGGCACTAGAGAACCGCCGCTACAACCAGAATCAAGCTGACGGATTAGGTGTCGCTTTGGGTATTGTGTCGAGTCATTTAGGTCAAAATGCGGCGCAAGATATAGGTGCTGCATCGGATCAATTTGAACTTGTGATGCTTGCCAACCAAAAACCAGTGGTCAGTGTTTTGTCTGACGCTAACTGTTACCAAAGTTTTGTCAATGGCAGCGCAGTTTGTGATGACATTCAGTTTATCACGCGCGATTTGCCGGAAAGATTAGACATGGTTGATTGGAAAACAGAGCGAGTCAATCCAGGCACTTTAGATTCGCAGATCGTACTTTCTCCCATGGTAAGGCATGGTTTTGCAACCGAGTACGGTGTGTATGATTACTCTTTTGCTATGTCTAGCAACCTATACACCTACCTATGGTCTGGCGCGGCAATTGATGTTCGTCATATTTTACCTTTAGCAGAAAGTGACGACTTTGAAGAGGGCGGGTATTTCGAAGATAGTGCGTACGAGAACGAGATTGATCGTGCAATGGTACATCAGTTCTTCCGTTTACCATATGTCGATATAGCTAACCAAGTTTCCCTAGGCTTGGTTAAGTCGGATTATATCGGTGCGCGCAGCGAATCAGCTTGGTTCTCTCAATCGGGCAACCATGAGTTGGGGCTAGAGATGAGCTACTTCCAACATCAAGACGAAAAAGACAAAAATGGTTATGCGAATCCAGACCGACAAACCTTTTTAACTCGTTATACATTCTCTATGCCGGAGTGGGATTGGCAGTTTAATGCGACTGCTGGCGAGTTTTGGAAAGGGGATGTCGGCGCAAAATTCACGACCTCACATTGGTTTGAAGATATAGAAGTATCAGCAAGTTATCAGGTGACAAAGTTTAATGATACAGACGAAGAGCAGCTTGTCACTGTGTCAGTAAAACTGCCATTAACGCCATGGCGCGATATGTCGCCGGGAGTGATACAAGTTCGTGGTAACGAGGCTTATGATTTCAACGTTACGACACGAGTTGGCAACGATACAAACTATTTGGCAGCAGGCCAGGGTGATGAACTCGTGATGGATAATAGTATGCTTCGCCGCTACTTTAACCGAGGCCGTTATGGTCAAGAGTACTTTGAGCAGAACAAGCTTCGCATTCGCAATGCTTATTGGCGTTACTTGGGTACTCAATTGAATTAAGTTGTGTTGCTAGTTAGGCTTTTAGTTAATCGCCGCACTCTACCGAGAGTGTCGGTGTTTTGATATGCTAGCGTCAGTTAAATTATAGGAAATAAAAATGAAAATTGCTGTAGCAGGCACGGGCTACGTCGGTTTGTCCAATGCCATGTTATTGTCACAAAACCATGAGGTTGTGGCGGTTGATATTATCCAAGAAAAAGTGGACTTGTTGAATGACAAGACATCTCCAATTGTTGATGCGGAAATCGAACATTTCCTTGCAAACAAAGAACTCAACTTTATCGCGACGCTAGATAAAGAGCTGGCTTACAAAGACGCGGAGTTTGTTGTTATTGCCACACCAACGGATTATGACCCTCAAACGAACTACTTTAATACTTCTTCAGTTGAAGCAGTGATTAAAGATGTGATGGCAATTAATCCAGATGCAGTTATGGTGATTAAGTCGACTGTACCTGTGGGTTATACTGCGCGCATTAAAGAGGAGCTCGGTTGTCAGAATGTTATGTTCTCTCCAGAGTTTCTTCGTGAAGGTAAAGCACTTTACGATAACCTCCACCCGTCTCGCATAATCGTTGGTGAACGCAGCGAACGTGCAGAGAAGTTCGCTAATCTTTTAGTTGAAGGCGCGGTAAAAGAAGACATCTCGGTTCTGTTTACTGACTCTACAGAAGCAGAAGCTGTTAAGCTGTTCTCAAACACATATCTTGCGATGCGCGTAGCCTATTTTAATGAGCTAGATTCGTATGCTGAAGCACACAATCTTGATGCTCGCCAAATTATTGAAGGTGTAGGCTTAGACCCTCGTATTGGCAATCACTACAACAACCCGTCATTCGGTTACGGCGGGTACTGCTTACCAAAAGATACAAAGCAACTGTTAGCAAACTATCAGGATGTTCCAAATAACATTATCGGAGCGATTGTTGATGCAAACCGCACTCGTAAAGATTTTGTCGCAGAGTCTATTCTCAAGCGAGAACCAAAAGTTGTGGGCATTTACCGCTTAATTATGAAGGCTGGCTCAGACAATTTCCGCGCTTCGTCTATTCAAGGCATTATGAAGCGTATCAAGGCAAAAGGCATCGAAGTCGTGGTGTATGAGCCAGTACTTAAGGAAGATGAGTTCTTTCATTCTGCTGTTATCCGCGATATTGAAGAGTTCAAACAAATGTCTGATGTTATTGTTTCTAACCGCATGGTTGAGGAACTAGCTGATGTGGCTGATAAAGTTTACACCCGTGACCTGTTTGGTAGCGATTAATTAGTCTTTATATTCAAAATAATGTAATAGGCTCCCTCAGAGGAGCCTTTTTTTAGTTGGTAATGGTTATGATTAAAAAATGTTTATTCCCTGCAGCGGGTTACGGCACACGTTTCCTTCCTGCAACTAAGTCGATGCCGAAAGAAATGATGCCAGTGGTGAACAAGCCATTGATTGAATACGGTGTTGAAGAAGCGATTGAAGCCGGCATGGACGGTATGTGCATCGTCACCGGTCGTGGTAAGCACTCGTTAATGGATCACTTTGATAAAAACTACGAGCTAGAGCATCAAATTAGCGGTACAAGTAAAGAAGCGCTGCTTGATGATATTCGTTCTTTGATTGATTCTGCGAGTTACACTTACATCCGTCAGCGTGAAATGAAAGGCTTAGGTCACGCTATTCTTACGGGACGTGAACTGGTCGGTGATGAACCGTTTGCAGTTGTGCTCGCGGATGACCTTTGTGTGAATGAGGACCAAGGCGTTCTAGCGCAAATGGTTGAGCTGTACAAACAGTTCCGCTGTTCAATCGTTGCGGTACAAGAAGTGCCGGAATCAGAAACGCATAAATACGGTGTGATTGCTGGCGAGATGATCAAAGATGATATCTTCCGCATTGATAACATGGTTGAAAAGCCAGAACCAGGCACTGCACCTAGCAATCTAGCGATTATTGGTCGCTACATTCTGACACCTGATATCTTTGAACTGATTGAAAATACAGTGCCAGGTAAAGGTGGTGAGATTCAAATCACCGATGCGCTGATGCAACAAGCTCAATCTGGTTGTGTTTTGGCATACAAATTTAAAGGTCAGCGCTTTGATTGCGGTAGCGTAGAAGGCTACATTGAAGCCACAAATTACTGCTACGAGAACCTTTATAAGAAAGATTCCAGTGCGGAGCTCGCGAAAAAGCCAACCGTGAAAATTGCTGAGCCAGCGTAAATCGGAACTTCCTATTAGGTACTCCGACGGTACAACACAAACAAAAAGGGATGCATGATGCATCCCTTTGTTATTTTTACTCTCAGTAAAAACGAGATTAAGCTTTTGCTTTTGCCGCTGCTTTAGCGATTGCTGCGAAGCTCTTAGCGTCTAGAGAAGCGCCGCCAACTAGAGCACCGTCGATGTCTGGTTGTGAGAAGTAAGCTTCAGCGTTTTCTGGCTTAACAGAACCACCGTATTGGATGATTACTTGTGCTGCAACTGCTTCGTCTTTCGCAGCGATAAGTGCGCGGATAGAAGCGTGGATGCGTTGTGCATCTTCAGCTGTTGCTGCTTTACCAGTACCGATAGCCCAGATTGGTTCGTAAGCGATGATTGCGCCGTTTAGAGCTTCAACACCGTAAGTGTCGATAACTGCGTTGATTTGACGTGCACATACAGCTTCAGTTTCGCCAGCTTCGTTTTGCGCTTCAGATTCACCGATACAGAAAACAGGTGTTAGGCCGTTTTCTTTTAGGAAGTTGAATTTCTTAGCGATAAACTCGTCAGATTCGTTGTGGTATTCACGACGCTCTGAGTGACCGATGATGATGTGAGTAGCACCGAAATCTTTCAGCATTTCTGGAGACATATCGCCAGTGAACGCACCGCTGTTGTTTAGGTCAGTGTTTTGAGCACCTAGGATGATCTTGTTACCGCCTTCAGCGATTACGCGCTCTGCTAGGTCGATGTAAAGTGCTGGTGGAGCGACTGCTACGTCAACACCTTCAACGCCTTCAAGCTCAGCGTTAAGACCAGTTAGCAGCTCAGTTACCATTGCTTTGCTGCCGTTTAGTTTCCAGTTACCCATCACTACAGGACGACGCATAGGAATATCTCCCTTATCTTTAATGTAAATAGTCAATTAATGTAAAAAATCTACGTAGGAATATAACAGAATAATGTGAACAGATCATGATTGGCGTCATGTCTTGTCCGGCTTTCTTTACTGATTCGACCAAGCATCGATCCTGTTATTTTTGTCAAAAACAATCGATTGGTGATCACGTAGACAGAATGATAGTTCATTCCTCGGAAATTGCTGCTGAGATTGGTATTACTACGCGCTGGAATTAATTGTTGTAGAAAGGAATCAAAATGCCAAATCTCGTTTTAGAGTATTCAAACTCGGTGGAAGAGCGTGTCAATGTTCAAGGGTTGCTGGAGGATTTACATAAAACGGCGTTAGAGAGTGGTCTTTTTGAGCTCGCGTCAGTGAAATCTAGAACGCTCAGGTGCCACAATTGGTTAATTGGGGAAGAGGGTGATAGCCTCGATTTTATCCATATTAACTTTGATTTGCTATCTGGCCGCTCCCAAGAACAAAAGCGAGAGCTGTCACGAGCCTTGATGGCGACACTTCAAGAGCAAGCCAGTCACGTGCACAGCTTAACGGTCAACATCCGAGACATGGATGTAGACAGTTTCCAGAAGGTAGTGAATTAGGTTGAACAGAGTTTCTTGAGAATAACGAGTAGGGTTAAGCATCGCGAGATGCAAGGGAGCTGAAAGCTAATAGGCCTTATCGAGTGTTTATCGTTGCTTGAGCTTAGTCTCTCTGCTTGTTAGAACGGCGTTGTTGGCGCTTACACTGCAGGTGTACTTTCCAAACCATATCGACTCGGCTAATCTATAACCTTTCTATTTTGGGGTAAAATTTGATGTCGACTAAAGAGTTACTGTTTTCTTTTCAAGGACGTATAAACCGTAAAACCTACTGGATTTGGAACGTCATTTACTATGTCTCTATTCTAGGTTTTGGTGCTGGAATCAGTAAGCTATTTCCTACTTTCTCCTATTTACTTCTCCCTATTTTCTTGGTGATTTTGTTAATCCCTGATTTGGCGATCACCACCAAGCGTTGGCATGACCGCAACAAATCAATCTATTGGCTAGCACTGAATATTCCGTTGATTATCGGGCGAATCGCCACGCCAATGACCAGCCCTGTCGCACAAGAGCCGTCGACACCGCAAATGTTCGTCGCATCCATTTCTCTGATTTGTGGTTTATGGATTCTAATTGAATGTGGCTTCTTAAAAGGAACATCAGGACCAAACCAATATGGCCCTGAGCCGGAGTAATCGCTTCAAGTAACGTGCTTGCTGAAAGTAGATTCTTAGTCTCGCTGAGGCTTGCTAGAATGACGAACTCCTTTGATCTAGAGCTTGCTATAGTGACGGTCATTCTGAACAACGGGGTACGAGCGTGATTCAGAATCTATCGTCCGCTTGAGCAGTAGCTAAGGTGAGTGGGAAAGAATAGGAGTTTGCTGTTACTTGATTCTTAGTCTCGCTGGAGCTCGCTAGAATGACGAGCTCTTTTGAGCTAGAGCTTACTATTGTACCCGTCATTCTGAACAACAAGGCACGAGTGTGATTCAGAATCTACGCCCAGAGCGCTCCGAGTTTGAACTGAGCGATTGAATTACAATGGAAAAGTAACAGCGAATCATGAAGGAGAATGAATCATCGATAGGACACCTTGCGTTAATATCCTAACGTCAAACAACAACGCCGTTCTTTACATTGGTGTTACCAGTCAGCTGCCTCAAAGAATATGGCAGCATAAAAACGGAGTAGTTGAGGGATTTACCAAGAAATACAACGTTCATAAGCTCGTTTACTTTGAGTTATTCGAAGATATGGCAACTGCCATAACCCGAGAGAAGCAGCTCAAGCAGTGGAAGCGTAAATGGAAGTTAGACTTGGTAAGAGAAATGAATCCTAACTTTCTCGATCTATCTACTGAGAATCAGTAAAAATCGTCCCTATCTTTAAACGCATTTAAGCTAACCACATCCGCTTTTTGAGTCGGTGCCGTTTCCCCTTGTAGCGCTGCTCTGAACTTCACGACCTGTTTTTGTAATTCGTTCATCAATACCACATTGGTGTGGTGAGGGTTTTTACACGTGCTGATGACCCTATCGATGTGGCTTTGCTGAGCCCACAGTCTTTCTTGCATGTTTTCTGATGCACTTTCGATCATCCCTTTCGCCATTTCATGACGAAATTGCTCAAAAGCTTCTGGATCTCGCTCTGCCATTCGAACCATTTCATCGAATGGCGGAAGCGTTTGAGAAGAGTAGTGACGTAGAGTAGACATCAATGTTCTCCAAATCCTTATGGAAATTGCCTTTAGTTACTAAAAGCCTATACCACTAGAAAGAGGAGAGAGGATGAATTCTTCAGCCGTCTCATTTATAAGAGAAGCTTTCAGGCGTGAGATTGAATAAGTGCGGCATGTCGATGTTTGTTTGTGGTGGTTACTGCAGTTGTTGGATGCGGTACACACAGCGTCTTTGACCGCTGATGATATGCTCGGTGCGCTCTATTTTGGTGTCACGTCCAAGCAAAGACTGAAAGACGCTCAATTCCGATTGGCACAAGCTTGGGCAGCGAGTTGCGGCTTTACAAATCGGGCAGTGATTTTCGATCAAGATAAATCCGTTCTCATCTTGCTCAAGCTCGGCCATATAGCCTTCTTGTTCTCTTAGTGTCACAAGAGTTTCTAGTTTGCCTTGCAGAGAGTTACATTGCTCAAGATGCTGACGATAACTTTGTAACGTGAGTTTTTCCCTTTCTGATGTGACTTTTTCCAGTCCATCTTTGCCAAAAATATGTTCGACAGCTTCTATAAACTGAATGGTCAACTCACCGTGACGGTCAGCAAATTGCTCATGACCTTTTTGAGTGAGAGACCAATGACGAGCAGGGCGACCAACTTTTACTTTGACGTCATGAATAGACAGGATGCCATCATCTTCTAAACTCTGCAGGTGCTGACGCGCCCCCATAGTTGTCATACCCAGCTCAGAAGAGAGTTGTTTTGCAGTGACGGAACCATCACGCTTAACGATTTGCAATATCCTATCTACGGTCTTCATATACCCACCATTTATACGTCAGTACATATTATGCGCGATAGGGTTAGTAAAGAAAAGTGTTGACTTAGTTTGAGTGTGGATTTGTAGGGGCTATGTTCATATGAGCCAATATACGTCGTCATTCTGAACTGCGAGGAACGAGGTGATTCAGAATCTATCGTTCGGTTGTGCAATGGTTATGGTGAGAGGGAGAGAATAGGAGTTTGCTGTTATTAGATTCTTAGTCTCGCTGGAGCTCGCTAGAATGACGAGTTCTTTTGATTTAGAGCTTATTAAAGTCACCGTCATTCTAAACAACGAGGAATGAGTGTGATTCAGAATCTATCGTCCGGCTGTGTAGGGGTTATGGTGAGAAGGAGAGAATAGGAGTTTGCTGTTACTGGATTTTTTAGTCTCGCTGGAGCTCGCGAGAGTGGCGAACTCTTTTGATTTAGAGCTAATTAAAGTAACCGTCATTCTGAACAACGAGGAACGAGGTGATTCAGAATCTATTGTCCGGCTGTGCGGAAAGAAAGGCTCAAACTCAGATTGAGCTAGAGCCTCGAGAAATGCTTAAAGAATAATATCACGCACTTCTGGATCTTTACGATCTAGGTAGTGAGTCGACTTAATGCGACGAATAGTACGGCATCGACCACGCACGAGCAGCGTTTCTGTGGTTGCGATATTGCCTTGGCGAGAGATGCCTTCCAGCAAGTCACCTTTAGTGATGCCTGTAGCTGAAAATACCACATTGTCGCTACGAGCCATGTCTTCCATTTTGAGGACAACATTCGCTTTTACGCCCATTTCATCGCAGCGTTTTAGTTCGTCTGCGCCGTAAATGCGGTTTTCTTCAGTATCGCCTTTTACTTCGTGACGCGGAAGTAGACGACCGTGCATGTCACCGTCTAGCGCTCGAATCACCGCGGCTGAGACGACCCCTTCTGGCGCGCCGCCAATACAGTACATCATGTCCACTTCACTGTCTGGCATACAAGTCAGAATAGAGGCAGCCACGTCACCATCAGGCACCGCAAAGACACGTACGCCCATTGCTTGCATTTCTGCAATAACGTCATCGTGGCGAGGTTTCGCAAGGGTAATAACGACTAAGGTATCAAGTGGTTTGTTCAGGGCTTTTGCTACGTTCTCTAGGTTCTCTTTTAACGGCTTTTCTAAATCAATTGCGCCTTTTGCACCAGGGCCAACAACCAGTTTTTCCATGTACATATCTGGCGCTTTAAGAAAGCTGCCTTTCTCACCTGCGGCAAGTACGGCTAGTGCGTTGGATTGCCCCATTGCGGTCATGCGAGTCCCTTCAATCGGGTCGACTGCAATATCCACTTCATCACCACCAATACCCACTTGCTCACCAATGTATAGCATTGGCGCATCATCGATTTCACCCTCACCAATGACAATTTCACCACTGATATCTGTTTTGTTCAGTAGGATGCGCATAACTTCAACAGCTGCGCCATCGGCTGCATTTTTATCGCCACGGCCAAGCCATTTGTAACCAGCCAAAGCTGCACCTTCAGTCACACGGGAAAATGCCATTGCTAAATCGCGTTTCATGATGTCTCCAAGTAAGCAAGAGGGAAGAAGAATTTGCGCGGCGATTCTATCACAACGTAGGGTAAACGTTTGCCTTTTTGCGGAGCTTTTACTTTATCTAACTTGAATTTGATCAATACTTAGGGCGATTTTCAGCGTGGCGGGAGGCAAAATTCTTGCTCAAAAATGCTTCGGCGATAAGAAAAGTCAGCGTTTAGTGAGATTGCGCCGATTTTTTGACCGAATGATGCGAAATATCGAATATAGTGAGTGTTTCTCATCGCGACGCTGAGTAGAATGAACCTTATATAGGTTAGGTGTGCATCAATCTCGCACATCGTCCCAACGGAATAACATAGGTAGGCCAAGATGTCTTTTGAAGTACTAGAACAACTAGAATCTAAAATTCAAACTGCAGTTGACACAATCACTCTTCTTCAGATGGAAGTCGAAGAGCTGAAAGAAGATAAAGCAAAACTTGCGGAAGAAGCGAACGAGCTTCGCTCTCAACGTGAAGAGCTAGAGCAAAAAGCACAACAAGCACAGCAAGAGCATGCGCAATGGCAAGAGCGCATTCGTGCACTACTTGGCAAAATGGACGAAGTGGAATAATTCGGCTTCTTCATTCTAAATTAAAAACACCCGCGTTAAGCGGGTGTTTGTGTTTTGGGCAAGTTGAAAATCGTTAGGACAAGCTCGATTCTGATAGCCAAGATAAGGTCCTATAACTTAGGTACCTAAGACTCGTTATTCTTCTTCATCCAACTCTAAATCAATATTCAATGGCTCAGGCGACAGGATGATCCCAGTGCTATCAGCATAAATATAATCTTCAGGTAAGAAGCTGACGCCGCCAAAGTTGACTGGTACATCTAATTCGCCGATACCCTGGCTGGTCGCTCCAACAGGAATAGAAGCGAGGGCTTGAATGCCTAAGTTCATATCTTCAAGTTCATCTACTTCACGAACACAGCCGTAAACGACAATGCCTTCCCACTCGTTTTCTTCCGCAATAGTTGCGATTTCTGCATCGATAAGGGCTTTACGTAGGGAACCGCCACCGTCAATTAACAAAACGCGACCAAGTCCATCTTGCTCTAATGTCTCGCGGATCAACGAATTATCTTCAAAACACTTGATGGTGGTGATTTGCCCGGCAAATGAAGCGCGACCGCCAAAATTACTGAACATTGGTTCAACCACATCTACCTGATCGAGGTAGATATCACAGAGTGCTGAGGTATTGTATTCCATAGCGTACCTTTCTAAACAGAAATTGGTTGTCTTTGAGTATATCTAGGCATTAAGTCAATGCAATGACAATCCTTTTTTAACTTACTAGAGTTTGAGCTACCACAATTGTTGCAAACAAAACGTTGGTGACTAAAGAGCATTTCACGATGACTGGCATCATTGGTGCTATCTGAGCGGGCTTTTGTGTATGCCAAACCGCTTTACCATGATCGGCCACGAAATAAATACTAAGTAAAAATGGCAAGCTAATCCAAACGGGTTTGTCTTGAATTAACAAGTAAGCCGCAAAGGCAAGAATAGCACCGCCAAGTAAAACAAAGTGGTACTGCTTGGCTTTGCGTTGACCCAAACGCACTGCGACCGTGCGTTTACCACACTCTCGGTCGTTCTCGATATCACGCATATTGTTGATGTTGAGTACTGCAACGGCGAGTAAACCGCAGCCTAGAGCAGGTAAGAATAGCGTGGTATCTACGTGACCAGTATGCAAGAAATAGGTACCGGAGACGCCGAGTAAACCAAAAAACAAGAAAACTGAAATATCGCCAAGCCCCACGTAACCGTATGGTTTGCTACCCATGGTGTAAGCAATCGCCGCGAGGATGGCTAAAATTCCCAGCCCGATAAACGTCACAATGCTTTCTAGTGAGCTTAGTGAATAGAAAACTAACACTAAGCCAGAAATGGCGGTCAGAACGATGTTAAAGATAATCGCCTGTTTCATCTGTTTCGCACTTACCGCGCCAGACTGCATCGCTCGTAATGGGCCAAGGCGTTTGTCGTTATCTGTACCTTGAACGGCATCGCCATAGTCGTTTGCCAGGTTGGACAGAATTTGCAGCAATGTCGCGGTTACGAAAGCCATGATGGCAATCGTCAGTGAGAAATGACCCGCCGAGTAGGCGAGTACGCTACCTGTTAAGATAGAGACCAATGCCAGAGGTAATGTTTTTGGACGAGCGGCTTCAAGCCAGATCTGTAAAGATTGTTTCATGGAAATTTCGTGCTAGTAACCAATGTGCCCAGTATAAGCACAAAGAGGCAGATACGCTATTGACCTAAAACAACTCAACTAAAAGTCAAAGGGTGAAGTAGAAGGAAAGCAGTTTCGATATTTGAGGCGATAAAATAGCCCTCTTTTTGGAAAGTGGAGGGTACGGAGAACACTGCTATTAGATTCTTAGTCTCGCTTGAGCTCGCTAGAATGACCAGATCTTTTGATTTAGGTGTTGTCACAGTAATCGTCATTCTAAACAAAAAGCCCAGAAACAAGGTTCTGGGCTTTGGTAAAATAGATTGCGATTAAAGAATAAAGCGGCTTAGATCTTCATCTTCAATCGTGTCGCCTAGGCGCTCTTTCACATAAGCGGAATCAATAACGAATTTAGCGCCAGATTGCTCCGCTGCGTCGTAAGAGATTTCATCCATCAAGCGTTCCATTACGGTGTGTAAGCGACGAGCACCGATGTTTTCTGTGCTTTCGTTGACCGTCCATGCCGCTTCCGCGATTTGCGTGATGCCATCTTCTGTGAACTCGATGTCCACATCTTCCGTTTTCATCAACGCAACGTACTGCTCTGTTAGAGAGGCTTTTGGCTCTGTCAGAATACGTTTGAAGTCGTTGCTGCTTAGTGCCTCTAGCTCAACACGAATTGGTAGACGACCTTGCAATTCTGGGATCAAGTCAGATGGTTTTGCCACTTGGAATGCACCAGATGCAACAAACAGAATGTGGTCTGTTTTTACCATGCCGTGCTTGGTTGATACCGTGCTGCCTTCAATCAATGGAAGTAGATCGCGCTGAACACCTTCGCGTGAAACGTCTGGGCCTGAGCTCTCACCGCGTTTACAGATCTTGTCGATCTCATCGATAAATACGATGCCGTTGTTTTCAACGTTGAAAATCGCAGCTTCTTTTAGCTCTTCTTGGTTTACCAGTTTCGCCGCTTCTTCTTCCGCTAACGCTTTCATTGCGTCTTTGATTTTCAGCTTACGCTTTTTCTTAGTGTCGCCTGCCAGGTTTTGGAACATGCCTTGCAGCTGGTTAGTCATCTCTTCCATACCTGGGGGCGCCATGATCTCTACGCCCATTTGTGGTGCGGCTACGTCGATTTCAATTTCTTTATCGTCTAGTTGGCCTTCACGCAGTTTCTTACGGAAGATCTGGCGAGTGTGAGAAGACTCTTCCGTTTGCTCTGCTTGACCCCAGCTATCACGTGCTGGTGGCAGTAGCGCATCAAGAATGCGTTCTTCCGCTTGCTCTTCAGCGCGGAATTTTACTTTTTCCATCGCTTGTTGATGCGTCATTTTTACCGCGACATCAGTCAGGTCACGGATGATGGTTTCAACTTCTTTACCAACGTAACCCACTTCTGTGAATTTTGTCGCTTCAACTTTGATGAATGGTGCATTTGCCAGTTTTGCTAGGCGGCGTGCTATTTCAGTCTTACCAACACCAGTAGGACCAATCATCAAAATGTTTTTTGGCGTCACTTCGGCACGCAAACTTTCTTCAAGCTGCATACGGCGCCAGCGGTTACGAAGTGCAATCGCAACCGAACGCTTGGCTTTTTCTTGACCGATAATGTGGCGGTTCAATTCATGAACGATTTCGCGAGGCGTCATTTCAGACATATTCTTTCCTTACTTCGTTACGATTACGCGGTTGGTTTTTCAGGCTCTACCGTTGAGTCTAGCTCTTCTACTGTGTGGTGGTGGTTGGTGAAGACACAAATATCACCCGCGATGTTGAGGGCTTTTTCCGCGATCTCACGAGCATCTAGATCTGTGTTTTCTAGTAGGGCGGTTGCGGCAGCTTGTGCGTAAGCACCACCAGAGCCAATCGCAATCAGGTCGTGTTCTGGCTGTACGACATCACCATTACCGGTAATGATTAACGATGCGGTTTCGTCGGCAACGGCAAGCAAGGCTTCGAGCTTGCGCAGAGCACGATCGCTGCGCCAGTCTTTGGCTAGCTCAACCGCAGCCTTAGTAAGGTGGCCTTGGTGCATTTGCAGTTTGCTTTCGAAGCGCTCAAAAAGGGTGAAGGCATCTGCGGTGCCGCCAGCAAAGCCTGCTAGTACTTGGTTGTTATATAAGCGGCGAACTTTGCGCGCATTACCTTTCATTACGGTATTGCCTAGAGATACTTGGCCATCACCCGCGATGACGACTTTATTATTTCGACGTACAGATACAATGGTAGTCACAGTCGACCTCTTGATTATTTCTCTTTGGATTTAATTCAGTATATGGGGGAGGGGAAATAGGGATTCAAGGGGGCAAAAAGAAAGGCCCTAGGATCTTAGCTCCTAGGGCCTGAGTTTAAAGATTTTCTTTCCAAATCGCACATGGCTCGATTTTCGCGCGTTGCAGTTTATGACGGTCACGTTCTGCATCACGTTTGAACTTATACGGACCTAGCACCACGCGATACCATGAACTACCTTCTTTCTTACGAATCTTGCTCGACATCCCTTGGAACGCGATTGCAAGTTTACGCTCTTCTGCTTGCGCCTGGGTTTTGTAAGCGCCACATTGCATGATGTAAGGAATTTTAGAAACTTCAATTTCTTTGGCCACAACTTCAACTTCACGTTTCGGTAGTGACTCGACATATTCCCATTTTTCTTCTGGTGGTGGCGGCAAATCTTTTTTCGGCTTTGGTTTGCTCGCAGTGGTTGTTGGCTGTTTCACGACAGGTGGTTTTGGTTCTGGGTCGCTACTCAAAAGGTAAAGACCATAGCCAAAACCGCCCACAAGCAAGATAGCGAGCAGGCCACTACGCCAAGGTTTTTTTCTTCTCGGCGGTTGTTTTTTTGTCGACTTTTTTGGGGCACCTCGCCCCCGTCTTACATAATCTCTATTTGCCACGGTTATTTCTGGTCATCAAGGATTCTTGCAAATATGTTAATCCAGAACGAGTTGAGAAAACACCCTATTGATAGAATCTTGATAGGTGACTTCTCACCGCCTTATCAGGCGATGCTTCTTATTTCGTTAGCCGTTGCTCGATAGTATCGAGACTTACGCAG
>NZ_JBSUGE010000038.1:0-15114 GCF_054064075.1 Vibrio sp. JZG10
GTTCGAGTCCCGTCCACTCCGCCACTTATATTAAGCCTCAGTCGAAAGACTGGGGCTTTTTTCGTTTTGGTTACCCGACTTACCTTAACCCCATTTCCATATTGAAACCTTGCATCGAGAGGCAGGCTCCTCTCTCGCTATGCTTTCTAAGCCCTGTCATGAACGAGTTGATGCGCAGTTCTGTGTGGTTTCTGCAGTTTCGAGCTCTAGTTTTGAGCCCCTGTGCTTAACTTACCAAAGCTTCCTTTATTATTACCTAGAAAGTTAATTCACTAGGTTATGTTATTTTCGGGGGAGATTTCTCTGCTTTAGATGTTTTGATTTAGCCACAGGCGCTCATTAAAATAAACTCAGCGCATTTAAAACTTTCCGAACATGGATTTTGTTTGTAGATCTATTGAAGCCAGTGCCTGCCTTAAAGGATATTTGCTACTTCTTCCCCTCTAATCGTCTCCAACCGATAAAGCCACCACTACGTACGTATAACGTGAGCGGTATAGGTGCTCTCATAGCTGTGTTTGCTAAGTAAGTCGTTCACCTGGCACATTGACTGAGGAAAGGTCTTCTTTCTGGACCTTCGTGTAAGTCACGATAGTTTTAATAATTATCTGGCACTTTTTATTCTAAAGGTGTACGCTTCACATCGAATGTTTTTTCGACAGTAAACCATGTTATATCTCTTGTTTAAAAGCTTTGTAAGAAGGCTGAACTCCGTGCAAAAAACGCGATGAAGTGTTGCTCGGAGTCTTAAATTAATCTTCATCAGGTGTTTTATGCGTGAGTAACTTCGCTGAAGTTATACGCAGGCGTCTGTACACCTGATAAAAGAGAAGAGATGGCCGGTGATATTTCATCATCGGCCTTTTTGTATCTGTTAAGCAGCTACAAAGCATTATCCAGTATTGAAATAAGGGCCGGTATTGATCACCGGCCCTTTTTATTTGGTTAAAAACATGAGTATTTTACAAGTTAAAAATTTGTCTTATCAGCTCGCTGATAAGAGTTTATATAATAACGCGACATTTCGAATTAACGTGGGAGAGAAAATAGGTATCACCGGAGCGAATGGCGTTGGAAAAAGCACCTTATTAAAACTGCTTATCGGTGAATTATCTGCAGATAAGGGCTGCATTGACTGGTTACCAAACCTTGAGGTGGGGTATTTAGAGCAACATTTTAAGATGGATAATGCGCTGACGGTTTATGAATGCTTAAAGAGTGCTTTTGAGAACTTATACGCTGCCGAGCAGAAGCTTTGGACTTTGTATCAGGCGATGACCGAGTCTCACTCTACATCTCTTTTAAGCCAAGTCGCCCGACTACAGGCATATTTAGAAGGTGAAGACTTCTATGCAATTGATACCAAAATTGAACAAGTTGCTGTAGGTCTTGGCATTTATCAATTTGGCTTAGATACACCGCTTGTCTCGCTAAGTGGGGGTCAAAGACACAAGGTCCTTTTAGGGAGGTTGTTACTCCGCAACCCCGATGTGTTAATTCTCGACGAGCCGACAAACTATCTTGATGCTCTGCACATTGAATGGTTGGTCACGTTTCTCAACGATTACACTGGCACTGTTTTACTGGTTTCTCATGATATTGACTTCCTTAATCAAGTAGCGACCAGTATTTGTGATATTGATTATCAAACGGTCCGAAAATACAGCGGCACTTATGTCAAAGCAATGCAGCAAAAGTATCACGACGGTGCTTTGTTAGAAAAGCAATATAAGGCTCAGCAAAATGAAATTCGAAAATTAGAGCAATTTATTGCCAAAAATGGCGCTGGAGTTAACGCGAGTCTTGCTAAGGGACGCAAGAAAAAACTGGATAAAATCGAACGTATTCAACTGAATTGTATAGAGAAAGTTTCGATGTTTGACTTTGCTCACCAGCCTATTGGGCAACAGTATGTGATTGACGCAAAAGCGTTGATGATAGGTTATCAGCAGCCTCTGCTTCCTGCGCTTGATATCACGTTAGCGCGCGGGGAGAAGTTGGTCGTTTCTGGTTTTAACGGCGTAGGTAAGTCGACTTTAATTAAAACCCTTATGGGGGAGATCGAGCCGCTCTCTGGTGAGGTGGTATTGGCAAAAGGTGCAATGATTGGGTATTTTTCTCAAGATTTGTCTTGGCATCACCCTCAGCACACGCCTGAGCAGGAGCTATGCTCTTGTGATCCAACGATATCAAGCAAAGAATCACGCAAGCTATTAGCTCGCTTTGGGGTCACCGGAGATAAGACGCAGCGCCACCTAGATACATTAAGTGGAGGTGAGCAAACTCGCGTGAAACTTTGTTGTTTATCAGTCCAGAAATGCAATGTTTTGCTGTTGGACGAGCCAACGACACATTTGGATAGCAGCAGTAAAAATGCGCTTAAAGAGGCTCTCCAGCGCTTTTCTGGTAGTGTGATTGTGGTATCTCATGAGAAGGCGTTTTTACAATCTTGGCCTGATAGAGTTTTAGATATTTCGTTGCTCACTTATGCTGAATCGGAAACAGAACAGGAGGTGGCGCTATGATGCAGTCCATGATCCTATTTCTTGTTGCTTTTCTTGTTGGTGCTGATGAGTTGATGCTTGGATCTATTCTTGAACCTATCGGAAATGATTTAAGTGTTCAACCGAGTCAGGTTACGTTATTTATTACGGCATATAGTTTAGCTATAGCAATTTGTGCTCCTTACCTGGGACGTTTATCAGACCGGGTTGGGCGTATTCGTATCATGTTGCCTGCTTGCTTCGTATTTGGGGTTGCGTCTATTACGACGGGCATAGTTCATGATTTTGAACTTGCGATTGCAAGTCGAGTGATCACAGGTATTGCAAGTGCAGGCATGTTGCCAATTGCATTCGCGTTGGCGGGAGACGCGAAGGGTAATAGAGCGATGCGTCAAATTGTGATGGTTCAGGCGGGATTAACGCTGGGTATGATAACCAGCCCGGCGATCGGAGCATTGTTGACCCAGCTTTTATCATGGCGTGCCGCTTTTATTATTTTGGGCGTTGCGGCTCTTCTTGTCGGTGCCATGAGCGTAGTGTTCATGAGCAACAAGCATAATGAGTCCAAGAAGTCAGATACTCTACCACCTATCACAGACGTCATTCATCTTCCAGGCGCGTTGAGGGCGATTTTAGCGATGTGTTTAGGCCTAGGGGGAGGTATTGGTGTATTTAACCTGATAGGCCTTCATATTCGAGATACCAGCGAGTTGGCGCTCGGTTGGGTGGGCGCTATTTATGCTGTTCTAGGGATCGTGAGTGTGGTTGGAAATATGTGCGTGGGGAGAGCTTGCCGTTGGCTTGGTAGCTCTCGAGCCGTTATGCGAGTGGCTTTAATGGTGTGCATACCTTGCAGTGCATGGGTGTTCTCAAATGAGATGAGTACGGTGACCGCTTATCTTCCAGCTCTAGTGCTCTGGTCTCTTGCTGGAGGGGTAGGCTCTCCGGCGTTACAAGCACATATAGCAAGCTTATCTGATGAACATCGAGGTGTGCTGATGTCTTCTGGAATGAGTATGATGCACTTTGGTGTCGCGATTTGGTCTGCCTTGGCGGGCTTTGCTTATTCTGTAGGTCATGAATGGGTCGCTGTCGTGGCTTTGTTATTGTTTGGCTCAGCGGTAGTTATATTAAAGCCAGTTGGTAATGCTGAACAAAGTGAGCGTTATTCGTAGTGTTTTAGTAGATAAAGAAAAGCCGTTACCTAAAAAGGTAACGGCTTGTTCCAAATACTTTTTGAAAGCCGGTCTTAGTTCATGCCGTATTTCTTAAGTTTTTTGCGAAGAGTACCGCGGTTGATACCCATCATAGTTGCCGCGCGAGTTTGGTTACCGCGAGTGTACTGCATGATAGTATCTAATAGTGGCTGTTCAACTTCAGCTAGAACTAATTCGTATAGTTCTGTTACTTCCTGGCCGTTTAGTTGAGCAAGGTAGTTTTTAAGAGACGCTTTAACAGAGTCACGTAAAGGCTTCTGAGTAATCTGGTCTTGTGACGTTACTGTAGTTACTGTTAATGCTTCTGAAGTCAGATTTTGTTCGAACATATTCGGTCTAGCTCTTCTCTTAATTATGATGCAACGTTATCAAAATAACCTTCTAACGCCTCAATTTGCAGCGGAGCTGCGTCGATAGCGTTGAAGGTACGGCGAAACTCACTTGCCTGTTCATGCTCTTTCAGGTACCACCCAACGTGCTTGCGCGCGATACGTGGACCTAAGAACTCCCCATAAAATTCATGCAGAGCATTCACATGACCAAGCATAATGGTTTTCACTTCCTCAGTTGGAAGCTCCTCCATTGTGGTGCCGTTTTCCAAATAGTGATGGATTTCCTGGAAAATCCACGGACGACCCTGGGCAGGGCGTCCAATCATTAAAGCGTCCGCACCGGTGTACTCCAGTACAAATTTGGCTTTCTCCGGGCTATCGATATCACCGTTCGCGATAACCGGAATTGAAATCGCCTCTTTTACCGCTTTAATGCTGTCATATTCGGCCTCACCTTTGTACATACATGCTTTCGTTCTGCCATGCAGAGCAAGAGCTTGTATGCCGCAGTTTTCGGCTAATTTAGCGATCTGGACACAGTTCTTGTTGTCTGTATCCCAGCCAGTTCGAGTCTTTAACGTTACAGGAACGTCCACTGCATTCACGACCGCTTTCAAAATCTCTTCGATAATGTTTGGGTATTGAAGCAGAGCAGAGCCCGCTAGCTTCTTATTCACTTTTTTTGCCGGGCAGCCCATGTTGATGTCGATGATTTGTGCACCGTTCTCAACACTGAATTGAGCTGCGTCCGCCATAAGCTGTGGATCGGAACCCGCAATCTGTACAGAGCGAATGCCCGATTCGCCCTCGTGTACCATGCGCTGTTTCGACTTTGACGTTCCCCATAGTTTTGGGTTAGCAGACATCATTTCACTGACGGCCATTCCCGCACCATAGCGAAGACACAACTCGCGAAACGGTCTATCCGTTACACCAGCCATCGGGGCTACGATTAGATTGTTCTTAAGTTGATAGTTTCCGATTTTCAAAACGTCATCACAGTTCTGTACCAGCAAGGGCGCGCATTTTACGCATTTTTTCACTGCGTGAAAAGACTAATATTTGAGCATTTACAAATTGTTT
Source organism: Vibrio sp. JZG10 (assembly GCF_054064075.1). NCBI lineage: Bacteria > Pseudomonadati > Pseudomonadota > Gammaproteobacteria > Vibrionales > Vibrionaceae > Vibrio > Vibrio sp. JZG10. The sequence continues at coordinate 5,137 of NZ_JBSUGE010000038.1, forward strand.
TTGTAAATTGTATGAATTTCAAACAATTAGCTCTGAAAACCTTGTCTAGCCTTGCTTACGACCAGAGATGCGACACCATTCACTTTGCTCAACAATCGGGTCAATGTGAAGCTCGTCACGGTAATAGTTCGCAACATCTTCGGCTTGCGTGTCTAATACGCCAGACATTGCAAGGTCGCCATTTGGTTTAACTAGGCCTTTAATGATTGGTGCAAGTTCACGCAATGGGCCAGCAAGAATGTTAGCAACAACCACGTCTGCAATCAGACCTTCTGGTTGGTTTTGAGGAAGGTAAACTTCTAGTTTGTCGGCAACGCCGTTACGCTCTGCGTTGTCTTTCGAAGCAAGCAGTGCTTGAGGATCAATGTCGATCCCTATCACTTTTTCAGCGCCCAGTTTGATCGCCGCGATCGCCAGAATGCCAGAGCCACAACCGAAGTCGATAACGGTCTTACCGCTTAAGTCCATGCTTTCTAGCCACTCAAGACAAAGTGCTGTTGTAGGGTGAGTACCCGTACCGAATGCAAGGCCAGGATCCAACATAACATTAACAGCGTCAGGATCTGGAATGTCGCGCCAGCTTGGACAAATCCATAGGCGTTCACCAAATTTCATTGGGTGGAAGTTTTCCATCCATTCGCGTTCCCAGTCTTTATCTTCAAGCTGTTCTACTTTGTAAGCAAAATTGTCAGCCAGCATATTGCTCGCTTTAATTTGGTCGATGATGAAGTTGGTGTCTGCTTCTGCATCGTACAGTGCCAGAATGTCAGTATCGCCCCATAAGCGAGTTTCGCCAGGTAGAGGTTCGAATACAGGTGTATCCTGCGCGTCTAAGAATGTAACAGACAGCGCGCCAGTCTCTTCCATTAGCATATCGCCGATTTGCTCAGCGTTTTCATTGGTCGCGTTGAGTTTGATTTGAATCCAAGGCATTGGTTTTTGCTCTTAAAGTGAATGAAGTGGCGCAGAGTTTACCAGAACTCTACGATTTGTTTGAGTATATACCCAAATAAGCCTACTTATCTGTTGAATGCTTAGAGTACATACAAAACAAAAATGCCCACGGGTGTGGGCATTTTTTAAGACGTTAGCTAAGGCTTATTGTAAGCCGAGCTTCTTCTCTAGGTAGTGGATGTTTGCACCACCATGCTGGAAGTTTTCGTCATTCATAATGGAGAATTGCAGTGGCACGTTGGTTTTGATGCCTTCGATGATCATCTCACCCAGAGCATTCTTCATGCGTGCAATCGCCACATCACGGTTTTCACCGTACGTGATTAGCTTACCAATCATTGAATCGTAATGAGGCGGTACTGTGTAACCAGAGTAGATGTGTGATTCCCAACGCACACCCATGCCACCAGGCGCGTGGAAACGCTCTATCTTACCTGGAGATGGTAGGAAGCGTTCTGGGTCTTCTGCGTTGATACGGCACTCAATCGCATGGCCACGGATCTTAATGTCATCTTGAGTGAATGACAGAGGTTGACCCGCAGCAACGCGAAGCTGTTCTTTGATTAGGTCGATGCCGGTAACCATTTCTGTTACTGGGTGTTCTACCTGAATACGAGTGTTCATTTCGATGAAGTAGAATTCACCGTTCTCGTACAGGAATTCGAACGTACCTGCGCCGCGGTAACCAATTTCGATACATGCTCGAGTACAACGTTCACCGATGTACTTACGCATCTCTTCAGTGATACCTGGTGCTGGCGCTTCTTCCACTACTTTTTGGTGACGACGTTGCATTGAACAGTCACGCTCACCAAGGTGGATTGCGCCGCCTTGACCGTCAGCGATAACTTGCACTTCAACGTGACGAGGGTTTTCTAGGAATTTCTCCATGTAAACCATATCGTTGTTGAACGCTGCTTTTGCTTCAGCACGCGTCATTGCAATCGCTTGGATTAGGTCTTTTTCTGCGCGAACGACACGCATACCACGGCCACCGCCGCCACCAGACGCTTTGATGATGACTGGATAACCGATGCGTTTAGCAAACGCCTTGTTTTTCTCTTCGTCATTGTCTAGAGGGCCGTCAGAACCCGGTACACAAGGAACGCCTGCTTTCTTCATTGCATTGATAGCAGACACTTTGTCACCCATCAGGCGGATAGTGTCTGCTTTTGGACCAACGAAGATGAAACCACTGCGCTCAACTTGCTCAGCGAAGTCTGCGTTTTCTGACAAGAAGCCGTAACCAGGGTGAATGGCAACTGCTCCTGTTACTTCTGCTGCAGAAATAATTCGTGGGATATTTAGGTAGCTGTCGATACCACGAGCAGGGCCGATACATACGGTTTCGTCTGCGAGTAGTACGTGCTTAAGATCGCGGTCAGCTGTCGAGTGAACAGCGACGGTCTTAATACCTAACTCTTTACAAGCGCGAAGAATACGAAGTGCAATTTCACCTCGGTTCGCGATGACTACTTTGTCTAGCATAAGGCAAGCCCCGCTTATTCGATTACAACAAGAGGTTGGTCGAATTCAACTGGTTGGCCGTCTTCAGCTAGGATCGCTGTAACAACGCCAGATTTGTCCGCTTCGATTTGGTTCATCATTTTCATTGCTTCAACAATACATAGCGTATCGCCAGCATTTACTTTCTGACCCACTTCTACGAATGCTTTAGAGTCTGGGCTTGGAGAACGGTAGAAAGTACCAACCATTGGAGAAAGAACTTGGTGACCTGCAGGCGTTGCAGCTGCTGGAGCTTCTGCTGCTGGCGCTTCTGCTACTGGTGCCGCTGCTGCTGGAGCAGGTGCCGCTACTGGAGCTGCTGCGTAGTGAACTGGTGCTTGAGGGGCTGCAGTGCCGTGACGACTGATGCGTACTGACTCTTCACCTTCAGAAATCTCTAGCTCAGCAATGCCAGACTCTTCAACTAACTCAATTAGCTTCTTGATCTTACGAATATCCATCTTTTCTTTCTCTTTTATCTTGTGATTAAGACAACCCTCGTGGGGTTGCAGAGTGTTAGGGTTACTTTGCCTGTAGCTTATTAATCGCTGCAGACAGAGCGAATTCATAACCTTGTGCGCCTAAACCGCAAATCACGCCTTCTGCTTTATCTGACAGATAAGAGTGATGACGAAATGGTTCACGTGCGTGCACATTTGATAAGTGCACCTCAATAAATGGGATGGCGACGCCAAGTAATGCATCTCGCAGTGCCACACTGGTATGAGTGAAAGCCGCTGGATTGATGATGATGAAGTCAATCTTGCCATAAGCAGCATGAATGGCTTCAATCAGTTCGTACTCACGATTTGATTGTAGGTGCTCCAGTTCCACCCCAGCGTTATGAGCTTGCTTCGTAAGAGCATCCACAACTTGTGCTAAGGTGCTGTGACCATAGTGTGTCGGTTCGCGCAGACCCAATAGGTTAAGATTTGGTCCGTTTAGAACAAGAATCCGTGACTTTGCAGACATTATGTTGCTATCTTCCCTTATCGTGAGTAGAACGTTTATATTCCCAAATATACGATAGTTCAGCACGATTTTTTTGTTAAAACCGAGCAAATTTTAAAAAATCGACCAAGATTATAGCTAATTCATAGCAATTAGCAGCAATTTACTGGTCTAATCTCCTAATAGCCACCTTCGTTTCTGTAACCAAGTTAACAAAAACAACATAATTGCCATGTTCTTTGTGTGGCTAATTTGTGCGCAAAAGCAAAAAACCGCCATGAGTGATGGCGGTTTTTAAAGTGCTTTTAAAACAGTTGGTTGAATTTATGCCAATTCTGCTTTCTCTGCGATGAGTTTGTCTACCACGCTCGGATCGGCAAGCGTTGACGTGTCTCCGAGGTTGCTTGTATCGCCCGTTGCAATCTTACGCAGGATTCGACGCATTATCTTACCAGAGCGAGTCTTCGGTAAGGAGTCTGTCCAGTGCAGTACATCTGGTGTCGCGATTGGACCAATCTCTTTACGCACCCAATCTTTAACTTCTTTGTGCAGCTCAGCTGACGGGAATTCACCATCGTTCAATGTAATGTAAGCGTAGATAGCTTGGCCTTTGATGTCATGTGGAATACCAACAATCGCCGCTTCTGCAATCTTGTGGTGCGCCACTAGCGCTGATTCAATTTCAGCGGTACCCATACGGTGACCCGACACGTTTAGTACGTCATCAACACGGCCTGTGATCCAGTAGTAGCCGTCTTCGTCACGACGCGCACCATCACTGGTGAAGTACATCCCCTTAAAGGTTGAGAAGTAGGTCTGTTCAAAGCGCTCATGGTCGCCGTAAACCGTGCGCATCTGGCCTGGCCAAGAATCAAGGATAACCAAGTTACCTTCAGCAACGGTATCTTCAAGAATGTTGCCCATATTATCGACAAGAGCAGGCTGGACGCCGAAGAATGGGCGAGTCGCAGAGCCTGGTTTTAGATCGGTTGCCCCTGGTAGTGGCGCAATCAAGATGCCGCCAGTTTCCGTTTGCCACCAAGTATCGACGATAGGTGAGTTCTCGTTACCAATCGTTTTGTAGTACCACTCCCACGCTTCTGGGTTGATTGGTTCGCCCACTGAGCCCATGATGCGCAGGCTTGAACGAGATGTGCCTGCAACCGCTTCATCACCTTTTGCCATTAGCGCACGAATCGCGGTTGGGGCGGTGTATAGAATGTTGACTTGGTGTTTATCAACCACTTCACTCATTCGGCTTGTGCTTGGGTAGTTTGGTACACCTTCGAATAAGATGGTCTTCGCCCCATTTGCAAGTGGACCGTAGATTAGGTAAGTGTGACCGGTAATCCAACCCACGTCCGCGGTACACCAGAAGGTTTCGCCTGGTTGGTAATCGAACACATATTTGAAGGTCATCGCCGCGTAGACGAGGTAACCACCTGTTGTGTGTAGTACACCTTTAGGTTTGCCTGTTGAACCTGAAGTGTAAAGGATGAACAGCGGATCTTCGGCTTTCATTTCTTCTGGTGGGCAAACGTCAGAAACGTTAGCTGTTGCTTCGTGCCACCAAACATCACGGTGTTCATGCCATTCGACATCACCACCTGTACGTTTAAGCACCAACACTTTATTGATGGTTTTTACGTCTGGGTTAGTTAGTGCTTCGTCCACGTTCTTTTTCAGTGGAACGGCACGCCCGCCGCGCACGCCTTCATCAGCGGTGATCACGACTTTAGCGTCAGAGTCGATGATACGGCCAGAGAGAGCTTCTGGTGAGAAACCGCCAAATACAACGGTATGAACCGCACCGATGCGGGTACAAGCGAGCATAGCCACTGCGGCTTCTGGCACCATTGGCATGTATAGACATACCACGTCGCCCTTGCGTACGCCTTGCTCTTTCAATGCGTTGGAGAACTTACACACTTCTTTGTGTAGTTCGTTGAAAGTGAGTGTTTTGTCGTCGGCTGGATCATCGCCTTCCCAAATGATGGCGACGTCGTCCCCGTGTTCTGCGAGATGACGGTCAATACAGTTAGCCGAGACGTTCAGTGTGCCATCTTCAAACCAGCGAATATCAACATGGCCAGTGTCGAAAGAAGTGCTTTTTACTTTGGTGAAAGGTTTGATCCAATCAACGATTTTGCCGTGCTCGTTCCAGAAGCCCTCTGGATCGGTTACCGACTGCTGATACATGGCTAAGTAAGTATCATTATCCGCGTGTGTATGAGTTTTAATATTTTCTTTTACCGGATAAACGTGGGCTTCGCTCATGGCTTCTCTCCTTGTGCCTTATTTCTCGGCCTTACACCAATCTAGATAAGATTTTGAATATGTTTTTGTAGGGCTGTTTTTTGGTTCTAAATAACTTGGTCGTGGTAATGACGACGTTGTGCTTATAACTGTCAGTCACTGCGCGTATTTCCACAATTAGACTTTAGGATGAGAGTGAAGGAAGCGCCGTGAAATCGCTGAAACAAAAGTATTTCTGGGAGCTAGGTCAACTGATTTTTATGTATACGGCGCGGTTAGGTTGGGCAAATCGCCTTTCGTTAAGCGAACAAAGACCAAAGCGGCAGAAATCGCATCTTGTAAAGCGTCGTGTTTATCTTGGATAGGAAGTTCGAGGTGTTTACAAATCGCATCCAGACTTAAGTCGAAATAGGCATTCGGCAAATGTCTTTCCAGCTTGTCGTGATAAATCTGACTTACCTCGATGAGCGGGTTAGGAAGTGGAAAGCCAAGTTGCCTCAGACAAGCAAGATCTAAGATCTTTTTATCGTAACGAATGTGATAACCGACAAGTGGTCGGTTGCCGATAAAGTCGAGCAGCTCGAGCAGCGCCTCTTTTTCGCTAATCCCGTCGACTAAGTCTTGGTGGCGAATTCGATGAATTTTGACTGAGCCAGAATCGAGCGATTGCGGCGCGCGTAAGCGGACTTCAAATGGCTGGCTAGTGATGATGCGGTTGTCGATGATCTTCGTGGCCGCAATGGTCACCAACTCGGCGCGATTTGGATCAAGGCTGGTGGTTTCGCAGTCGAGAGAAACGTATTCCGTTTTATCGGGCGTGCAAAAAAGCGACTGATAAGGAGAGCCTTTCAGTTTGTAGTGCCAGTATTTGCGTTGTAACCAGTTCATTGCCTACGCCTCTGTATGATTTATGAAAATCATGGTTAATCACGAATTTGATAGTGGAAGCCTAAAAATTGCTTAAATTTTTTCACTACATGTAAGCTGTGGCGAAGTAAATCACGCTCGGTTCTATCCAGTTGTTTAATATCAATGTTATTCAATGCTTCTTGCTTTTTGAGTTGTTGATTAAGGCGAACCTTAAAGAACAATTTCAGTGCTTCGTTGAGGTTATCTGCCGTTTCAGGCTCTAAGATGCGCTTATTTCTCAGTGCTTCAATGCGCTCAAACGTGTTCTTCTCCTCAATGGCATATTCCAAAGACAAGGTGCGAATGCCGTGCACAATTGGGAAAATGCCGCCGCGTTTAATATCTAATCCGTCCTTAGCACTTTTTACGTTGCCAAACAGAGTTAGGGGCACAGAAAACTGCAAGGCAGGGCGAGTAAAATCAGACAGTATCAACATGCGATCTTTCATTGTGTCGCGAAGGTGGGCCGCGATTGGAGCAAGCAGCTCGCGATTTCCCGCAACAGCATGGGCGTCACTGAAAATGGCTAAGTCCATGATTTGTTGTGGTTCGGCTTTGGCTATCCAGCGATCTAAGGTGTTTATCCACTCTTGCTGCGTTTTGACCCATTTCGGGTTGTTGACCATGACTTTACCCGGGCAGAGTGGGTAGCCGAGCTGTTGTAGAGTGTGCGTGAAGGATTGCATCACTTGTTCGCAATGAGGCCATTCCAAACCATCTTGAATAATTAGAGCATTGTCTTGGTCTGTCTTGAGAATTTGTTCTCCTCGACCTTCTGAGCCGAGCACGATTAAGCAGCAATGATCGTGCAAGGCTGGTGGAACCACTAACTCGAACGCTTTTTCGATAATTTGCTCGTTCACGGCGGAAATTAACTCCATGATAAAGCGAGTGCGGATGCCGTTTCTCAATAAGCTCTCGACCAATTGACGTTGGCGGTTTGAGGCTAATGCGAGCTCTTCCACACTGCTTGCTCTGGCAATACTGAGCGTTAACACGTGAGAGTGGGTGGAGAACGCGCTGAGAATTTGGGTCATATCCAGCATGCCGACGGCTTGGTTGCCATCACATACCATGAGACGTTTCATTCGATTTCGGGTCATGGTGATCATGGCATTGAATAAAAAATCACCATCATCAACGTGATAGACAGGAAAGGTGGCGATATCACCAACAGGGGTATTGAGTGCGCTGCCATCTAACATCACGGAGTGCAGCATGTTGGTGCGCGTCACGATGGCGTATGGATGAGCCGAGGGCCATTTTTCTAATCGCGGATCGTCATCATTGAGTTTGACAAGTGCTGCATCGATCCCATTTGCTTTTAGGGTGTGCGTCACCTCGTTAATCGGCGTATTTGGCTCAAGGATCATCGGTGGGTGATAAATGCTGCGGTCAACTTTGGTGAGGATAAACTCTGCCAAGTTTTGTTGTTGGTGAGCGGCTTCGATGAGTTCTTGTCGCTTTGATAAATTGTTATCGAAATAGGCCGCAAACTGACCATTCTCGTTGTAAAGCGCCAGAAAGACGTCTTTCGGTAGCAGATAGGAGAGCGTGTCTTCAAGTGCGATGTATTGATGACGTACGTTGTCTTCAAGTAACGAGCGCACATCAAACATATCGTCGTTGGCATAATGCGCGAACACTTCCTGCTGATCTTGGGAGCGCTCTTCTACCGCGCCTTTGATCAGAATATGCAAGTGAGGGTTCTTCTGTCCGCAAGATAAAATTACATCTCGAGCTCGATAGTAGGCAACGTCCAGAGACGAGCGCAGTCGTGTCTGTTGTGCTTCGGTTAAGCGGTCGAACGGAGGAGATTGCATGTTAAATTTGTCAGGCATGAGAACACCCAATGATGGAAGGAACACTCTCTAAGTCTGACAAATTTCCTACCGGAAGCCAGACGACTTTGGTCTAAATCACGATGATTTCGCTTTAAGATGGCCAATGTCGCAAAGTTAGTATTCCATCGAGGAAACGATAAGTTGACTATTCTTCCCTTTTTATAATACGCATAGCGATCCATAATTCCCGGTTCGAACGTTGATGTTCCCGTTTTAGGATATTAGTAATGTTGAAACCTTCTCCGTATGGCTGGATTTCCCAGTACTTTCTCGGATTCTTCTTTGCGTATGGCGTATATCTGCCATTTTGGTCACTTTGGTTTAAGGAGCAAGGTGTCTCTTCGACCGACATCGGTTTGCTAGTTGGGTTGGGTCTTGCGACACGTTGTGTCGCCAATATCGTGATCACCCCACGAGTGCACAAAGTTGAACACCTTATGCCTGCTTTACGTTGGTTGAGTTTCGCTGCCCTCCTTTTTGTTGGATTTCACTTTTTTACAGGTGGCAGTTTTTGGTTAATGGCGTTAGCGACGGTGCTATTTAACCTCTGTTGTGGGCCGATTGTTCCATTATCGGACGCGATGGCAAACTACTACGCTCGTCTGAAAATGCTCGACTACGGCCGTACGCGCTTATGGGGCTCGATTGCCTTTATTGCGGGTTCGACGGCCGTGGGTTATCTGGTGGCTGAATTTGGCTCTGATATGATCTTGTACACGGCGATGGCTGGGGTATTAGTTTCGTTGCTATTTTCAATGCGTATGACTAACCCGATGCCCGTTACGCTTGGTGGGCAAAGCGCGGAGCGTCCAAAACTGAGTGCTCTTTTGACTGACAAGCCGATACTTAAATTCTTAGTGTTGGTGTCATTAATTCAGGGCAGTCATGCGGCTTACTACGGTTTTAGCGCTATTCACTGGAAAGCCGCAGGTCATTCGGAAGATGTGATTGGCTATCTGTGGAGCTTGGGTGTTGCAGCCGAAGTGGCAGTGTTTGCGCTGAGCAAGCGTTTATTTGTCGGTTGGTCAATGCGCGCGTTATTTGTTGTTGCTGCCGTTGGTGTGATGATGCGTTGGGGCATTACGGCATCGACAACGTCGATTGTTGCTTTGGTGATTGTTCAATTATTGCATGGCGTGACCTTCGCAACGGCACACATTGCTGCAATTCAATATATCCAAAACTCGGAAGAGAATAAGATAGTGGCGCTGCAAGCATTGTATAACGCGATTCCGCTAGGCGCATTCATCGCACTGATGACCGTGTTGAGCGGTTGGGGTTATGAGCACTGGGGACCACTTGTGTTCTGGGGCATGGCCGCGATGGGTTTATTGGCATTGTTCATCAAGCTCGAACCACAAGAGCCACATCATGTGGTCGATGTATCAGACAAGTCACTGGAAACACAGAATTAGACTTCTGTGACAAAGGTTAAAAACTAAGCTTTGTCTCCGTTGTGAAAGCAGTGTTAAATGAAACCTCTCCCTAATGGAGTATACAGTAAAAACTATGTTTATTTGCGCGTGAGTGAGTGACAGCCCTTTACTGACAATGCTTC
>NZ_JBSUGE010000039.1:0-12199 GCF_054064075.1 Vibrio sp. JZG10
CATAATTCGCAATCATCAATGTTTATCTGCCGAAAAGCAATTTCCATACTTACCTTTTCCTTCAAGCACCTAACGCCCTGTTAAGGTGTGAGCAACTTAATACCGAAGCTCCCGCATACCACCTTAAACACAAAACGCAACGCATAGCAAAAATGCCAAGCGTTGCGAATCACTCTTAAACAGATTGTTATGTGAAAATTACACGATTAACTATTCGCTTTGTTGATAATGTCTTTAAGTTCAGTGATTTGAGCTTTAGAAACACCTTGTTCTGACACAAGCCAATTTGTACATTCAACTGAACCAACGCAAGTATATACTCCCATTAAAGCCTGAGCCCATTTTTGTGCTAAGACTAGCATCGCGCCATCATTAACTTCAGCGTTCTTCATGCTTGCTGCCCAAGAGGAGTATGTGATTGCAGTTTGAACTTGGGAAAAGCCTTCTGATGAGAACGCTTTATCATAAAAACTATACATAACTTTGCCTTGGCAAAATTCATTGTCTGTCCCACATTCATAAAGGTCATACTGAAATTGCTTTATAGCTTGTTCATCAAGTACCGGAGATCTATTGATTTTTTCGTAGTCCTGAACAGTCAGTTCAGCTGATGGAAGTGATGCGGGTGAACAGCCTGCAAGTAAGGTGAACAAAATGGAAGCTGATGCTAAAATAGCCTTATTACGTTTCATATCAGTTACTTATGTATCAAAAAAAGCATTATACACCCTTATTCGTGATACGCAATTCATTGTCACATAACGCCGCATTAAGGGGTGAACAACGCAAGCCACTCAACTTAAACCATTGTGCCATAAACACAAAATCTAAATTTTGAACCGAAACTGCCAAGCGTTGAGAATCCCTCTTGAATGCTTTGTTAGTTGCGTAGCTGAACCCTGCCCAAAAACTTATTCCAAGTGGTTTGGCGTGCTAAGGTTGGTACCACAGTCCTTACATTTATAATCACCTGTAGGTTCACCTTCCATCAAAACACTTGCTATAGTCGCAAGAACCTCAGAAAAGAAACTTTTTTCTTCTTTTTTTGGCTTTGATTTCGAAAAGCCTCATACTTATGAACCGTAACTTTTTTGCAGTTACAACAGAACGCTTTTGTTTCTTTGGCACCGTAAGCATGTACCATTTCGCTTCTCCTCTGATACGAATTTATATTCTAGCAACTAACGCCCGCTTAAGTGGTGAGCAACGCTACCACGACACTTAATTATTACACCGTAAACACTAAAGCCAATTCAAACCAAAACCGCCGAGCGTTGCGAATCCGCCTTGAAGCGTTTGTTATGTTTTACCACAACCGACTGATTTATTTGGCAATGAACTGCTTTATTGACCATGTTCTAAGATGTTAGTCACACACTCAAACTCGCTTGGTCACCAAATGCACCAAATATAAAGCGCGTAATTCCGCTTCCCTGCCCAATGAGGCAACCCGTCCAATGTTCAACAAGTACCCTATTTTTTCCTATTTAAAGCGTAAAACAATGGCAAATTGCCGATACAACTGCCAAGCCGATATGCTGTTTGGCAAATACACTGACAGCGACTTTACGCCAGAAAAACTATCAACACGGAGGCGCGACTTAGAATTGAAGCAACCCACGAATATTGAAGCGTAAAGTCGGTAGAGGAATTCAAGAATTTGAACAGACAAAGCAGAGTTGCTGAGGCTACTCGATCAAACGGCTAAAGAGGCCAAAGAATCACAGCCCTGAAATCATTTTACTCATTGAAAATCAAAGAAAACATAACGCCCAATTAACGTGTGAGCAGCGCATACACTAAACTTAAACAGTGCGCCGTAAACACTAAATTCAACCCGAAGTGAGAGCGCCAAGCGTTGCGAATCACTGTTGAATTGTTTGTTAGTTTGCCTTTCGCACAAATCGCACGATTTAATTAGATTGACCATTTCATGCGACCAACTATAATCTTACTGTAATTCCAGATTTGGAGATTGAACATGCATACATTAACAGCAAATGATGCCAAACGTAATTTTGGTGAGCTACTCCTAAGCGCCCAACGTGAGCCAGTGAAGATTAGCAAGAACAAGAAAGATGCCGTAGTTGTAATGTCTATCAAGGACTATGAAGAACTAGAAGCAATGAAAGCCGATTACCTTAGACATTGCTTCGAGTCCGCTAAACAAGACTTAGCACAAGGTGATGTGGTTGATGGTGAAGACTTTTTAAACGCCTTATAACCCGATATGCAAAAGAACAAATACAAACTGAGTAAATTAGCTCAGACTCATTTACGAAAAATTAAAAGCTATACAGTTAACAATTTCTCCGAGATGCAGTGGCAAAGCTATAAAAATACGTTACTAGCTGGTTTTCAAATGCTTGCTGATAATCCAACTGTTGGTCGCAGTTGTGATGAAATATACCCAAGCGGATTCTATTTCCCTGTGGGCAAGCATACCGCTTACTTTACAAAAGAGGATGGCTTCATTTTAGTTGTAGCTATACTCGGTCAATCACAGCTTCCTCAGAACCACTTATAATCAAAGTTTCACCCTAGATTTGGATTTAGGGTGATGATCTTGATTGGTAAACTAACGCCGCGTTAAGGGGCGACAACGCTATGCACCCCAGACTTAAGCATTGTGCCATAAACACATAAGCTGAACTTTGAGCCCAACCCGCCGAGCGTTGGGAGTCCCTCTTAAACGCTTTGTTATGTGAAATACTATTGGCTAACCTTGAAGCTTCAGTTCTTGCCAACACAGATACTAATGCCTATTCCGATGTAAAAGACGCCAGTTCCCATGATAAATCAGTTCGACGATGTACTGGCTTTAACACCCCGGAATTTCGTAACTGCTGAGCAGCCCAACGAAGGTCATATTGCCATGTATAGAGCATGTCACCTGAAGACCGGAGATCGGACTCATAAGACTCCCATACATACTTCGCTACATCTTTGGGCCAGCCTGAGCCACCTCTTAACTCAAGGCACTCCACTATCCAAGACTTCATGCTTTCACGAGTTACCATGTTACCTCCATTTCACATAACGCCCTGTTAAGGTGTGAGCAACGCAATACCGAAGCCGCCGCCTACCACCTTAACCACTAAAACCAACGCATAGTGAAAATGCCACGCGTTGCGAATCACTCTTAAACAGATTGTTAGGCAAATTCTTTCCACTGTTCTTCATGTCTTAAATTGACTGAGTACATATCCTTAAAGCTATCTATCGCATTACTATAAGGCCAAGCATCAAAGACTATAGCCATAGAATCAATAGCCGATTGATAAGCCCATAATGCAAAGGCTTTTGTATTTACTACACGCTCCCAATCAAACGGATCATCAGAGACGTTGAAACCGTTAGAACGTAACTTGTTAACCAGTTTCTGCTCTTTTGGTGGCAATGACATTCCATTTGGAGTCAACGTTAACGTTGATGCTTTAGGGTGAATTAACTCGTTGCGAACATCTATGACGATTTGCAACCTCTGGATTGGCTTAGTAGCTTTAACATTGAAGCTATCACCTTTAAGTGAACGATAAGCCACATCAAACTTCCATAACGTTGGTTTGCGCTCAGACATTTCAAGAGCAACCGCCATTCTTACAAGAGGGTTCTCTAATCCATGTTTATGAGCAATTTGAACTATTAGCCTCAACAGCGGAGATTGATGTTGATATAGCTGACAAAGCATCTCTGTTAGAGTCATCAATTCTAGAAATTAAACGCCTCGTATCATTTAGCAGAGCTGGTGCTTTAACCATATAGCCGTGTGCAGATTGACTCATTTTTTCTCCATTTGCCTAACGCCTTGCTAAGGTGTGAGTAACGCAATACAAAAGCTACCGCACAGCGCCTTAATCACATAAGCCACCGCAAAGTAAAAATGCCACGCGTTACGAATCACTCTTAAGCAATTTGTTAGTACATGCACTACTTCTATTTATGCGCTCCAAGATATTGAAAACTGACATGATATGAAAGGCTTTGAACACTGAAGTGAGACGGGCAGCTACAAACTTTACCCCGATTGAAATACGAAAGTTGGCTAGAAGAAAAACGCACTGAACTGCCCTACTTTCACTTGCTTCCAATTAGAAAAGGATTCGTTCCTCTCACTCCGACAGAAGCACCAAAGGTGCCTAAAATTCAGTTAGTAAGCACAGCGAAAATGAATAAGCACTAAAGAAATAGACTAAGAGTTAGAAACCGTAAACGGTGAAATCAAAGCGAACACTCCGCATATAGTGCCACCGGAAAGAGCGTGAAAGGTACAAACTGAAAGGTGTAAAGATGAGCGCTAAAACAGATAAACACCAAAACTTATGACCTTTGATGTCAAACCCGTACTAACGCCCAATTAAGGTGTGAGGCACGCAATGCGATGTTTCCGCACACCACCTAAATCACCAAATTTACCGCAAATCACAAATGCCACGCGTTGCGAATCCGTCTTAAAGCGTTTGTTAGCCGTTTGCTCCGGCCTCTCGCGGCTTGCCGCCACCCCGCTCTAGAACCAAACCACCCTACCAGAGTTCGAAACGTCTGCTTGTTTAAACAACTAGGAAACAGCAGCTTGGCTAGAAATTCAATCGCTGATTTGAAGGTTTAGACACTGGACACAAACAACGGGTGTTTCGGTGGGGGTAGCGAAGAAAACAATCAAATTCACGCCGCTTGTTTGATGACAAAACCCGATAATAACCACCGGCTATGAAAAGCGGATTTGGCTATCCAAACCTCGGACTGAGTACATTCAATGGGAAAAGGCGGCTAACGCCTTGTTAAGGGGTGAGCAACGCAATGCCGGTGCCGCCGCATACCGCCTTAAACACTAAAACCAACGCATAGTAAAAATGCCACGCGTTGCGAATCCCTCTTGAACAATTTGTTATGTGGTTTTCCCACGTAGCCCTATTAAGTTTCCAAATGGGTCCTCAACTTGGCACATTGAAAGCCCATCTTCAATTTCCATTGGTCCACGATAAAGACACGCACCTAGTTCTTCAAAATGAGCCAGAGCAACACATAAATTATCTACTGACCAGTAAACAACTGTACCACTTTTACCAGCACCAACCTTTTTGTCTGCTTGGACTATTTCTAGTGAGAAACCATTTAGATCAAGTGTCGTGAAATCAAAGTCAGGATGGTAAACCGGAACGCCTTCTGGAAAAGCTTTCTTGTACCATTCAAGCCCTTTCGCTACATCTGGGACATGAACAAGAACCGCTGACGGATTCATAATTTCTCTCCAACCACATAACGCCCGCTTAAGTGGTGAGCAACGCAACACGATGTTTCCGCATACCACCTAAATCACTAAATTTGCCGCAAACCACAAATGCCACGCGTTGCGAATCCGTCTTAAAGCGTTTGTTAGGCTTCTAGCTCACGATATAGCACCAAGCAATTGTATTCTTTGCCGAATTCTATTTCTTGTTCGAAAGCTCGAATTTGCGTAAAACCTTGTTTGTACCAGAACCTAAAAGCAGAAATGTTTTCTGCATAAACATTTAAACCTACGTTTTGTAGATTTGCGTACTCACAGGCTACGGCGATAACACTACTAACTATTTCTGAACCCAAGCCTTTACCTTTAAAACTCGGTAGAATTGTTAACATAGGAAGCCAAAGTGTGCCAGTTGACGGAGCATGAAACTCCAACTGTATGTAACCAACCACTTCACCTTTCTTTGTGCTAATTTTTCTGAGGTAAAATGCACCTTGCTCGTCAGATAATTTTGACTTGTTGCTTTCAGCTATTAATTTTTCATACTCGGTGATAGACCATTCCCTGAACGTTGGGTCCATTGCTTTTACATTTAAGTTACTATCAAAAATTGACTTGGCTAACTCCGCCTCGTCACTTGAAAACTCAGTGAAAACCAAATTTTTGGATTCCCATTGTGGTATCAACACTAACAACTTCCTCCTTGAAGCCTAACGCCGCGTTAAGGGGTGCAGGCACGCAATACAAAAGCTACCGCACAGCGCCGGAATCACTAGACCCAACGCAAACTAAAAATGCCACGCGTGCCAAATCCCTCTTAAACGCTTTGTTAGCGCGCTATTAAATTAAACAAGAAATTCTTTGGGGTCCTTTGACTTCCAGTCCTTTTTCCTCATTACCGTAATAACTATATTTTCTTGATGCTCATCACCATCAACGTGAATTTTATTAACAGCGCAAGGCATATTTATATGCGAAACCGTACACCTAATATTAAAAGTATCATTGTGACTCAACTTCTTAAGCGCCCCTACATGTAATGCTGTTAACCTGTTAAATATAGAGTTAAGCTCAGCAATCATTATCAATGGATTATTACGTGTGTCATTCATTCTATCTTTAACAAAGTGCTTAGATAACTTAAATGACATTTTATGGCGACGTAAAATCTCATTTACTGAACTTTCGAGCGCAGCTATTTGAGCTTGTGAAATCATGTTTACCCCTCCATAAAGCTACGATAAAGCTCTTCAAGCTTCGAGTTCAATTCAGAGTCACTTTTCGCAGAAATTGAGCCAATTAACTCTGATTCACTTATATTTCCTAGCCTCACATCAAAGTTTTCATTATCAAAACTATCAACGAAAATATAAATTTCACTCCCCTCATCAAAGAATGAAGCAAAGTTATCATTAACAGACATATTAAATTTCATCTTATCCTCTTAATAATGTTTATAAATTTCATGTCGACTTAGCGCGCTAACGCCATGTTAAGGGGTGAGCAACGCAATACCAATGCCGCCGCATACCCTCTTAAACACTAAAACCAACGCATAGTGAAAATGCCACGCGTTGCGAACCCCTCTTGAACAGTTTGTTAGGCGACATTTCTACGTTTAACTTCTTTCTCATACGAAGATTCGTTGTATAGCCAAATAGCCCAAAATGCGAAGAACATCCCGACCGTGTAAATTGAGTAATTAAGAGCATTATCCGATAAGAAAATCGTAATGCTTGCAGCATCAGAAGATGGATAAAGGAAAATAACATTAAAAATCATGTACAAAATGGCTGTAACGAAAGTTGTTCTGAAAAGCCAATTTAAACATCCTTTCTTTCGCGATTTTTGCCAATTATCAAATGCTTTACTATTCATTAATCCACTCCTTTTCTATTAAGTGAAGCTAGATTCACGCCAAGATACCATCACTACTCTATCGTTTATCTCATGTCGTCTAACGCCCTGTTAAGGGGTGAGCAACGCAATACAAAAGCCGCCGCATACCACCTTAATCACTTAAATCAACGCATAGTGAAAATGCCACGCGTTGCGAATCCCTCTTGAACAGTTTGTTATGCCTTGCCCCACTCGGTTCGAAGGACTGCCAAAACCACTGTATCCCACCACTGTTCTTTGAAAAAACGATGCTCTCTAAAATGTGCTTCTTGGCGCATACCCAGAGACTTACAGAGCTTAATAGCTGGCAAGTTTTTACTGATTGTCTCCGCATAAATGCGGTGAACTCCCAACTCCGAGAAACCAAAATCTGCCAGAGCCAAGGCGGCTTCATGACTTAACTTATTACCTTGAGAAACTCTGGAAAATGCACACCCCATCGAAGCCTGCTGATTGTCCTCTAGGCGTAAACAAACAGTCCCAACGAACTCACCTGACACCTTACACTCGACAGCTAATTGGTATGATTTTCTTGGCTTCTCAGAAGCCTGAGCGATAAACAAGCTTGTTAACTCTCGATATTTATTAGGGTCACAATCGCTTTCGTCATAGAAACGTTGATATTTAGCATCCTGAGACATAGCAACAAAAGCATCTTCATCGTTCGGAGTCATATCCCTAATAATCAGACGCTTAGTCTCGATTTTAAACATCAAAAGTTCCTTTTTCTTTGTGAGGCATAACGCCGCATTAAGGGGTGAACAACGCCTCCACCCAACCTAAAGCATTGTGCCATAAACACTAAATTTGAAGTAGAACCAAAACTGCCAAGCGTTGAGAATCCCTCTTAAATGCTTTGTTATATGTTTAATCCTTCAGTCCACTTGGTGACGTTTTTACGTGTTTGGAATACACAACTGTCAAAAGAATTAGCCTGAACCTCGGCGAAATCTGGCGGAAAACCAGTCTGATAACGGAAGGAGCCACCAGTTCTCAGAACCTCTTCCCACGTTCTGATGCTACGAATTCCAGCTTGAAAACCACTTGTTGCTTGCACTAGCTCTATTGGTTTTTGATATAACCAAGCACTTAAACTTGGAAACGCGTTAAATACAGATTTGGGAACTACAAGCAAATGCGGTTCCCCCCGCATAGGATGACCAGGCTTAACCCCCCACGCTCTTTCCAAAAAAGCTTCGATAGGGAACAAATCATCGCTGGTTGTAACTTCCGAGTAAAACAAGCCACTGTAATGATCAGTAATCATATAATGGACAACATGTGTTTTTGTATAACTTGATGATTTACCAATAACAGCTTTAAACGGAGTAGATTGGCGCTTAAACTTACCTTGCTTCGTTACATAGAAATGCTTAGAGACTGTAACAACCAGTTGATGAACATGATTTGAATAATCCGAACGATATCTTACTTGCACAGTGACTCCTGCTTTCGCTGATAAACATATAACGCCGCGTTAAGTAGTGAGCAACGCTACCACTGAACCTAACCTATTGTGCCGTAAACACTTAAGCTAAATTGAACAAAAAATGCCACGCGTTGCGAATCTGCCTTAAACGCTTTGTTAGTTTTATTGCTGGCGACTTAGCAACAAGCTTGCTCCAGACATTGCCAAAAAGGTTGCGCAGCCTCTATTGAAGTACTTCGCCATTTTTGGCTTAGTGAACCACTGCCTTAAATACATTCCGAATATGGCATAAATCGATATTGCACCCATTTCTAGAATTAGGAACGTAGGCCCTAAAGCAAAGAACTGCTCTTTTACGCTGGTAGAAACATCGACGAACTGTGGTAGGAAGGCTGTAAAGATTAAGATAGCCTTTGGATTACCGGCGGCCAGCAAAAATTCTTGTTTAGCTAAACCTAATCGGTTGCGAGTTTTTTCTAGTTCCGAAACAGGACTTGCTTCCGAACGCCAAAGATTAACGGCGATCCACAGCAAGTAAGCTGCGCCCACAACTTTAATGATTAGAAACAGAGTCTCAGATGCATAGAGAACGACAGCTAAACCTGAAGCAGCCAAAGCAATCATTACTGCGAATGCAGCAATTCGACCGAGACCAGCAATGAAAGCGGACTTAAAACCGTAACAACGAGCATTGTTCATAGACAATAGGTTGTTTGGACCTGGAGTCATATTGAGCGCAAAACACGCTGGTATAAATAATAATAACTTCCAGATTTCCACGATATTTCCTCCATAAAACTAACGCCGCATTAAGGGGTGAACAACGCCACCACCCAACCTAAACCATTGTGCCGTAAACACTAAAGCCAATTCAAACCAAAACTGCCAAGCGTTGTGAATCCCTCTTGAATGCTTTGTTAGTTGTTGGTTTCAATTTTCACCAAGTCACCTTCCACAACTACGCACTCAAGCCTTTTCTTTAATACAAATATTTGACCTGACTCTTGGTATTCCGTTTTACGTTCAATTCGCGCATTTACTAAAAGATCGCCGTCAATGCCTTGCGCCTGACCATTTCGGATTGCATCGTCCATTGCACGCTGCAACAAGTTATCTTTAGGTCCTGAAATGTACGCCAACGTATAGAGGTTTACTTCATAACATGATTTACCTTTTGTATATGACGATGTGTTGTTGCTTTTTTGATACTCTAGATTTCGAACGTTAAACGATGAAACCGCTGTAAACTGCCCTAAACGCTCGTCTGTGTCTGGCGGCATCTGCGCACAGCCACCGAGCGTAATTAAACCCAATATAGCCAAACTAACATTTTTAATTCTCATTATTTTTCCTTGATATTTGAATAGACAACTAACGCCCAATTAAGGGGTGAGTAACGCAACACCGATGCCACCGCAAACCACCTTAATCACTAAAATTAACGCATAGTAAAAATGCCACGCGTTACGAATCCCTCTTGAATTGTTTGTTAGTACGCTGCCCGTAAAGCCTTTTGCGCACGCCAAGATATTGAAATATAGCACGAAAACTGAAGCTTAAAACGCGGAAGCTAAAGGGACAACTGCCAAACTGGAACTCAATCTCAAAACGCAAGTTGGCTAGAAGAAAAACTTGCTTAACTGACCTATTTTCACCGTTTTCAAATTAACAAAGGATACGGGCTTCAGAACTAAACGACAGCGCCAAAGAAACTCAGCGTTTGACGAAAATTTCCCAGCATCAAAGAAGCCGCACCAAAGAAATAGCCCGAAAATTAGAAACCGTAAACGGCAAAGTCACAACAAACTCTCCACATATAGTGCCACCGGAAAGAACGTGAAAGGCACCATTGTTCAGGTGTAAAATGAATAAGCGAAACCAATAAACACCGAAACTTTTAACCTTTGATGCCAATCCAGTACTAACGCCGCGTTAAGGGGTGCCGGCACGCAATACAAAAGCTTCTGCAAAGCACCTTAAACACTAAACTCAACGCATGTTAAAAATGCCACGCGTGCCAAATCCCTCTTAAACGCTTTGTTAAGTGCAATTTTTACCCACTTCGGCTGAACAAGTGATATCGATCGTAGGGCTCAACATAAGACAAACATGACAATGCTTTTCCACCGCTTCTTGAGCTGCTCGCAAAATGTCAGATTCCTTAAAACCACTGCCATTTACTGTAAAGTGTAAGTTTGCCGATTTATATAAACGAGGTTCTGATTCCGTTAGGGCAAAAGTAACCGTATTTTCTAGACCTTGAACTTCAAAACCTTGATCTTGTAGTAACAAGACGACATCCGTAGCACTACATGAACCTAAAGCCGACAATAGAACTTCCGTTGGGCAAGGGGCTGCCTCACTTGTAGCGTCAACATTAAACGTAAAGCCGCCTTCGGTTGACACTTTAAAACAACAATCACCATCCCATTTTATATTAATGCTCATACTTCCCTACTTTTTGATGTGACTTTCTCTGATTGCACTTAACGCCGCGTTAAGGGGTGCCGGCACGCAATACATAAGCCTCTGCATAGCGCCGTAAACACTGAACCCAACGCATATTAAAAATGCCACGCGTGCCAAATCCCTCTTGAACGCTTTGTTATATGCGAACGTTCAAGCCTGAGATTTTAAGCCAAGCCATACTTTGAAACCATAGTTTTTTATGTGCTTTGATGCATTTAAGTCAGGCTTTGACTTGCAGCGACTTGCCACTGAAACCACGTGAACGCACCACACCAGAGAAAGCGCCCTTTCAACAAGCAATTCCGCTTTTAAAAAGGCAAACACACAGAGCTGAGTTTCAGCGAAAAATTTCGCTCAAGTTGACCTGGTATTATCAGCTCCAAAGAAGAAAACCACCGATAAACGGCATGCCGAAACTGAGTCACTAACCGAAGAAAACGAGAATCAAAACCGGAGAAATCTGATACTCCAAAGCCAAAACCAGGTGATGAAAACTGAGATTTTTAACCTGAATTTTTTGGCTTTCTTCATCTGGCATATAACGCCGCATTAAGGGGTGAACAACGCATTCCACCCAAACTAAACCATTGTGCCGTAAACACTAAAGCCGATTCAAACCAAAACTGCCAAGCGTTGTGAATCCCTCTTGAATGCTTTGTTAGTTGGTGGAGTTTAACGCGTTCTGAAGACCTTTCCAGTCTTTGCACCCAAGATAAACATTTTTACCACTAGTCAGTGTTAACTTAAGAGCTTTACCCACAGAAGCATTGTACAGCCAGCCATCTTTTAACATACGGATCCCTATACCTTGATACCACTTAGTCTCATAAAGTGAAGTCTGTACAATGTCAGACAGTTCCACTTCTTTGCGAAGAAAGCCGAAACCAAAATACCAGTAAATTTTATTTCCACTTACTCCGACTGTCATAGAGTAAAACAATACAGCTATAACCAAATTGATTAATAATGCAATCACTGCGCTGCTTATGTGGCTAGATGTAAATATTATGATCGCGCTTAGGATAAAAAGGAGGGTTAGTAATACTTTATTAACTTCTGTTTGTTTATACATAGCTTGCAATCCTTTGAACCAACTAACGCCCTGTTAAGGGGTGAACAACGCAATACCGATGCCGCCGCATACCACCTTAATCACTTAAACCAACGCATAG
>NZ_JBSUGE010000040.1:0-11477 GCF_054064075.1 Vibrio sp. JZG10
CATAATTCGCAATCATCAATGTTTATCTGCCGAAAAGCAATTTCCATACTTACCTTTTCCTTCAAGCACCTAACGCCGCATTAAGGTGTGAGCAACGCTGCCACCTAACCTAAACCTTTACACCGTAAACACAAAAACCAACCTTGAACTGCAAATGCCAAGCGTTGGGAATCACCCTTAAATGCTTTGTTAGTTTGTTACTAAGGACTACTTTTCGACTCTATTCTCAAACCGAATGAGCCAAACCATAGGCATATGACTATCACCAGCATTTGAAATCCTATTTGAAGATCATAGAGTCCATCTGTTTTGTATGCCCCTTGAAAATAAAGCCCTCCAGCCTGGATATCGAAATAAGTCCCCACAATAAATATTAGCGCTGTAAGCCATACGAAGCATCTCGCCCCAATAAGCTGCCTTCGATTGTTAACTACAAGTTGCAGTTTCTTAATCATACCCCCGCCCTTTCATATTCAGCCCCTCGCTTGCAAACTAACGCCGCATTAAGGGGTGAACAACGCCACCACCCAAACTAAACCATTGTGCCGTAAACACTTAAACTAATTCAAACCAAAACTGCCAAGCGTTGTGAATCCCTCTTGAATGCTTTGTTAGTTGCCAAACCCAAGGCTTAGGTTTGGAGTTGATTACCGCTTTGCCTACACTCTTTTTACGTGCTTTGAAAAACTCAAATCAGGCGTAGTTTTTAAGCGTCTCTCACTGAAACCGCTTGGAACAAACAGCGCCGTAGAAAACGGGCTAACAACACCAAAAAGCTCATTTGAAAAGACAATGTCACAGAGCTGACTCTCAACCAGTGATTCGGTTTCTGAAACAGAAAATTCAACCACAAAAGAAACCTGAGAACGATTTTCACAAACCCGAACGATTCAAAATTGAAGTACGAAACCCCACCAAAAACACACCGATTTTAACTCTAAATATTCTGTTTAAGCTGCGTTTTCCTCGTTGGCAACTAACGCCCTGTTAAGGTGTGAGCAACGCAATACCAATGCCGCCGCATACCACCTTAATCACTAAAACCAACGCATGATGAAAATGCCACGCGTTGCGAATCACTCTTAAACAGTTTGTTATGTTTGATTTTCATACAACCAAAGTTTGAGTTCAGTTACTTTGCTAGTAAATTTATAATTGGCTTTATAAGAACGATTTTGGATCTCTGTGTAAGTAGCTTCGAAATCTAAGTCGGTTGATTGTTGCTTACTTCTCCATGCTAAACGCTCAACCTCTGAAACTAAATCTCTAAGCTCTTCTATTTTAGATGTAGAGAGCAGCTTTTTACCCTTCACATAACCGAGTACATCGTAAAGTTGAGAGTTAAACTTGAACCATGAATTGTGCATATCTGAAACGTCAATCTTTTGCTCTAACTTCGACTCTTCTCCTAAGCTAAATTCTGTATTCTTAAGGTTTGCTTCTGCAATATCTAAAGTCGCAGATTGGTAGTTTTTCAAAGCAGACAACAGTTCATCCGTCTTTCTATGTGATGTCGTGAACTTCCACTGACGCTCCCAAGTACTTAGAGCTTTGTACGCGTAAA
Organism: Vibrio sp. JZG10; assembly: GCF_054064075.1. NCBI lineage: Bacteria > Pseudomonadati > Pseudomonadota > Gammaproteobacteria > Vibrionales > Vibrionaceae > Vibrio > Vibrio sp. JZG10. The sequence goes on from NZ_JBSUGE010000040.1 coordinate 1,565, forward strand.
ATGCAGCAAAACATGTACCACCACCTGCCAAAATTGAATCTACAGCTGACAATGCATCATACCAAGCAACATTGATAAACGTGCCTTGGAAGGAAGTTGAGCCAATTAATGTTCCAAACAGAATCAGCAACAAGCACATTAGAAACGCTATAAATAGCAGATAGTTAGAGCGGAATTCTCTAGTTTTCTTCAATTAACTCTCCTAAACATAACGCCCTGTTAAGGTGTGAGCAACGCAATACCGATGCTTCCGCATACCACCTTAAACACTAAACGCAACGCATAGCAAAAATGCCAAGCGTTGCGAATCACTCTTAAACAGATTGTTATGTGGATTTATCGGCTGACTTTAGTTTGCCATACTCTGATTGGCTCACCTGTAGCCTCGTCCACGCTGTCGGTCGCTGGTTCACCAAACAATTTTCCAGCAACCGCAAGGGATGCCTCGTTAGAGATATCAACGCTAGTCTCGATATAAAACTCAGAAAGTTTTTTCGGAAGACTTTTTGTGAATTCAGCCAATACCTTTTGAATATACGGCACGGTTACCCCTGTCCCTCTTAGTGCTTCTAACGTTCCATAATACAAACCGAAACAAGGTAGCCCGTTTAATTCTTCTTTACCATTTAACACAACTGTCTGTAGGACTTTTAGCTTATCTAAGCGAGCATAAGTGTAACGGTAGTAACCAAGAGCTCGATCTCTAACAAAATAAATATCCTCGGTGAACGGTACGCGTTTCATTCGAAAACCTTCAGAAAACGCCATTTCAAGAGTCTTGAACCCTGTCATAGGATCTTGTTCATAATTCATTGTAAATTCTCAATATTGAAAACCAGCAGTATACTATGTCAGTTAGCATTCTCCCTAGAAAAAGTGCATGCAATTGCATATCTACATAACGCTCTGTTAAGGGGTGAGCAACGCAATACCGATGCCAGCGTATACCACCTTAAACACTAAAAACAACGCATAGTAAAAATGCCACGCGTTGCGAATCCCTCTTGAACAGTTTGTTAACTGAGCGCCTTTCAGTTTTCGCCGATCTTACAGCCACTTTAGCCAAAGCTAGTTTTGCTAATTAGTGATTAGTAAAGCTAACTCAAATATGTATTTAACCAAAAGGTTACCGTTTTTCTTTAGTTTGAAATGCGTCTCGCAACACCATACTTCGGCGATGTAAGTGCGCCGAACTAATCGCGAATGCCTTATATTATTAGAAGGCTTTGTGCCGCCTTTTACATCAGTAAACTTAAGTACCAAATTGAAATTAGTCGCATTAGCTCAATTAAGGAAACTGACCGAACACGCTAAACCTCTGAACCTAGAAACCGTATCAATGTGCTATCGTATTTTCTGCGCCAGTTAACGCCGCGTTAAGTAGTGAGCGACACTACCACTGTACCTAAACCTTGCTCCGTAAACACTTAAGCCGACTAAAACCAAAACTGCCACGCGTTGCGAATCTGCCTTAAACGCTTTGTTATGTAACAATATTTTCGATGCTATAAATACGATCTGCATACAATTTACCGCCAATTTGGTAGGCATTTGGTGCTACTGTTTTGAGAGAAAAGCCACTTTTAATAAGCACCTTCTCTGAACCAACGTTACCTTCTGTAACTACTGCACTAAATGCCGTAATAGCTAGTTCATTAGAAGCCCAATTGATTAATGCTTTCAATGACTCTGTACCAAACCCGAGACCATGATATTGAGGGAGAATTAAATACCCAACGTCTGCCATACCATCGGTAAGATGAAAACCAGTGACACCGATTTTTTCACCAGTTTCCCGTATAGTCATTGTAAGGCATAGCCAATTTTCTGAAGTTTTAGACCACCGAGGAAGCCTTGATTTAAATCTTTCTTTTATTTCTGAAGGAGATGGCTCATCGAAACATAATCTAATAACAGCAGGATCACGATGTAAAGATTCAAATGACTCCCAATCTTTGTCCGTAATTTGAGTCATTTTCAGTCTATCCGTTACTATTTCCATACTCGGACTTTCCTTGTTACATAACGCCCTGTTAAGGTGTGAGCAACGCAATACCGATGTCGCTGCATACCACCTTAATCACTTAAACCAACGCATGATGAAAATGCCACGCGTTGCGAATCACTCTTAAACAGTTTGTTAAATTCGTTCTAACGTATACATGCCCAACTTTCTAATTTCATGGAGTAGAGGCTCTACAGACTCTCGACACTCAAAGTAAAGAGAACATGTATCGTCATAACCTTGTACGAAAACAGCCCGATATTCTGGAATTACGAGCTGCAAAGCATCAGCATCTGTAACTGAAAACCTAGATAAACGGCGGACAAACAAAGAGCTGTTTCTTGGCTCCTTAAATATCAACCGACTAACAGATCTATATTTGTACTGGTAACACGAAACGTCCTCCGCTAGAAGACGATGAAACAAATGCCAACGTAGGTCGATATCGGCTTGTTGGTCTAACGAACGATTAGTAAAATATTGCTCAAACTCTTCTCGTGTTAACCAATGGTCGAACACTGTGATTGCAACACATTGCCAATCCTCAATGCTCTCGTTCGTTTTATTGTCTAGAGCGGAATAAAGTGACTTTAGGCTACCCTGCAACCCTTTTGATACATTTCGAAATGCTCTCATAAACCCTCAAGAATTTAACGCCCTGTTAAGGTGTGAGCAACGCAATACCGAAGCCACCGCACACCACCTTAATCACTAAAATCAACGCATGGTAAAAATGCCACGCGTTGCGAATCACTCTTAAACAGTTTGTTATGCCTTTACTACCTTTAGATCTCGGTGCACTTCTTGTGAGTCAAACAAGAACTGCGCAAAGTATATTTCGAGATGACGTTGCAGCATTTCGTACGCAAGATAGCCGAATGCCACCAAGCTGACCAATAATAGCGAAACGTAATCAGTAATAGACGAATAATCTATAAACTGGGAAAGAATAGCTGGAGACATAGCAACAAAAGCCATCAAGAAATACATGAACATATAGAAATAGGTTAAGAACACTCTTTTTCGTTGAGACTCGTATTTGGGCTTAAATTTGAGCTTTGGATACTTAAGCTCATTAAACGGAATAAAGTACTTTCTACCTTTAACATAACATTTTAAAGACTTAACCGGGTTTTCAAGGCTTATAGCATATTCAATTTCAGCTGAACTTACGTAACTATTACCTGCGATCGTGTAAAAGCCAAGGTCTTTTGCGTAAGGATGTAAAGTGTCGACCTCAGATAGAAAAGTTCTAGCATGTTGATACTCCGCTATCATTGCTGATCGGCGTGTAAACTTGAATTTTAGTACACCAATCAAAGTTGCAATAATTGCTACCACTGCACTACAAACCTTTAAAATCGTGAGAACATCTTCCATTTTATCTCCTAAGGCATAACGCCCTGTTAAGGGGTGAGCAACGCAATGCCTAAGCTCCCGCATGCCACCTTAAACACTTAAGCCAACGCATAGTAAAAATGCCACGCGTTGCGAATCCCTCTTGAACAGTTTGTTAACTGAGCGCCTTTCAGTTTTCGCAGATCTTACAGCCACTTTAGCCAAAGTGGTTTTCCTAATTAATGATTAGTAAAGCTAACTCAAATATGTATTTAACCAAAAGATTACCGTTTATCTTTAGTTTGAAATGCGTCTCACAACACCATACTTCGGCAATGTAAGTGCGCCGAACTAATCGCGAATGCCTTATATTATTAGAAGGCTTTTTGCCGCCTTTCACATCAGTAAACTTAAGTACCAGATTGAAATTAGTCGCATTAGCTCAATTAAGGAAACCGACCGAACACGCTGAACTTCTGAACCTAGAAACCGTATCAATGTGCTTTCGTATTTTTTGCGCCAGTTAACGCTCTGTTAAGGGGTGAGCAACGCAATATCGAAGCCACCGCACACCACCTTAATCACTAAAACCAACGCATAGTGAAAATGCCACGCGTTGCGAATCCCTCTTGAACAGTTTGTTAGGCGACATTTCTACGTTTAACTTCTTTCTCATACGAAGATTCGTTGTATAACCAAATAGCCCAAAATGCGAAAAACATCCCGACCGTGTAAATTGAGTAATTAAGAGCATTATCCGATAAGAAAATCGTAATGCTTGCAGCATCAGAAGATGGATAAAGGAAAATAACATTAAAAATCATGTACAAAATGGCTGTAACGAAAGTTGTTCTGAAAAGCCAATTTAAACATCCTTTCTTTCGCGATTTTTGCCAATTATCAAATGCTTTACCATTCATTAATCCACTCCTTTTCTATTAACTGAAGCTAGATTCACGCCAAGATACTATCACTACTCTATCGTTTATCTCATGTCGCCTAACGCCCTGTTAAGGGGTGAGCAACGCAATACCGAAGCCGCTGCATACCACCTTAATCACTTAAACCAACGCACAGTAAAAATGCCACGCGTTGCGAATCCCTCTTGAACAGTTTGTTATGTGTGTAGTTACATTTTTGACGGAGCCAATAATGAACTGTAATAGTTGCTGTAGCTGCCAAACAATGGCTTGTACTGTTCAACAATAACCACCTTGCCCTCAATACAGATCGACTTGCAAATAACCTGTACAACCTCACCATGCTCTAACTTTACAGCTGCTCTATAAATGTGGATGCTTCGGCTTTTACCAGGAGCATCTGTGTTATCCCACGAAGATAGAACCACGCCGTGATGAGTCCCTATAAGCTTTCCTCGAAAAAACAGCTGATCAAAGCCAATAGCTATAACAATTCCAATACCAAGGAAAAATAATATGTATTTTACAATTTGCTTCTTTTGCATATTAATTCCTCCAAGCACATAACGCCGCATTAAGGTGTGAGCAGCGCTTGGCTATACTTGAGCGAAGCGAAACTGCCAAGCGTAGCGAATCACTCTTAAATGCTTTGTTAGCCCTGTGGTTGACTAGTACATATAACCTAGCCAATCAAAATGTCCAACACCCCACTGCTTATCTCTGAGTGGTTTCACATACAGTCCATCAATATACTCTACAGCAACTCCAAAGTTGGTGTGCTCGTGAAGCCTTAACCAAGACTGCATACACTGAACTTTGTTAAAGCCATTTGATGAGTAGAAATCATGTAAGTCAGATATGAGGATTATGAAATCAACGTCTTTAGTTTCGGCAAATGACGATACTTCTGACAACATGAAAGAGCCAATACCTTGCCCTCTATAACGTTCATCAACACAGAAGTCGATTACGCCCAGAACCTTATGTATTTCCCCACCGACACTAACAACGCGATAGTCCAGTCCAAGGTAGCCAACCAACTGTTCACCTTGAAAATGAAGGGCTCGCATATGAGGCAACTGCTTAAAGTAAGAACGACTTACTTGGCTGTCCGGAAAAGCTCGGTTTCTTAATGCTTCGATTGCCTTATGGTGCAATTCTGAAACAACAATTTCTTGTACGATTTCCATATCATTTCCTCGAAAAGGGCTAACGCCCAATTAAGGTGTGAAGCACGCGACCACGGCACTTCATTTGAACACCGTAAACACTGAGCCAAACCCAAACCAAAAATGCCAAGCGTGCTGAATCACTCTTAAATTGTTTGTTAGTTGCCAAACACAATTTACTGATTTTAGGACAGTTTAGGCTTTGCGAACAAAAAACCTACGTACTTTAGTGCCGTTAAGTCAGGCGTAGTCTCAAAGCGGCTAGTCGCTGAAACAACGTAAACTCACCACGCCAAAGAAAGCGCCCTTTCAGCAAGTAAATCTGCTTTTGAAACGGTAAACTCACCGAGCAGGGTTTCAGCAAAAAATCACCTTCCGCCCAACCTAAAATCTGCAACACCAAAGAACAAGTCAGTCGTGAACCAGTGCCAAGTTTGGATCTTAGCTGAAATATTCAACACTGGATTTGATCGAGAAAAACTCACTTTACTACTTTGAGCTTTTACCGCTAGATTTTGTGATTTGGCTGCGTTTTTCCTCATGGCAACTAACGCCGCGTTAAGTAGTGAGCAACGCAGACCACCGAACCTAAACTATTGTGCCGTAAACACTAAAATCAAAGCAAACCAAAAATGCCGAGCGTTGCGAATCTGTCTTAAACGCTTTGTTAGGTGTTCATATCCAATCGTGTGCCACTGCCATTAACGCAACAAAACTTGTCAGTATATTTGAGATGATTGTAAACACGTGTATTAAGTGTACATACTTTTTACCTTTAAAGGCTTTGAACGAGTAAATCGTAGAAAGCAACGAAAGGATAAAAAACAGGTAGATTGGCCAATACCAATAATACTGCGGGTCAAATTGAGTAAACTCGCATACAACGACAGCATAAAGAAATCCAGCCAAGGACAATAGACCATGAGCAGATTGAGCAATCGACCTTGAATTTAAATAGTAGACATAAGAAATGACTGGATAGAATGCTAATAATATCCATACTTGGCTAATTACACTTAGTTGATAATGACTCATAATCCTCTCGAACACCTAACGTCCTGTTAAGGTGTGAGCAACGCAATGCCGAAGCTCCCGCATACCACCTTAAACACTAAACGCAACGCATAGTAAAAATGCCAAACGTTGCGAATCACTCTTAAACAGTTTGTTATACCTATTCTCTCTCATAGACACCCGCTATTTTCGACGAAAAAACAGACGATATCTTTGATGAGTAGTTTTCAGATATAAACCCTGCTACTGGGTTTGATGGTAGAAGTTTACCAATCATTCGGTCTAGAACACCGCGGTCCATTAGCTCTAAGTGCATTCCTTGACTACGGGCGAGCCCAACAGCCTCATTTGCTCTGTGTGTAAAGTGGTCAGCAGTCGAGGCTAGTATCCCATAAGCTGAGTTCTTTAACACCATTGTACCGAGCAAATTTCTTATAGTTGAAATACCTTCTGACGAATTTTCAGACTCACGACGTTTTACCTGAATTAGCCACTGTTTTTCACCTGAATCGATAAAAATAACATCAACACCTCCGTCATCTGGTTTACCTACGTGGATAACCTCACATTCGGCGTAATTTGCCCTGAAGATAGAAGCAACGAGTTTTTCAAACTCGGTTGGATTTATAGTATGCCAAAGCTTGGGATTTCTTCTAAATGCCACCGCTAGTTCATGATGGCAAGAATAAGGTAACTCGTCATAAGTCCTGATTTTTGATATTCCAGAGTGAGTATAATGATCGAGACAGCCGTAAGTATTTATTTTATATGGATTCTCGTGGTGCCACTGCCAGTAATTGCAATTGCGACATAGCTTCAAATTAATAAACTCTGAGTCAAAGTTTACTCTATCTGTAAGTACCTCATTTTGAAACCAAAAATCAAGCAAGTGGCTTTTGCAAATAGGGCAAGTCTTTGTATCCGAAAAGTTTGACGCTAGCCACTCAAGTGAGTTATCAAAACTACCATCAATGATAACCTTTCCATTCAAATAAAGGCTGTCTTCATCTAACTCAAACTGATCATAACTCATTGTTAGCTCCTTTGCCGAAATAGGTATAACGCCTTGTTAAGGTGTGAGGCACGCAATACCGAAGCTTCCGCATATCACCTTAACCACTAAAACCAACGCATAGTAAAAATGCCACGCGTGCCGAATCACTCTTGAACAATTTGTTATGTAGCCGACTTTCAGGGTAGTGCTTTCTGTCCAATTTGGATTTTGGGCGCAATACCAGCTTTGCGATACAAAGCTAGAGCAGATTCATTGAAAGAATATACTTCTAACCACAGCTCTTCTCCGCCGTTAGAAATAGCACTTTCCTCAAATGCCTCTATTAGCGCCAGTCCAACACCCTGACTCCTAAAGCATGAATCCACAACAATCTGTTCAACGCTTGCGATCTTTCGCTGTTTGAGCGTCCAAGACTTACGAACCCATAGCTCACCAAAAACAAAACCTACTAACTGCCCTTTGCTTTCGGCTACCAGACAAATCGAGCTTTCACTTTCGATTATCTTGTGCAGGTCTATTTTTTGTTCAATTTCTTCCGGTGATAAAAAGTCATCAGGTAAATTTGCTTGATGATACTCATTAAGCTGAAACTGTAGTTTCTTGATAACACTGATATCTTCAATGCGAGCTTGCCGAATATTTAACATATATAAATCCTTTTAACCTACCGTCCTCTCGCGGCTACATAACGCCCTGTTAAGGGATGAGCAACGCAATACCGAAGTCGCCGCATACCGCCTTAAACACTAAAACCAACGCATGATGAAAATGCCACGCGTTGAGAATCCCTCTTGAACAGTTTGTTAAACGGCTTGGATTCAAGTACGAAGTGCGACACCCCTGAAATTTAAAACAGTGAGATGTGCTATTCATAAGTTTTACTCCCGCCAAGAAGTGAAAAACCATGAATTACACACACCTCACTGAGAATGAAAGGTATATGATGTCCGCACTTAGAAAGCAAGGCATTAGTGTCGTCAACATCGCTAAAGAGCTAGGGCGTCACAAGAGCACTATCTACCGAGAATTTAAACGCAACTCTCGATGCAACGCCTATCGCCCTAACCCTTCCTATCAGCCTGCTAGAGCGCAACAAAGAGCTAGAACCAGGTTGAGCCGATCACGGCGTAACAAGCGCTATACCAAGCACGATTTCAAAATTATTGACGCGCTTATAATGCTCGATTGGAGTCCTGACCAAATCGTTGGGTATTGCCGTTTGCATGGCTATCCAGTGATGAGCCATGAGCTTATTTACCAGCACATTTGGACCGATAAAGCCAACGGAGGCATGCTCTGGAAACATTTACGTCAATCACCAAAACAGAGACGTAAGCGCTACAACGCCAAAGATAGCAGGGGGAGAATTGCCGCTAAAAGGCACATAACAGAACGACCAAAACAAGCTGTGTTACGCCTAGAACCTGGACATTGGGAAATAGATACCGTGATCGGTCGTGGAACTAAGCACTGCATTGTCACTCTCGTTGACAGAATGACTGGCTACACCTATATCGGACAGCTAGATGACCGAACAACTGCATCACTCAACGCGAGAATGACAGAGATCGTTACACGTTCAAACTTACCATTTAGAACTATCACTGCTGATAATGGTACAGAATTTAACCAACATCAGGAGATAGAAAACAAGCATAAATGCTTGTTTTACTTCGCAACGCCCTACCACTCTTGGGAGCGAGGGACCAATGAGAATACAAATGGACTCATACGCCAATATTTACCTAAGAAAACCTCAATGGCTCATGTGACACAAAGACTGTGCAGCCAGATAGCGTATAAACTGAATAACAGACCACGCCAAAGGCTTGGTTACAAGACACCAACGGAGTATATTTATGAGCAGCTACTCTAAGTGTCGCACTTCAAACTTGATACTAAGTGTGGGGCTTAAGAGTTCTGCTTAACTCTATTTCCCTGCCTGCGACTAAGTTTCCAGTAGGTATAAACCCGCAATTCAAGTAGAAACCTTTTGAACCACCTGTGCTATCTACAACACTTGTATAAAGAGCCGACGCTCCAAACTCGTTAAGCAACTCTGAACTTAACAACTCGATAGCTCTACGACCATAACCTTTTGATTGTTGTGTCTGATCTAGCATGAATCGCCAAAGGAAAAATTTATCTGCGGGAATGTCTGCGTTTACCAAGATGAAACCTACTGGCTTATCTTCAGCATAGATGCCACGAAACCAAGGAAAATCCATAAAGTTCGCTTCAGCCAATGAAATAGCATTGCTATCGACATAATTTAATTGGTTTTTAGCAACTTGTAACTGGCAGATTTCATAGAAGTTATCATGGTCAATTCTTCTTAGCTCTATGCTCATAGTGACAATTTCCCTCCGAAAACATAACGCCCTGTTAAGGGGTGAGCAACGCAATACAAAAGCCACTGCAAACCACCTTAATCACTAAAACTAACGCATAG
>NZ_JBSUGE010000041.1:0-9301 GCF_054064075.1 Vibrio sp. JZG10
CTCCCTAATGGAGTATACAGTAAAAACTATGTTTATTTGCGCGTGAGTGAGTGACAGCCCTTTACTGACAATGCTTCTTGTGGGCATATAAAGCGTACATACTATGTATATTAGTGTGTACGCTTTTTTATCCCTGAAGGCTTAGCAAGATGATGGCCTCACTGCGTGAAACCATCACCCTTCCCAGAGGGTATTTAGGGGAAATGATGGTAAAGTAAAATAATAAAGCCACTCCTGACGCTCGCGCAGCTCACTACTCGCTAGGCATTTATGATTTTTCTTGACCATCTTTTTGATTGCTATGAAAAGGTTCAATACAAACAACTTCTCCAATCAATATTCACTTGTTAAGTTGGTTCAGGGTTAACTTTTACAACTAAATCTTCGATTCCATTTTTCTCTAGTAATTCATTGAGTTCTTGATCGGTAATAACCTTTCGGGATCGAATTGCGCGAACCAGTTTAGGGAACTCATTACTACCTGTAATCTGATTGTTTTCTGAGGCAACATTAATAATCTTACTTATATGCTCCTTCGAAAAATCAGAAACATAGCTCCTTGTTTCCTCCACCCAGCCGTTTGCTTCATAAAAATTATTGGAACGAGCGTATATATCGATCATTCGATCGATTATTCTGTCATCTATATCAAATGGGATGATATCTCTTAACTCTCTCATTGTGGCTCTGCCTAAGCGTTTTTCGGCAGATTTCAGTAAAGGCTTATAGTTTAACAACTGTTCGAAGTAATCAAAATCTTCCGACGGAAGATCAGATACATATGAAGTTAGTTTAAGTTTTACCACATTGTCTAAGTATACCCATGAGTCATCAATGTTCACCAACAAGCTTACGGCATACTTCAATTCTTTGTCTGGCACTTGCTGAACTATCCGAGATAGATCTTTATTAAGAATTTCATCGTATTGCACTTTATGTAGTATCCCAATAGCGCCGATAACTGAATGGATCTTCATTTTTAAAAGGGCATCTATTTCTGGGTTTAGTGCCTTTTTAAATAGTACGACCATCACATTTCTCAAAAGGCTATGTCTTGGCTTAATAAGTGGGCTACTTTTGAGTGTTAACAGTATATCTTCCTTCCTTGTCGGAAAATATTTTGACTCTACTTCAGAAATTAAACGCTCTAGAGCATACTTGCCTTGTGAAGGTGGGAATTGAAGTAAGTGATTAACCGCTGACCTTATATGCAACCTCGCTAGCTCAGCCGAGGGGTTGAATATTTCACCTTCGAGATTCATTGAAGGATGTGCGCAACGATTTCTATCTTCTTGGAGGCGCTCTAAGTCCACACTTTCGGTATGTGAAATTAGCTCAAGTTTATCTCTGGCTACTTCTACAATTTCTCGTTCGAGTTGCAAAAATCTTGATATATCATTGATTCTTCTTGCCTTTTCAAGTTCCTCAACTTGTTTTTCAGCTTCTTTGTCACCTAAAGACGATAGCTCTTTAAACTTATCAATTAGATCGAAAGTGACTGCAATCCATGTAGAAACTATGGATGAACGAAATGCACCTGATTTGTAACATTCAACAGCTTCTTTGATATACTTTTTGGCTTTATCATCCCGACACTTCAAAACAAGCTCATCAAGATCTGCTAATGGTGATGCCATTTTTTTCCTATGCTCTAACATAATTTTGATAACGTCATACTAAAAACATTAGAGTAACTTAGTCAAAGAAGAAATTACCTTTATGTAACAACGATCTATCGTAACGCACATAGGATAGTATGAGTTTAAAATGCTTATTTCAGTAGCTCTTTCAAGTAACTATTCCGCTTATGAGAGTGACTAGGTGCCTCGGTGATCTGCTTCATGTCATCACTACTACCAACGATATGGATTTCACTTTCAGCTCTCGTGATTGCCGTATAGAGCCATGCTCTATCTACTATCCTACCTTTTTGCAGGGCAATAATGATGCGCGGGAATTGTGACCCTTGGGCTTTATGTAGGGTGATTGCATAACCCAACTCCATGCTGTCGAGAACGGATTGTGTTATCTCGACCTTTTCACCTGTATCTAGCGTCACTTCACCGTAACTATCACCAGAAGGTTTGGCGTTGGTTAGCATACCAAGTGAGCCGTTCTGAATGCCTTTGCCATAATGGTTCTGCGTGAATAACACCACATCATTCATGCGAAGTGGCAAAAAGAACTTATCACCATTGATTTCGAACTCAAGACTAGTGCTATCTGGGTTAACGGCTTGTTGGGTGAGTTTATTGATTTCTGATACGAGTGCCTTGGTTGGAGCCATGACGCGACTGCTTTCTGGAGATTCTTGGTAAAGCTCACAACAGACTTTGGCAATGTCTGTTTTACTGGTTTCGTGAAAGTGTATTGCACCTGTGCTTAATTGTTCAGGCACCATTCCTTGATTAATGAGCTTTGAATATTCGGGGATACCCGTTGAACCTTCTTGTCTCTTAACGATGTCTAGCATCGTATTCGCCACCGTTTTTGCTTCAACGATGTCTGACAACACCTTACCGCAGCCAATTGGTGGCAGTTGGTCGGGGTCGCCCGTGAATATCAATCGTACAGAGGGGTGAATGTGATTTACTAGGCGATACATGGTCGGTAGGTCAATCATGCTCGCCTCATCGATGACCAGTAGGTGATTAGTGTTCTCGGCACTGGGTTCAATGGGTTCTTCACGCAGCAATTTGGCAATGGTTGAAGTGACAAAACCAATGGACTCATGAAGTCTCATTGCAGCGCGACCGCTGAGCGCCACGGCGTGTATTTTAAACCCGAGTTGATGGTAAGCCCTGAGCGCCGTTCTCAGCACCGTGGTCTTGCCTGTTCCTGCACCGCCCGTAATACAGCTTAGCGAATTATCCAGACACGTTGTGACGGCTTCGGTTTGTTTAGGGGTTAATTCGTAGGGAAGTTCGGCAACCGCAGAGCAATAGGCGGCATTGGCTCTTTCATCAAACAAGTCACTTCGCTTAATCAGTGTTTTTAAGCGCTTGGCAACGACACTTTCCATCAGAAGTTGCGCCGTTGGATGGTAGGTTCCTATGTCGGGATTTAAAATGTACTGCGCTTTATCGTGACCTGACTGGAACGCCTGAGTGACCAGTGCTTTGTTTTTCAGTAACTTGTAGAGATAAGGGCGTACATTGGCATGAGTGGTATAGGTATGACCTTTTTCAATCTCTTTTCGAATTGCCATTTCCAGAGCCGCACTGAGTCTTCTTGGGTCATCCTGCGCGACATCGCTCTTAAAATCCGTTACCTTGATAATATCTTCAATGGCACTAAACGAAAGACCAAATCCCATCAAAACATAAGGATTATACTTAATTGCCTTTATGGAGGCTTCACCGTGATGCCTGAGCAGTCGTTGTTGCACACTGGCGGGGATGTTGTGATCGCTCATCCAGTTGCAATACGCCAAATTTTTGTATTTGGCGTATCCCTTAAAGAGTGCTTCTACTGAATCGTTACTCAGAATCGATGTCAGGTGTTTTCTGGACTCTGGGGTGTCATTTTTTAGTGTGGCATGAAAGTCTGTGCCTAAGAACTGCCAGAGCGCTCTGGCTTTGCTTTCGCCAATACCCTTGAAGTCACTTTCTCTGGCGATAAAGCGTATCAGTTGCTCACCCGTTTCAGGCAAAGTGCATTCAACATGCTTAGGTGATTCATAGGTGTGCTGCTGCATCACATAATTACCTATCTCCATATTTTCTATCTGGCGAGCGCCTTTGACTGACCAATGCTGACCCAGAGTTGGAAGCACAGGGATGCTATCGGGGTCGGCTTTGATGGTGACGTAATACTTCCCACTATTGGTTTTGTAAGAGTCTTTCGCCAGCGGTACACCGCTGAATATCACCATCTTGGTCGAGCGATAAGGGATACTGGTTACACGCATTTGGTCTTCATGCAAAGCGGCATTCATCGTGGCATCAACCCCATTTCAGATAAGGTTTCGGACAATTCACCAAAGCGCTCAAGTTGCTTTTCAAGCTCTTTAACCTTGGCTTTTAATTCAATGTTCTCAGCCTCTAATGACGACACCCGCTTTGAGTCTAGAAGCTTACGGTTGGCGGTATTATCGTAGGCTTTAGGCTTATCCGCATTCTTCTGGGCAGTCTCGGTTAAAGGTGGCAGGACACCTTTAACGCGCAGTTCATCTTCTAAGGCTTTGAGTGCTTTCTTGAGGGCAGGATTTTGGTTTAAAGCCGATTTTCCACAACCAATACCCTTTGCCACTTCAATACGATTAAGCTGACCTCTGAACACGATTTGTTTAAACTCATCGTCCGTCTGCGTTGCTTTCCAGACCTCAAATGCCTCAAGGTTTTGTTGCGCTTTCTGCTGCCCACTTGCCATCAATCATCTACCTCACCCAATAGTTTGCGAAGCCCTGTGACAAAGCCTCTTGGGAATACTTCGCTGTTGTACTCCATGTCTTTTACCTGACCTGCTTGAGTATATTGCCAGTCGTTCTTTTCCATGCATTCGTCAGAAATGGCATACGCTAAGGCTTTTTTCTCTGATTCTGTGAGTACGCCTGATAGGGATGGCAGCACTTCCACGCTTGGTTCTGCGGTGGTGTCAAACTGGCGCACAGGGCGTTTGTCGATGGTTATATTGGCGTGTTGTTTGAGCAAATTGACTTCTTTGCGATAGCGGTTTCGCTCCGCAATGATTTGACCAAACAAGGCGCGTACCGCAGGGTCTGGGATGCGCTCTAACAGCTTATTATCCGCAGGGATAGATTTAGACCGTGAGGTGTTGGATAACGGTTTTTTGGTACTGGTATTGTACTTTGCCGCCCATGCTTCGATGAGGGTGCGATAGTGCTTGTTGCGGGTAGCACGTAAAGCCTCATACGCCAATCCGCCATTTTCGGCAGACACCCGCCCTATTTGCGTGATAGAGAAGTCACGCTGACCTGATTCTGCATAGGCTTTCAGCGTGTCGTTGAGCTTATCGAGGTTTTGCTGTGTGCGCGGCACTTTACCTTCTTTCAAGTCAGCCAGAATGACATCAATATCTAATTCCATTAGTTCTCCAATAGGTTCGGTAGTGAGATACCATCTAGGTTCATGACTTTATTACTCAGAGCATGAATACCGCCAAACAATAGCTTATTGTCGGTCAGATATTCACCCGCTTCGATGTAGTTCGCCACCTTGCGGTAGCCTTCGAGCTTGTCGTCAGGATCAGCGATTTTCGCCATTTGGCGCAGCATGGCATTGGCAGCGATGAGCTGTTGTTTGTCGTCCATTTCCATGAAAATCGGCTCAAAGCCTTTTTTCATCAGCACACGGCTAAGTTGTCGAGAGCGCTTTTCTATCACAGGCGTTTTACGCAGTTCGTCCTGCAAATCAGGGTAGAATTCTGCATCGTCACAAAGCAGCGATAGGTGCAGCAACTCAGAGTCGGTTTCAATAAACTTCAAGGCATGGCTGACATCTTGCTCAGAGCCAACCGCAATTAATTTATCTTTGGTGTCATCCTCACCTCTAGCTTCTTCAACACAAATGATTTTATGGATCAGTTCAAAGCACTTTATCCAGTCTTCAGCGTATTCACTTGCTTCGACTTGCTGCTTTTCCCAGCGGCGCTGTAGGGTTTGCAGCTTATCGTGTTTGATAAACGGCTTACCTTGCTCTTCACAGAAGAACTGCTCATCTTTCAGAGCTTCCAGCTCACCTTCGATTTCTACAGATAGGTTAGCCGCTTGATGCGCTTTATAACTCAGTTGATTGAAGTGGGCGTTGAGTGCAGGTAAATATCGAGCCTCAGTAATGAACCAGCGACAGCGAATACAGTTTTCAGCGCCGTGCGGCACGCTATCATAAATGCGATTTTGAGCAGTTTTCGAATCCCTAATCAATTCACCACCGTTCCAGCACCCTCCAAGGGTACTGATCTCATCGGATTTTACGGTGTTACCGCCGACCAAACACATCCCACACGAGCGCTCCTCCCAGCCAATTGGATTGCGATTAGCCAGCGCTGCCTGAATGCTACCCTCGCTGTGATACACCATCTTGCATTGGATCTGCTCCATCGAGGCATCTCTAAGGAAGTTGCGCACCGATTGTTTGGATTTAGCATCCAGTTCTCCATGTGCTTCATCCATTTTCTCTGCCATTACAGACGGAGTAATCTTGTTGTAGTAGATGGTCATCAACAGGCGCGTATGACCCGCCAATAGTTTAGAAATCACAGGTAATGGCAGTTGTGTGTCCATCGTGTAAGCCGTAATAAGCGAAACACGCAAACTGTGCAATGGAAAGAGTGTGGCAACCTTAGCGTTGCTAGTAGCACCTTCGGGGTAATCCACAACCAGTTCCAATCGTTCACCGTTATCCAGTGTGTTACCCTGCTTTGCGAGTTGTTTTCCTAACGTTGATAACAGTTGATACCAAAATGTTTTTAATCTATTAAACGCAATTGGCTTGTGTTTATCTACACTCTTAGCTGATGCATCACGAAACAGAAAGGATATTTCCCCCATGCTTTCTAGTTGTTTTTTAGATTTTTTAAAATGGGTGTGCTTATTCAGCAATGTAGTACAGTCCGTGGGTTTTGTAATCGGATTGTATTTTTCTTGCCAGTTACGCAGTTTTTCCAGCCAGTACAACACTTCCTCGTTTTGCCAAGGAATGATGTAGCCCCGTTCAAGTTCGTCTTTGTTCTGGTCGGCTGTTTTGTTGGTATTGATATACAAGCCTGCGGAATACAACCCTGTCATGGTATCGTGAATGCGGCGGAAGATTCCTTTCCCGAATGGGCGCTTTTTATTTCCAAGCGCAAAATCATGCTTAGTATTCACTACCCATTGACCGTTTTCATAGCGCCATGTATCGGCTTCACCACTGTCTAGCATACGCACCTGATAGGTACGTAGTGGTAGGTGGAGTTTCATGAAAATCACCATCGCTTTTACAGGCGACCAGAGTTGATAAAGTGTGATATTCTTACCTTTTCGAGTTACTTCTTTAGTACGCCATACGCAGTCGGGATCGGACTTATCAATCAACTCAGGCTTGACTTCAAACCAGTCTCCATCACCACCTCTTTCCCTTTGCCCTGATTGCTGTTGCGCCCATGTCCAGTGCCTGAAATGACGATAGTGATAAACTGGAAGCATGGATTCATCGTCCTTGAGGTTTTTCTCAATGACGGTCAATTCAGTTTTGTCAGGTAATGGGCAAAGAATTTGGCGCAAATCCTGAATGTAGCGATACGGCAAGGGGTTGCGCACGGTTTCTGTTGCTGAATCTTTACGTTGGATTTTGCTCAGTGGGTTTTGAACCAGTGGCACTAGGTTGCCATTATCATCTTCTTCCGAGAACACTTTCTCGATAACAAAATCAATGAACTCACAAGGATAATTTACGCCTTTTTGGATTATACTAGGGGTATTCTGTGTTTTCTTTACTGCGACTTCCAGCTCTTCACTAGAGCATTTATGCCCTAGATAACCCTTAAAAAACAAATCCACATTACTAATTGCATAAGGCGCACATTCAGCAAGGTAAGATTCAAAGAAGCGCCCCAAAGCATCCCTCTTTAGGTGTATAGCTTCGGTTTGAATTGCCATCCATTCTGACGCTAACTCTTGCCATTGTTGCCACTCAGCACCGAGTGTGACAAGCATCCATGAGAAGGTTAAATCGGATGTACGCCCGTCATTTTTTTTAACTTTATTCGTCGGCACTATTGACCTCTCAGTTTTGAATGTTTGCCAGTGAAGTAACCCTGTGGGTCGATGTCATCAAAACCATGTTCAACCAATACTTTCCAGTCGAGTGCTTTGACTTTGGATTCTGGGTTTGCCAGTTTCAACGTTGCTTGGGTTAATTCATCAGAAATTTTTTTCTGACTCTCACCTGTATAAGCAACCTGGGAATCTAATGATTTATGATGCATACAACGGCGTATTATCAAAGGGCTGAGTCCAGCATATCGCAATCGCCTGCCATAATTGTGTCGATGTCCGTGAGGGTCTTTGCCTTCTGCCTTGTTTGGATCTAATCTAATGCGCCTCAAGCCATTGGCGTAGTTATCATGAAAAGCGTTGATGGTATAAGGATTGCCGAAAGCGCTGTGATGAAACGAAATAAACGCATAAGGGTGGTGACAGTCAATGCTGGCGCGGTACTTTTGGTAGTTTTTCCAAAGTGACATAAACACTTTGCCATAGTCGGCTGGGAACCACTGAACTTGTATGTAGTTATCTTTATGGTCAACCACACGACACTTCCAACCGAGATGTGCAGTGCCTTTCATGCGTTGTCGAGGGATGCGAGCGTATTTTTCTTTTAAGTACGTTTCTCTATTCTGATTTTTAGAACGAACTTCAGGGTCACTTGGAGCTTTACCATCGATTTCATTATAAATCCGAACGATAGCATTATCTGGTTCATAGGGATCTTCAAACACGTCTGTCACCCAAAGCGTTAAAGCTTCACTTTCGCGTAACCCGCCACCGTGCATGAGAAGGACTATTAACTTGTCTCGGAGTGCCACTCGTGGGTCGGTCGCACCACCGATGCCATTCAAGTAAAAATCTTCCCAATGCTTTTCAGGAAAGGCTATTGCGTCATCTTCGGTTTTAGAGAGTGGTGTGCGCCCCTTGATGGTTCGTGCCTTGCGGATAGTTTTATTAACTGCCTTGTCTTCAATATGACCGAGAAAGTCGTTTTGGTTTTTGCGATACCATGCGGCGTAATTCAATCGCTGCTCATGAGGGGTGGCATCACGTAAGGGGTTCATTGATACAGTGCCTTGCTTGTTTGCCAACCAATCGGTGAATGCAGTTAATCGATGAATATGCTTATTCACGCTACTGGTTGAACTTGGCACCCAATATAAACCAGAAGGGTCAATCCCGTCTTCGCCAATTGTTCCCGTGTATAGGCGCTTAGAGAAGGTCTGAAAGAGCAACTTCGGATCGTCAAATAATCCTTTATTTGCTTCCATATAATCCAACAGCAAGGACACCGCTTGAAGAAATCCATTCATGACGGAGTTACTCACACCATCAGCCTCTAGTTTGAGTAGGTAGTCTGTGACAGCGCTTAACTCTCCTTGCTCAGTTAAAAGGATAGGTAGTTGGCTTTTGATGCCCGTATTATCCTCTACAATCGTTGCTCTGACTTTTACTGATGACAATTCATGTTTTCCTTGTACATGAAATACATGAATTTCACTATATACCTAAGAGATTCGTTGTGCAATAAAAAGGCAGATTTCTCTGCCTTAATACACAATATACACCCTTTGTGTTACTGTATATAAC
>NZ_JBSUGE010000042.1:0-7983 GCF_054064075.1 Vibrio sp. JZG10
GTTGCGTTCAATCGTGGAGAACGCGCATAACAAATTGTTCAAGAGTGATTCGGCACGCGTGGCATTTTTACTATGCGTTGATTTCAGTGGTTAAGGTGGTATGCGGAAGCTTAGGTATTGCGTGCCTCACACCTTAACAAGGCGTTAGGCGAATGGAGGCATAATGAACTACGAGAATGACGTTTTTAGAATTAGGGAGCTTCGAGAAACTGATGCAGACTCATTGTTTAGTTTGTACTCTGGCTCAATTTCTTCTGCAAAGTACATTTCGACATTGCCTCATGATACGGTGGGAACCACGCTCTCAAAAATTCAGCAATGGAGAAAATCCTATTTGGAAAGCAGTCCCAAAGTGCTGGTTTATGGTGTCGCAGAAAGCCAAAATGACTTTGTTATTGGGGTGGTTGTGTTTGTGTTCAATGAACAGCATGCTGAGATCCATTTTGGTATATCAGACAAATTTAGTAATCGTGGAATTGCGACGCAATTGTGTCGTACTGGCTTGGAATATTTAAACAGCTTGGGTATCAAGGAAGTAAGAACAAATCCATTTGTTGGGCATATAGCAAGTGTAAGGGTTTTAGAAAAGTCAGGTTTTTCAAATCATGGAACGCTAAAAAACTATGCGCGTTTTCCAACTTTAGGTGACGGTCTTTTCAATTGTGCAGGTATGCGCATAAGTCTTTGAAAATTCGCCTAACAAATTGTTCAAGAGGGATTCGCAACGCGTGGCATTTTTACTATGCGTTGGTTTTAGTGTTTAAGGCGGTATGCGGCGGCATCGGCATTGCGTTGCTCACCCCTTAACAAGGCGTTATGCGTACTAATTAACAAGGAAGAATTAAATTTGAAAGGAAACTGTTTGTGTGGAGAGGTTTCGTTTGAGTTGTTAGGCGAATTACCACCCATCTATCAATGCCATTGTTCTCTGTGTCGCAAGGTATCAGGTTCTTCATCAAATTCAGCGTTGATAATTGAAGCATCAAATTTTAAGTGGCGTTCCGGCGACCATCAAATTAGGTCATTTTCTACGAGCTCAGGTTTTAAATCTGAATTTTGCTGTCAATGCGGTAGCCCAGTACCGAATATCAGCTCAAGCGGTGATTCATATTGGGTGCCAGCTGGTCTGCTATCCGAGCCCGTGGATACAAAAGTTTCTGCTCATGTTTATGTTGGCTCTCACGCTAGTTGGGACGTGGGTTTTATAAATGACGGTATACCGAAATTTGATACGATGCCAACTGAGAAAGATTGGTTAAAAATATGCAGGTAACGCACGCATAACAAACAGTTCAAGTGGGATTCAGCACGCGTGGCATTTTTGGCATGCGTTTGATTTTGGTGTTGAAGTGCAATGCAGAGGCTTGTTAACTGCGTGCTTCACCCCTTAACTGGGCGTTATGTGTTTCATCAAATTAGGAGTAAACCTTGATTAATGTAGTACTTGGTATTCTATTTGGATTTACAGCTACGATTTGGTATGTAGCCTTAGACTTAAATTGGGACTTTAATCATTCGCTTTCAGTAAATATTGTTATTGCCATGGCAACTATTGTTGCAACAGTAATCCACTTTGACTCTCAAAAGAAACTTAGAAAAGATAGAATTTGGGATACGAATAAGACAGTTTTACTTGAGTTAGCACACGCTCTATCTGATGTGATTAAGGCTACTGAAGATGAGATTCACAATATACATTGTCAACTTGATGGTGATGAACAGATCAAGGTTAAGCCGTATGTGTTTAAAAATATCAATGACAAAATCGATTATGCGCTATCAGTATATCACCCACTAATGGATTCAAACCTCATTGATGCTATTCAACAGCATAATGAGCAGGATAAAGAAATTACTCGCCAAGTTAATTTTGAAGGCCTAGAACATTTGGATGCTTATGAAACAATGCTGCCTGAGCATAAAAAACTCTACAACGAATTGCTAAAGTTTATGGGTGAAATCAGTGGGATAAAAAACACATAACAAACAATTTAAGAGTGATTCAGCACGCTTAGCATTTTTGGTTTGGGTCGAGTTCAGTGATTACGGTGGTCAAATTAAGTGTCGTGGTCGCGTGCTTCACACCTTAATTGGGCGTTAGTTGTATGACAAATTTTGATGGTCAGTTGTTTAACTTACTCATAATTCTACTTTTCTCCAGTCTTCTATAATATGAGCAGGATTTTGCAGTTGAAACACACGTCCTTGTGTTTATCTCCGAGCGCTTATTTAATATCTATTTCGAGGCTTGCTCTTTTGTAGAATACTATGAAGTGAACCTGCGCCAGAGAATTCGGTAATGTTGGATATTATATTGAAGTAATATGAATGCATGTCCGTAAAGAGTTCCTTCGGGCTGTCATCCATTTCGTTCATAATTATGGGTTCTAACAACCAGTAAAAGTAAGACTCTATCATCCGAGCTATGGGTTTTTTTGTGTTCTCTGAGTATTCTCGCCACTGGTCGGTAGTTTCAAAGTACAAGTCTGATTTATAATAATAAAAGTCGGATCCATTTGATTCGTCGATAGAAATTGGTGGTTCTTCCTCATAAAATTCGGCTTCGTCCCTTGCTTCCTCAAGCATCTTTTGGCGTTTGTCCTGAAGTTTATAGTCAATTTCTTCAAGCGCTTCGCGCAACCACTTAGCTGTTGAAATAATGTAGCTATCCATCTGATTTATTTCATTAACAATTCCATCTCGTCGCCTTGAAAGTGCATCTTCGACCCCTAAGGATTGTAGCTTTGGACACAAATTTCGGTACGTCCTGTTAAGCATATCTATTAATGCTTCAGGATGTAGCTTTATCGTATATTGATAAGCAGAGGGTTGCTCTACAATGCTGTAAATGGCACTTTGAGGAGTGCTTTTGGCATATTTTGCTAAGCATGTATCGGTGCTCTTACAGTAGTATTGGCATGATACGCCCGTTTTGTAATCGGTAAAGTCTAGGTTTCGGCTCGCAGGGTAGTTGCAACTACGCCCCGTAAGTGACTTGAATAATCCCATCTTTAGAGTCCTATGTGATGATGTGGCGCTATTATTCATAGTGGATTAGTAATTGCAATGTTGAAACGTCAAGTTGTTTCCTCAATGTATACGTTACAAATACTTAGGTGTCTTTGCTGCACAAACAACTAACAAAGCGTTTAAGACAGATTCGCAACGCTCGGCATTTTCGGTTTGCTTTGAATTTGGTGTTTGCGGCACAATGGTTTAGGTAGGGCGGTCTGCGTTGCTCACTACTTAACGCGGCGTTAGCTTTCTTTGGGAGAATAAAGTGAGTCAATATTTGATCGAACCAGAAGTTCCTGGGAGTTTGGGTGAAAATACTTTGGCAAATTTCGATTTGCATCCACCGATAATAGAAAAGCTACATTTTCAGTTTGATGGGTGGCTAGGTGATGATTTATTGACGTCATTTCCATGCTTTTTAGTCACTGAACGTTTAGCCACGGCCTTAAGTTCATCGCAGTTGTCAGGATACAATCTGGAAGTGGCTGAAATATCTACTTCTGACGTATTTGAAGAACTGTATCCAGAGTGTACTTTACCTCGTTTTTCGTGGCTCCAAGTATCCGGAACCATCGGTAAAGACGATTTTAGCGTAACAAATGATGGGCTACTCTTAGTTTCTGAAAAGGCAATGGTGTTGTTACAAAGATATCAACTAGAAAATGCTGACATCGTAGTGTACAAAAACTAACAGAGCATTTAAGAGTGATTCCCAACGCTTGGCATTTTTCATTCCATCGTTAGGTTTCGTGTTTAAGGTGGTATGGTCAAGTTTTGTGAAAGCGTTGCTCACACCTTAACTGCGCGTTAGGCAAACTGATTGACGTTTGGGAATCTATTGAGGAAGTGTTATGAACAATTTGTATCCTACTGTACATAATCGCATTGAGAGTTATGGTTTACCAGCATATGACCTAAGAGGTAATTCACTGTACCCTACGATACACAACAAAAATCATAGTTATGGTCTGCCGGTTTATGAAGTTAGGGGAGCGGACATATATCCAACGGTACACAATAGTAAAGATAGCTATGGTTTACCTGTACTGGAAATTAGAGGTAACGAAGTTTATCCAACCGTTCACAACAAGCGTCATAGTTATGGGCTTGCGGCATTTGAAATCCGAGGTTAACTCATTTGCCTAACAAGCGCTTTAAGACGGATTCGCAACGCTCGGCGGTTTTGGTTTGAATTGGCTTAAGTGTTTACGGTGTAATAATTGAGTTTTGTGGTAGTGTTGCTCACCACTTAAGCGGGCGTTATGGCGCATGGTGGAATTTGAGCTCTCTATATAACTGAAAAAATGGATATTACGAACGTAAAAGGACTTATAATGAAAAATATTGCATTTATTCAACAGCATTTAGTCGAAAAAGGCGTCCCCAAAGATTTGACTAAACTAAATGCTAACCTTTGGTCAAAGCTCATTTTCTCCGAGACTAAACCTCTAGTTTTTCAATCTCCAGTTCAAGTTTTCTTTAAGCAAGGGATAGTTTTCGGATTAATATGGGGCTTATTTATGTGGCTGTTTCTTTGGCGTGTAGAGCCAGGTAATTGGCTCATTCAATTAGTTTCTACAATATGCTTCGGATGCATT
The DNA here is from genome assembly GCF_054064075.1 of Vibrio sp. JZG10. NCBI lineage: Bacteria > Pseudomonadati > Pseudomonadota > Gammaproteobacteria > Vibrionales > Vibrionaceae > Vibrio > Vibrio sp. JZG10. The sequence continues at coordinate 4,614 of NZ_JBSUGE010000042.1, forward strand.
ATGGGTGGCGTATTATCATATCGTATCACTAAAGCGCATAAAAAATTGGGTAACACGAGTTGGGAAAATTGGTGTAGTGCCAACTATAAGTCTGCGCCATAACAAAGCATTTAAGAGTGATTCGCAACGCTTGGCAGTTTCGCTTCGCTCAAGTATAGCCAAGCGCTGCTCACACCTTAATGCGACGTTAGGTGACTAAGCAAAACTCAGCCTCCGAACCATCAAGTTAAGGCTCGGAGGTAAGGGGAGTTACAGTTGCCCTAAGTCGATTTTTTTTGCAATTTCCTTCATCGTGTCAATCATTCCGTGTTCGAATAAGAGTGAGTCTGTGAAGGTGTAGGATTTCGACCATACGCTTTCGGGTTCTTTTCTGTCGAGAGTAATAAATGCGTATCCACCGCCGCCTTCGCCATCGGCATTAAAAGCACGTCTAAGTTTTAGCCGCTCACCATCGACAATACCTTCATCGTTGAATTTGCCTTTGGGTAATCCGCCTTCCGCTGCAGTTTTAAAAAACTTACCTTCTAGTGTGTCTAGGAACCAACGCAAGCCGTGCTTGGGAAATTCGATTTGGTAGTGTAGCCATTTACTTTTTCCGGTTCGCTTGTTGGTAAAATACTGAGCATCCGCAAGGACGATGTAATCATCAATCAATAAAAAATAGAACGTATTACCAGCATCTGTCGCGTCAGGTAAAGTTGCAACTAAATTTGGGTGTGCTGCGACTGTCAGTGGATCTATTTCTTTAAATTGCTTCATTTGTTTTTCCTTTCCCGATATTAATTCGCTTTATGGCTCCCGCTTTTTCTAACGTTCCCAGTGTTTGTGGGTTTTTGTCCCACGTAAAGGTTTCTGGTGGGCCGTATTCGACGTTGTCATCAATATCACCAAACGGGGTAGTGTCATATGACACATTAATGTCTCTGGTGAGACCATTGCCAAGGAAGTGTTCATTCGCGCCTAAGCCTTGTTCTATTTGATGGCGAGTACGTAAGGTGTCGGTCTGGCTAGGGGTAAAGCCAAGTTCTTGGCAATATTCGTTAAACTGTTTTTGCTTTTTAATATCTGAGCCTTCCTCTTCAGCCGATAGTTTTACTTTCTCATAATATCGACTGAACTCAGGTGCCAAACATGGTGCAATTAAATCGAGGCTATCTTCAAATTCAGAGGACAATTCAGATTCCGTAAATCCACCCATTCTCTCGTAGGTGGGAATAAAGCTATGCATATCGCCGATTTCATTGGCTTTTTGGTGGTCGATGAGCAATATGGTGTATTCACAGTCTGGTTTATATTCAATTCCTACTGCATTGCAGATAGCTTCTGGGTCAGTATCGCCATGCTCAGCTTGAGTAAATGTGGTTGTCCAGTATTTTAGCTTGGTAACGCCTTCGGGCTTGTAGCCAATATAGCCATCATCCTCATTGTATTTGGACTCGATAATACGAAATAGCAGGGGCTCATTTAGTCCTTTCTGGACAATCTCTCTTTTGTCAGCAGTAGAGTACGCAGAACCCGGTAACGCCGCACCACCTTCACGAGCTGCATCGACATAAGGTTTGGTTTCTGCCAAACGCTGTTTTGCTTCATGGAAAGTCTTGGGTGGTGGTTGTTTATCGGCGCGATATTTATCACCAATTAAGACTGTGGGGTTGCCAATGACAATCTTGCCTCCGTGGCTCGTTGAGTCTCCCATTCTTGCTGCTGGTTTACCGTTAATAAATACGGAGCCAGAACCTTTGCTTATGGAATCAGGAGGACCAACACAGATGAGTCGGTCCCCTTTTCGAGCTGCAGGTAAGCCACCAATTTTTACATTGGGTGAACCAACGACTACAGGTCCACCCACATGCGGAACTTTAGCGGTGACTTTGGGGCAGATATGCATTGATGTTAATGTTGCAGCAGGTTTTCCCATAATAATTCCTTTTTGTGGGTTAGGTTGCATATCTTAATCCTTGTAGGACAACTATATTCTGTGATTGGTGTAATATTTGGAGCCACATCACCTAACAAACAATTTAAGAGTGATTCGGCACACATGGCATTTTTACTATGCGTCGGTTTTTGGGAATAAGGTGGTATACGGAAGCGTCGGTATTGCATGCCTCACACCTTAATTGGGCGTTAGTTGCCAACGAGGAAAACGCAGCTAAAACAGAGTGTTTAGGTCTAATCGTTCGTGTGCTTTGCTCTATTTTGCACTTCGAACTTCGGGATCTTGGCTCGTGGGAATTGAGTTTCGATCTTTTCCTAGTTTGGTTTGCCATTTCAGATGCTGGTTTACTTGTTGAAAGTCAGCTTTGTGGCATTGTTTCTCCAAAAGGTCTTTTTGGTGTTGTCAGTTCGTTTTCTACGGCGTTGCGTGTTCCAAGTGGTTTCAGTGACAAACGCTTTGAAACTGCGCCTGATTTGAGTTTTTCAAAGTACATAAAGCTAGCGTTGGCAAAGCGGTAATAAACTCCAAACCTAAGCTTTGGGTTTGGCAACTAACAAAGCATTCAAGAGGGATTCACAACGCTTGGCAGTTTTGGTTTGAATTAGCTTAAGTGTTTACGGCACAATGGTTTAGGTTGGGTGGTAGCGTTGTTCACCCCTTAATGCAGCGTTAGGGCCACAAGGAGGTACATTTTGATCAGTCATATTGACCATATCGTTATTACCGTTTCAGATATTGAGCGGTCAGTGCAGTTCTATAAACGAGTTCTGCAAATGGAAGAAGTGTCATTCGCTAATGGTCGCAAAGCCGTTAAATTTGGAAATCAAAAAATCAACTTTCAACGTTTAGGGCAAGAGCCGAGAAACTTAGCTCAAGTCGGTTCTGGGGATTTATGCCTAATATCGAGTTGGTCGCTAGATGAAGTTGTACGTCATTTGGCAAATGAAAACGTCGAAATAATCGAAGGCCCAGTTCAAAAATCTGGAGCGGTTGGTGCTACCGAATCTGTGTATTTCTTGGATCCAGACTCAAATTTAATCGAAGTAAGCGTGTACGATTAAAGCAGTGCCCTAACAAGGCGTTCAAGAGGGACAGTCAACGCGTGGCGAATTTGTCTCAAATATTGGCCTCGGTGTTTGCGGTGGTAAATTTAGGTTTGGTGGTAGCGCGTTGCTGCCCCTTAACGCGGCGTTATATGCTTTAGGGATCTCTGAACAGGATGTTTTTGATACTAGCCATATTGGGTGCTATCTACCTGTTATTTAAGCTGTACCGGGAAGGCGAAGAGATAGGTTGGAATAGAATTTTAGTTACTATCTTTTTTGTCAGCTATTCAGCTCTGTATTTGTATGTTCCACCTTTCTTAGGCATGAATAACCAATATGCAGGTAAAATGTACGAATTAGTTCCAATCGGATGCTATTTCATGGC
>NZ_JBSUGE010000043.1:0-7180 GCF_054064075.1 Vibrio sp. JZG10
AAACCGCCTTGCAGGGCGGTTTATTTCGGAATACTTACTAGTTTGCAACCTGTGTAAGTCCTTTCATGATAGCCATATCATCTAAGCACTTCAAGTATTCCTGCACCTGTTTTGGATTCAAGATGTTTTGGAACAGGCGATGCGTATCAGTCACCGACCAAGGGAAGTTCCAAAGGTGACAGGTAAAGGCACTAATCAAAACTTGCGAAAGCACGATAAAACCGCTCTCTTGTAGCTGCTAGAGGGAGAACTGCGGAAAAGGAATAATTGATTAGTGTTGTGAGACTGGAATGGGGGCGTAAAGCCTTACTCACAGCGCAGGGCAGCCCGAAAGGGAAGAGACTTACCCAATCTGAAAGCGACCAAAAAGATACCCAAATCACTCATAAATTTGAGTCGAAATGGGTAGGGGTCGGCGCAGCCGAAAGGGCGGCGTGCGCTAGCTTTCCTAGCATCCTTATCGTTTCTTTGGAGATCCTTTGAGATTAGTCTATTTGTCTCATTTGCATTTTTTTCCCTACTTAACATGGGGGATTCGTTTCTTTCAGGACAAAGAGGGGCGTTACATCGTGATCCCAGAGGGATACACTGTGAAAGGGGGATTGACTCTCAACGATGGCCAGAACGAACTTATCAAACTGGTGGAGAAGTAGAACATGACCGAGTTAGAAACCCTATTATTGAACGAATTCGAGCAATTGCAGACGCAGCACGAAATACAACAAAAGGAATTTGTGAATCTATACAACGATTTAGCGGAGCAGCTCCAGCAGTTGGAAACCCTGATTTGAATCAAGTATCAGTAATCTCTTTTTCAGGGAGTTTGAATCTGGTCACACGCTGCAATTGAGATTGAAGCATGAAAAAAGGCCCCGAAGGGCCTTTTAAAACTGGATTAGATACAGGTTCCACTGCTGCAATCAGGCATATCGGCCCAGAAGAGAACGTTTTCTTCTTTCACAATGCCCAGAGTCATCATGACCTGAACCAGTGGGCTCTTTAATGCTTGTTCACGATCGGTGATCTCTTCGGATGAAGTGAAAACGATGAATTTGATGTTTTCCGCTGGAATAGTGAAATACAAAGAGCTGGCCACACCGGCGATAGTATCAGGCAGCATATCTGTCATCATCAGGACTTCGAAAGAGATGGCTGACGGAATGTTCACCATATTATCAAAACTGCTAATAATGATGTCATTGATAACACCACCGCGAGGATGCCCTTTGAAGAACAGGTCATGCTCCTTACCAATATAGTAAGGGCTGGTTTCGTTGATAGCATTATTGATGATATTAACCTGTTGCTTGGCGTAGAACTCTTTCTCTTCACCACCGGCCCAGGTAGTCGTCCCCGTGAATACAAAGTTAGCCAGTGGACTCTTGTCATATTCTACTTGCAGCCAATTTTGATCAAAACCTACGATTTCAAGGAACAATGCTTGCTGCTCTGAGGACAGTTTTGCATATTTATCCCACTGCATTTGTTTGAGGCTATCACCCAGATACTCTTTTAACTCGTGTAGTTTTGGATCAAGCGTCAAAAAGTCAGATCTCAGCATTGAGTACTCAGTAGGGTAGAGTGAATGCCAGTTAAACTGAGTAGTCAACCAGGGCGCGGAAGAACCACCTGAACCTAAAATGATATTTTTAAGGTTGTCACCGGCTTGCTGTAACAGGTAGGTCTTATCCTGGGTATTGCGCCAGTTGTACAGGTTCACGTATTCAGCAGAGCCATCGTCATAGAGCCTGATGTTGTCAATGTCGACATGTGGCTGCTTATGCAGCCGCTGTAGCATAAGTTTTAGGTTGTCATATGACTTCAGCGTGTTGGTACTGATTGAAACCTTGAGTCTGTGATGATCTTCTGCAAAGGCAGAAATAGCTTCAAGCATTTCTGCCGATGTATGGTTTGACTCAAGTGGGAAGCGACTGATATTCAGTTGCGCCAGATGCTCTTGCGTCGGATTGATACGGCCCCAGGACACATAGCGCTCAGCTGTCGGGTGAGCCTCTGCAGAGGCGATGATGTCCAATACCTGATGTAAAGAGGGGAGAGATGCGTGATCAACATAAACTTCCAGTGATGGAGACACCACGGACACTTTTGCATCGGTTGAGTACTGATCACCATTCTTACTGGTTCCTTTAAACTGGAAGCAATACTCTTCATCGTTGTCCAGTTTTGGAGCGGTAAGTGTCAGATTGACGGTTTGGCTTGTGTCAGAAGGAATAATGGATATCGAACCACATGTTTGAGTCCAGCTGAAACTTTCTAAATCGGGATTGCTGTCGTTTTGAATCGGATTAAGGGTAAATTCTTGATTGTCTATGACATCGAATTTGACGCTGTTGTTGTGGGTCTGATGATCGTCATCAGAGCAGCCTGCGAGAATTGCAGCTGTTAAGAGTAGCCAAGGCTTAACGTCCATTTAGAGGTCCCGATGTGAAAAGGTGAAAACTCCGCATTAAATATTATTTACGACGGCGTTGTCTGTGATGTAAGTAGCAGCTTAAGGCTTAATTGTCTGCAGGGTGAGGTCGTGAACGTTTTTTAAGCAAAATGACGACTAATTTGACGATCCCATTTATTAGCTGTGATCTTATACTCCCTTTTTAGGGAAAGCATCATGCACATCGATCACTTCAAAGAACATTTTCAAACGATTACTGATCTACGCCAAATCCCTAAGGTCACTTACTGCCTCTTCGAAGTCCTTTTGGCTCGCTATGTGCGGTTATTGCTGGTGCGAAAGGTTGGTTTGATATCCGTGAATACATTCTCGGTCATCATAATTGGTTTAAGCGCAATGGCCTGTTTTTACATAGTGTTCCTGTTGATGACACGATTGCTCGAATAATCTCAACGATTGACCCCGAGCATTTCATGAATGCTTCATTAACTGGATGTCATCAATACACACCCTTACCGAAGGTCAAGTGATTGCGATTGATGGCAAAACACTTCGAGGCTCATACAATCGTGAAGACAGGGCGAGCACCATTCATATGATCAGTGCTTATGCATCGTCAAACAAGCTCGTGCAAATTAATTGATGGCGTGTTCGAATGATTTCTTATTGGAAGAAAACGGAAGAAATTTACCATGATGATGGTTTGACGTTGATCATTGGATGGTATGACCATAAGCATGAACACGATGGTGGCTTCAAATCGCTTGGTGTTCATTGGGGGATTACCCTAAATCTAGGGGGGTATTAAGCCCTTGTGTGATACCAGAAGTCACTAGAAAATCAATGTTGGCAGGACTTCTTCATAAAGCAATTATTGATGGTAATCATGAAGAAAAGAAAGCATTAAGCAAGGCTACACAAAGACCCCTCCACTTCGTTACGTTGTCATTGTGCCTTGTAAGGGACGCTACGCTCCCTTAACCCTAGTTAAAAGCACTCAAACTAAAGAATTGCCATGACTGAAAAGAAGAAAGTAATACGAGAAAAGTCCATCAAGATCAGAGTCACTGAGGCTGAACTTCAAGCTCTGAAAGATCGGTGTGATGGTGCGGAATTAGCTCCTTGGATGAGAGAGACTTGTCTTGGGGAACGGACTCTTAAAAGAGCCAATGTTCCTAAAGTAGACCCCGCATTATTGCGCCAGTTATCTGGGCTTGGAAATAACTTGAATCAGATTACTAGAGTAGTGAATACCCAGAATTATGATGTCGTGAATGTGGTTCAAGTATTGGCCCAACTTTCAGCAATCGAGCGTCAGCTTGGGCAAATAATGGCAAAGTATGATTGTTCAGTTCGCTCGTAGAGGTAAGGGTATTGGGAGTGGCCCTGTTGATTATCTCTTAGGGAAAGATAGAAATCGGGAGAGGGCGAAACTCAATCAAGGCGATCCTGATTTAGTTCAATCACTCATTGATTCGAGTCCTTACGCCAAAAAGTACACATCGGGCTTTCTCTGTTTTGCTGAAACGGACTTATCACAAGAGATTAAAGATCGCCTCATGGCTGATTTTGAAAAGGCTTTGTTACCAGGCTTAGACAAAGACCAATACTCCATTCTTTGGGTAGAGCATCTTGATAAAGGGCGGTTAGAGCTGAACTTTGTTATTCCAAATATTGAGCTTCATTCTGGCAAGCGACTTCAACCTTACTACCACTTTGCAGACAATCCTCGTATCGATGCGTGGCGCACCATTCAGAATCTTGAACTAGGGCTTCATGACCCAGATGACCCTGCTAATCAGCAAGGCTTGGTGAGTGCTAAAGACACTCCATCCGATGCAAAAGAGATTCAGCAACTTCTTACCGATGGTCTACTTAATCTTGCTCAATCAGGCGCAATCCGTAGTCGAAAAGGGGTAATTGGTGCGCTTGAAAGCAAAGGATTTGAGATTGCCAGAGTGACAGCTAAAAGCATCAGTATTAAGAATCCCGAAAGTGGGAAACGAAACATAAGATTAAAAGGTTTGTTGTATGAGCAAGATTTTGAATATGGCGAGGGACTTCAATTCGCAATCGAAGAAGCAAGCCAACGCTATCGAGCAAACGCTAAAGAAAGACTTCGAGAGGCACGAACAACGTATTCAAGATGCGTTGAAATCAAGCGAGCAGAAAATCATAAACGACATCCAAGAGCAGCAATCACGTTTGAATCTCTTGGTGATGAAAACATGGATTTGGTTGCCAGTGACCCTGTTATTTTTGGTGATCGTCAGTTACGGGATCGCTTGGTATCAAGGGCAGACGATATTAGACAATCAGAAAAAGATAGCCCGCCAAAAAGCGATCCTAGAGCAGTTCCAGAACAAGACTTGGGGGCTTTCTCTGTACGAGAGCCAGAAAGGGGAACGTTTTATTGTGATACCAGAGGGTTACTCGATTCTGGAGGGGTGGACAATGAACGATGGCAAGAACGAGCTGATCAAGTTGGAGAGGAAATAAATGACCGAGCTAGAGAAACAACTTTTGCACGCCTTCGAGGTTTTAGAGAGGCAGCACAAGGAGCAGCACAGCGAGTTCGTGAAGCTCTACAAGGATTTAGAGAAAAGATTCGAGCAGAGCAGCGAGGAGAACCAACGCTTACAGAGCAGTGTGAGCAGCTTGACCATGCAAGTAAACAACTTGACGCAGCAGCTCCAGTCGTTGGAAAAGCAATACAGCAAGAGCAGTCGTTAGCACGACAAAATCGCAGAGGTCGAGGTTTCGGATTTAATCGTTAATACATTTGAAAATACGCTTGCCAGGAGTACAATGTACTCCTATTCTTTTGGGAGAGGATCGGGTTATTAGCTACGCATTAGAGTTTATTGAAACGCCATTGTTTGAATCTCAGCGAAAAGAGATGCTCACGGATGAAGAGTTTCGAGCGTTGCAGTCAGACATCATCAAAAACCCAGAAATGGGATCGTTGATTGTCGGAACGGGAGGGCTAAGAAAAGTTCGCCTTGCTGGAGAATCGACAGGTAAGAGTGGTGGTTATCGAACGATTTACTTACTGATCCAACCTGATGTTGTCTATTTGGTGTTGCTGTACAAGAAAGGGAGAAAGGACTCTTTAACTCAGAAAGAGAAGAATCTCCTTAAAGAAGTGTCGAGGTCGATTAAGAGAGAGTATGACAATGAGCAATAGTATTTTTGATGAACTTTATACATCGATGAAGCAAGCCGAAGCGATTGCAAAAGGAGAGCAGACTCCTGCGAATGTCACTCGTTATGAGATTGCCGATGTTAAAGCGATCCGAGCACAACTGGATGTCAGCCAAAAAGAGTTGGCACAAGCGATGGATGTGAGTATTGATACCGTGAAAAGTTGGGAGCAAGGACGGAGAAATCCGACAGGTTTAGCAAGCAAAGTCCTAACTCTACTCTCTAAAGAGCCAGAGCTTTATGCGAAGTTTTCAGTTTAAAGATTAAGAGGTGTCTATGAGTGCAGCTGTTACTTTTGAGCAATTCTGTCAGCGTTACGAGTACGATCCGAGAAGTTCGTTATCTCGATTTGAATATGAGAAGTACAAAGAGAAGAAGTACAAAGAGAACTTAGAGATAGCTAACGAGCTGATCACCAAAGATGCCATCGATAAGATGAAAACATAGAAAAAACGCCCTTAGAGGGCGTTTTTTGTTTCAATCGAACTGCGAACTTTTTGTCCTGTAAATCGCTCTGAAAGCGTCACAAACTTACAGCCCGATTTCTGGCTAATTAGGTAAGGATAAGTGCTTAAAAACGCTCCAGGAGCGTTTTGAGAGCGTCAGATTGGCGTTTTGAGATGCTAAGTCGGCTATTTAACGTAATAGGAATAATAATCACCACCACAACGTTATGTTGCTTTAAATTATGAGCTTCTTTGCTTCGATTTGAAGCCATTCAAATGTGTTTTTGGGCTCTCCATGCATTTCCATTTGATGCCAAAGTTTTTCAAATGACAAAATAGTGACTTGTAGAGCAACTTCTTCATTTCCAATTTCCATTGTTAAATTTTCGAGAAGTTTAATCGTATGAGCATCTACTAAAGTGTCGTATTTTTTTATTTTACACAAAGCCATAACGCAATACTCACAAAGTGTTGATATGCATGTAACTTTATAATAGTGCTCAATTGCGTATATAGTGGTTTTTTTTGGCCTAAGTCTATTAAGAACGTTCAATTGCTCACACAAACCTAGTCTTAAATATGATGTGTATGAGATAAATGGGATAAAGCGTGAAACTAAAAATTTATTTTAAAACATCGAATAACAAAGGCTTTGAAATCGCATCATATCAAGAACATTACGAGACAATTGTTGCTCAATGGCTTTCGTTAGGTCGTACACTAGAATCGAGTTCTTTTTTCCTTGTGCTGTACGATGATGATGGTAAGTGTGTAGATGCCAAATATCTTTCAAAAAATAATTTTAGTCGATTGCTGATAGAGTGGGACTGCTTTGGTTTAAAAGAAAGTAATGAGTAATTTAACGTAACACTCGTTGTACGAATCCCCAAGGTCGCTAGTGTAGGCGACCTTTTTACAACTGGCAGATACGAAAAACGCCTCCCATTGGGAGGCGTTTTTCTTGAGGACGTTCATTACCTTAGAAAAGGATCGTTGAGATCCATGCTCTTTGGTTGTAATCTCAATCCCCAGATATGAAAAAACCGCCTTGCAGGGCGGTTTATTTCGGAATACTTACTAGTTTGCAACCTGTGTAAGTCCTTTCATGATAGCCATA
>NZ_JBSUGE010000044.1:0-6170 GCF_054064075.1 Vibrio sp. JZG10
GCGGGTTCGAGTCCCGTCCACTCCGCCACTTATATTAAGCCTCAGTCGAAAGACTGGGGCTTTTTTCGTTTTGGTTATCCGACTTACCTTAACCCCATTTCCATATTGAAACCTTGCATCGAGAGGCAGGCTTCCCTCTTCACGATGCTTTCTAAGCCCTGTCATGACGAGGTGTTGCGCAGTTCCTGCGGTTTCTGCTGAGCCGGGTCCCAGTATCGAGGACTAGTTTTGAGCCCCTGTGCTGACTTACGTGTTAGAAAGCTTATTCACTAGCGTAGTGTAAGAAAGAGTAAGATCGGAAGACTGAGTTATTAAGCACCTAGCCACTTACGCATGTATTGCCTTTCTAGATTCTAGGTTGTTGCGTTTGGGGTTACGTTGCGTCTCGCAAGCTTATTTACTGAAGTCTACTAATATAGAGGTCTAATAGAGTATTAAGCTGTTGGAGCTAGGAATAATAAAAAAGCCCAGCAGGAAAATGCTGAGCTTTGAAGTTAATTATGCTTACAGGATGCGTTTTAAAACCCCATCTGCTTTTAGGCGGGTTATTTTTCTTACTAACCGCTGCACCCCTATCGGATAATCTTCCACTTTTTCTAACTGTTTATAAGTACAGATAAGATGGGTATGCTCAAGGATACGCGAAACCTCATCTTCGAACTTATCAGTGAGTTTCGCATAATTGTCTTGGATGAGAAGCCCATTTTCTAGATCAAGTGACCAAGCCCGAGGATTTAAGTTATTCCCCGTCAGTAGCATATAGCGTTTATCAACCCAAATCCCTTTGAGATGGAAGCTATTATTGTCATGCTTCCAGAGGTGAATTGACAGTTTACGCGCAGCGATATTCGCTTCATTTGCTTTCGCAAAGCGGCGTAGGTTTACTTCATACAGATATGGAAGTCCGCCAATGGTTTTAAAGTCTTCCTCAGGGGCAATATAAAAGTCGTTTGCTGTCTTGTCGCCCACAACAATAGTTACTTTCACACCGCGTTTCATGGCTCGCTTCACTTCACGATGCAGCGCTTTAGGGAAGTTAAAGTAAGGCGTACAGATAAAGATTTCGTTTTGGGCGGCCGCTAGTAACTTTACAATCTGTTGATTGAGCAGATTGCGGCGTTTGCCTAGACCAACTAGTGGGGTGATTTTTACACTTTCCTCTGTTGGTGGTTGGTCTTCAAACTTATAATTAGCTTGAGCAAGTGAAGCTCTCAGTTGACGAATCGCCGACTTAATTTCTTTGGTTTCTGGCTTATCTTTTCCAGCAAGATCATTGACAGCAGGGTGAGCAATCATCTCTTCCTGAATGAATTGCACCATTGAATTAGCTAGAGACTCATGTCGAATCACATGGTAACGATCAAAGCGATAGCGTTCGTGATAGTGCAGATAAACATTATTTAAGCTTGCTCCACTGTAGATGACAGTATCATCGACAATGAAGCCTTTTAAATGCAGTACCCCAAAAACCTCTCTGCCACGCACAGGTATACCATAGACAGGGATCGGGTGTTGGTACTTATTGGCATACGCTTTGTAAAGCGCAGAATTACCCTCAGATGTTTCCGCACCAATCAGGCCACGCTGCGCTCGATGCCAGTCGACACAGATATTGATGTCCAACCCAGGATTGCGCTGTTTCGCTTCATAAAGCGCAGTGAGAATTTCACGTCCAGCTTCATCATCTTCCAGATATAGAGCGACTAGGTAAATTCGCGACGTTGCTTTGCTGATTGCATCCAAAAGATGAGTCCTGAATGATTCTGCTGAATACAGAACATCAAAGTCTTCCGGATTGACAGCGAGACTTGGCAACTGTTCGAATGGATTCCTACTTACTATCATATCGGTATGAGTACCTTAGTTTAGTGCAATATTGCGAACCTGCCATTTTATCAAAGATATGATTTACCTGGCTACAAAAGCGCGCGTTTTGATGTCATTGAAGAGATGAATTGCATTGGAATGAGATCTTTACCGCTATCTACATAGCGTTGAAATGCCATTTTTAGCGGGTGTGGTAGCTCAGAGCAATCAATGGTTTTGAATCCATGCTTGGAATAATAGGATTCGAGATGTGTAAACGCGAAGCAATAATCGCCATCAGTGAAAACATTGTTTTTACAATGAGTTAGTAGTTCTTTTCCAATGCCAGTTCCCCTAAGTGTTGGAATGACCAGCATTCCCGTCAGCAATCGAGATCTATCTACGGTTTTTAAGCGTAGTAACGCAACGATTTCACCTTTATGGCTCGCTGTAATGATCAGTTCATCCTTTTTGGCTCGACCCGAAGGGTAATGCGCTTTGTACAACCTCTTAATGAGAGGGAGCTTGATAGGATTTAACACTTCTATGATTAATGAGTCAGGTATTGTCACTGCGGTTAAAAGATAACTAATGTAGAATGTCGACAGTTTAAGAGAATCTTATCTGACGTTGCAAACCTACTATGCAAATTAAAACAAATGCAAGCCTTAAGGCTTACCATACTTTTGGGATTGAACAGTCGTGTTCCTATTTAGCGACCATCGAGTCGCTCGAGGAGGTTATCCAACTATTTCAAGACCCGAGATTCACCCATTTACCGAAACTTTTTTTAGGTAAAGGAAGTAATGTTCTTTTCACTGAGCATTTTGATGGGTTAGTGATCGTTAATCGACTCATGGGTAAAAATGTGACGGAAACGGATGACCAATACCTATTGCATATTGCAGGTGGTGAAGACTGGCCTGATTTGGTTTCCTGGTGTGTGAGTCAGGGAATTGGTGGGTTAGAAAACCTAGCCCTGATCCCTGGCTGTGCAGGCTCGGCTCCTATTCAAAACATTGGAGCCTATGGACTAGAGCTAAAAGACATTTGTGACTACGTGGATGTTCTTGATCTAACTACATTTGAAAATAGAAGAATGAGCGCCAGAGACTGTAACTTTGGCTACCGAGACTCCATTTTTAAACACGCTTTGCATGAAAAGTGCTTTATTACTGCACTAGGGCTTAAGTTGGCTAAGCAATGGCAACCGATTAATCAATATGGTCCTTTAAAAGATATTCCGGAAGAACAACTTAGCCCAGCAACAATCTTCGAGCGAGTTTGCCAAGTGCGAACGGAGAAACTGCCGGATCCAGTCAAGGTAGGTAACGCAGGAAGTTTCTTTAAAAACCCAGTGATCACTCAAGATCATTATGATCGGCTCATGAAGCAACATACTAATATCGTGGCCTATCCAACTCCTGGCGGAATGAAAGTCGCGGCTGGTTGGCTGATTGATCAGTGCGGATTAAAGGGGAAGTCTGTGCATGGTGCACAGGTCAACCCTATGCAAGCCTTGGTTTTGACCAACATGGACAACTGCTGCAGTGCCGATGATGTTGTCGCACTTGCTTCCCTAGTGAAGCAGGCAGTGTGGGATAAATACCAAATAGAACTTGAGCATGAAGTTCGATTTCTGAACCGTACCGGGGAAACCAACCTGGCTCAGATCGAGGCGTTAAGATGAGAAAAGATCACTCGACGAAACTTCATATCTTAAAGTCATTAAGTAACGGCGAGTTTCATTCTGGAGAGGCGCTGGGCGAAGCCCTGAATGTATCCAGAGCGGCAATAGCTAAGCATATTAAAGGTCTTAGTGAGTGGGGCATTGATATTTATCGAGTGCAAGGGCGCGGTTACCAGTTGGCATCACCATTGCAGTTGCTAGATGAAGCTCTCCTTACTGCTAGTGCGGAGTCACTTGTTGAGCTTGTTCCTGTGATTAACTCAACCAACCAGTATTTGCTTGATAGAGTTGCAGAGTCAGAAAAGGGCCGTGTTTGTATAGCTGAGTATCAAGCACAAGGACGTGGTCGCCGCGGTAGACAATGGATCTCTCCATTTGGCTCTAACTTATACCTATCCATGTACTGGCGATTAGATGCGGGAATGGCCGCGGCAATGGGCTTAAGCCTTGTTATTGGTATTGCCGCAGTGGAAGCACTAGAAGAAATGGGCATACAAGGCGTTAAACTCAAGTGGCCAAATGACCTGTATTATCAAGATAAAAAACTGGCAGGAATCTTAGTGGAGATGTCAGGGCAGGCCGGTGGTGCTGCTCATCTTGTGATTGGGATGGGGCTCAATATTGGAATGCCTGATGAGCAACCTGAGATTGATCAACCATGGACAACATTGAATCAGGTAAACGAGAGTCTCGTGATCGATAGAAATGTCCTAGCGACGACGCTTATCAAGCATTGGAATTCCGCACTTATCGAGTATGAACTGAAAGGGCTTACCAGCTTTGTCGAACGTTGGAATCGATTAGATAACTTTCTCAATCGTCAAGTCAAGCTGCTCATCGGACCTAGAGAGGTGCACGGCGTCGTACGCGGCATCGATCATCAAGGCGGGATATTACTCGAAACCTCGCAAGGGCTAGAGACTTACATTGGTGGGGAAATCTCGTTGCGTAAAAGCGATTGACGTTCAATTACTTTCGTAAAGACACCTTATCAACCAAGTGGTTGACGCCTTTGTGTAGAATCAAATGGGCTCTTTCTCGGGTGGGAAGAATATTTAGCTCCAAGTTGAGCCCATTAATATCATGCCAAATTTGTTTCGCTTTTTGCTTTGCTTCATCGACTGACAGTTGCGTGTAGTGACTAAAATAAGAACCGGGTTTAGTAAAAGCCCCTTGGCGAAACTTTAAAAATCGTTCCACATACCACTGTTCAATTGTCTCTGTTTCAGCATCGACATAGATCGAAAAATCCAAAAAATCAGAGACAAAGACGCGATGTGGATCATGCGGATAATCCATTCCACTTTGTAGAACGTTTAAACCTTCAATGATAAGAACATCCGGTCTATCAACTTTTCTTAGTTTGTCCGTAATGTCATACGTGATGTGGGAGTAAATAGGTACTTCAAGATCCGGCTTACCCGCTTTAACGTCAGACATAAACTCAACTAAACGTTTGATATCATAGGACTCAGGAAACCCTTTACGATGCATGATACCGCGTTCTTCTAGTACCTTTTTCGGATATAGAAAGCCATCTGTAGTGACCAAGGACACTTTGGGATGATTCTCCCAACGAGAAAGCAATGCGGTCAGAATACGAGCTGTCGTACTTTTGCCTACAGCGACACTGCCGGCGATACCAATCACAAAAGGAGGGGCATGTTCTTCCGTATTCAAGAATTGTTGTAATACAGAGTTGCGGCTTTGACGCGCTTGGACGTACAGATTCAAAAGGCGAGATAAAGGAAGGTAGATTTCTACCGCTTCCTCCATGGTTAGGTTTTCATTAATGCCCTGAAGCGCAGTCAAGTCGTCTTCAGAAAGTGTCATCGGTACAGAGTTTCTTAACTCGGCCCAGTTTGCACGGTCAAATGACAAAAATGGACTCATGGGTCTCTTTTATCCTTGGTTTAGTAGAAGCAAGAACATACATCAAGCGAACTTCAAAGCAAACGACAAAGGTCGAAGTTTACTTTAAAAAAGCCAAGTTTGTACGAATTTGCAGCAAACGAATCTAAAAAATCGAATTTTATGATTTTTTTTAAAATTACTATTGCAACCTCGAAAATCATTCAATAGAATGCGCACCACTTATGCCGACTTAGCTCAGTAGGTAGAGCAACTGACTTGTAATCAGTAGGTCACCAGTTCGATTCCGGTAGTCGGCACCATTCTTTCCTTTAGTAGTCTGAATGGCTTGAAAATTTGGAGGGGTTCCCGAGTGGCCAAAGGGAGCAGACTGTAAATCTGCCGGCACTGCCTTCGATGGTTCGAATCCGTCCCCCTCCACCATATTCTTTAGGAAATAGCTCTCAGAGTTACGTGTTGCGGGCATCGTATAATGGCTATTACCTCAGCCTTCCAAGCTGATGATGCGGGTTCGATTCCCGCTGCCCGCTCCACTCTAATTTGAGTGCTGATATAGCTCAGGTGGTAGAGCGCATCCTTGGTAAGGATGAGGTCGGCAGTTCGAGTCTGCCTATCAGCACCAGCTCTCAAGTTTATTTCCTTTTGATATTAGATTTACCAATTATCTTTTTTTGGTTGCGTGGTCAATTTGGGCCACCTAAATCCGTACCTAGAGGGACCACTCATGTCTAAAGAAAAATTTGAACGTACGAAACCGCACGTTAACGTTGGTACTATCGGCCACGTTGACCACGGTAAAACA
>NZ_JBSUGE010000045.1:0-4967 GCF_054064075.1 Vibrio sp. JZG10
AGCATGAGAGCTAGACTATAAGAGTACGACAAAGTCGATTGGTACTTATCCCGTCAGGTTCCCTCAGTAATGACAAAATACTAAGCATTTTCTAGAACCCTTGCCCAGTCAAACCTCTTAATCCTGGCTATAACTAATTACCCCTGTACGGGGGTAAAATTAACTTTAACCCCTTAAGGGGTTAAAGTGCTAATATCCTCTGTAGGGGTTAGTTTACATTGGAGGCAGACATGCTCATAACAAGTCCTAAGCAGTTGGGAATATACTTGCGTGATGTACGAAGGAATCAAAGTCGCAACCAAACCAAAGTCGGAGATACTGTTGGTCTAAAACAGACAACAGTATCGAAACTTGAACGTGATCCTGCTTCGTCCAATATTGAAAGCCTGATGCGCTTGCTGTCATCACTAGATCTTGAGCTACATATTCAAGACAAAGCTGTAAGCCGCGAACAGGCAAAGCTCCGTGACCCTGATGATTGGTAAAACCCTATAGAACAAAGCCAACTCTATAACTAAGTTGTTCCATCACAATCATCATCGAGTTTGCAAATCAATGGTTGCGCGACCAGCTTGTTTCTTCCCCAAAGTGAGCTACAGCTCGAATTCTTATTTAGATAAGTTACCAGTTTTGAGATACAAAAGTAATAAATAGCAAGAAGCGAAACCTAATCCCATTGCTTCTCTCGATGAAATGAACTTAATGAATATCAGTTGGTTATATTCACTCGATTTCATTGCAAGATATCGGGTATATTTGTATGAAAATCAAACCCACTTGTGTTTCGATAGAAGTAACGAATGTGTATGATCTTGTTTGCTCATGGGGTGCCACATTTTAGATCAGAGCAACACGAATCCAAGTATTGAATCAACGGAGCCAACAGAAAGTGTACAAAAAATATGGCGAATTAATTACCAATCTCATAGCTACTGACCAAAACCATTATGTTGAACAGCAAGATGATGGTACATATAGAAAAAAAGCAGGAGTGGTCAACTCAGAATTGATTAAGCAAGTTCTCCTCAATCAAGAGTCAATTGCAATATATCAAAAAAACAATGACTTA
This sequence comes from Vibrio sp. JZG10, assembly GCF_054064075.1. Classification (NCBI taxonomy): domain Bacteria; kingdom Pseudomonadati; phylum Pseudomonadota; class Gammaproteobacteria; order Vibrionales; family Vibrionaceae; genus Vibrio; species Vibrio sp. JZG10. The sequence continues at coordinate 1,070 of NZ_JBSUGE010000045.1, forward strand.
ACTATAAAATGGATATGTTTTGACTTTGACATTTTGAAATCATGCATCGACTCGGGCTTGATTCACCGAGGAGAAAAAGAGCTAGAGAAAACAATTAATACCTTTTGTCATACACTCGAACAATGTGGGATCCCATTCCTTCTTGAGTACTCAGGAAATCGTGGCTTACACGTCTGGGTTACTTTTAACGAAGCGATAAACTACAGAACTGGATATGATATACAGCAAGCGATTTTACAATATGTTGCTTTAGATTTTGATAGTAGCTTAATTGGCATAGACCTATTTCCGCATTCCGCAACACCGACAGGAGGAGTTGGTCTAGGGGTAAAAATACCTCTATCTAAGCACAAAAAATCTGGTTGTTACTCTTACCTTTTGCCTAATACAACAGAAGTTGGGAACATTCAGAAACTTAGTTCCTTATCTGACACAATGCTGTCTGATAACATTAAAATTCTAGAAGAACACACCTCAACCTGTAGATCAGCATTAGAGAAATGCCTAGGGACATTTTTTGAGAGCTATGAATTAGAAAATGTCCAGTACAACAGAATCAAAAGCATTAAAGTCCAAAGAAAACCATTCGATCTAAAAGCTCTGCTAGGTTTGTGGAATGGGACAAAACCGCTTAAGAAGCTATCTCTAAAGATTAATCTTGGGGAAAACCTAACACACAAAGAGCGAGTATTAATAGTCGGTTTGCTGTGCAATTTAGAATGTAGAGACGAACCTAATTTAAGTAGTATTATCTTACACGAAATATTTAGTAGACTAGATAATTATGATAAAAATATTACTGAATCAGCGATACAAGCTCTTAAAAATTTCAACTTTCCTACTCAAGATAAGATAGAAAGTACGCTATCTTGCAAGTTCGATGATGTACTTTCTGTTGAAGAACTTCTTCGGGTTTGTATTCCAAACTTCCTTGAATATACAGAGGCAAATTTTGAATTTTCAAATAAGGATATAGAAATAACAAGAGCCGCCGAACTGAATTACCTGTTTATGAACGATGAGGTTCAAGCCAAAATAGTCGTTGAAGAGCTTTCTTCAAAAGATAACAGTGAATTTCTAACCGAAATTGAGGAGTTTATAAAAGGCTCAAAGAACTGGGGCTACTATAAACATGTAAGGAATGAGGAAGGCAAAACTCGTGAATTAATTACATTAAACTCAAGTACGAGGGTCGTGACGTCCTGCATTCTTAAGCAAATCGCATATTACCTTGATATCAAGACTGATAGTAATTCTCATGGTTATCAGATCAACAAAGGATTTGACGGCGGATATATATTTAAACCATGGCTATATCTATGGTTGAAGTTTATATCAAATATCACGAATGCTATTGAGAATGATCTATATAAAGATTTTTACATTATTAAAACAGATATAAGCAGCTTTTATGATAATATTTCACATGATAGACTTAAAAGGCTATTATTAGGTGATAGTGGCTCTACAATAAAAGATAAAATAGAGTCAATGAGAAGCGAAACAAGTGATAGATACAAAAAATGTCTAGGTGCTATTTTCAACATGACACAGGAGATTGTTGGTGATAATAAGGGTTTGCCACAAGGCCCAGCCTATGCACGTTTTTTCGCAGAATTATACTTATCTGAGATTGACATAGGCTTTAAAAATAAATTGGCTAACAGCGAAATATTATTATATGAAAGATACGTTGATGATATTTTTTTGGTTGCAAAGTCAAAAGGTGATGCTGAAAAAATTCTAAGTGAGCTTAGCAATAACTTAGAACTCCTGAGTCTAACTCTCAATAGCGATAAAACTGTAGTTTCGAAGATATCATCTTTTCATAACAAATTTGACAAGTATAGGTCTCAATCAAAATATGCGGTAGATCAGGTATCAAAAACATTTGTTACGTCAAGTGAAAAGCAAAAAAACAATGCTATAAATGAATTCGTAACACTTGTACAGTCAGATTCGTGTCAGGAAGATCTATCTTTCATCTTCTCACATCTAGATGGCGTAGAAGAATTAAATGCAATGAAGACAGAGCAAATTCTTCCCGCTCTTGAAAAAGCTATAGGACGAGGAAGTTTATTCAAAAATTTGTTTAATTTCCTGTTTGAGATGAATGAAGGGTGGGAAGTAATTCATAAGATAGAAAGATTTGACACCTTACAATCTGAAGTATTGACATCATGCTTAATAAACGCAATTGAAACAAACAAAGACAATAGATACGCACTGAAGAACATCATTGAAGCCGTCGAACCTAAACTTACATACTCAACGATCGTTTATGAACATATAGCTTACTTGATTACAAACTTTAACGTAAATGTAGAAATAACCAAGATTCCTCCAGAGCATTACCTTTCAGCATTAATATCTATATCTGATTATAGTAAAGTTAACGCGACAAATGAATTAATATCACATTTAGATATCTATCTGAATGAAATTAAATCTTCAAAAAACTTTATTAAAGTCATTTATAACTTCTGTTTTAATGATAATGAAGTTGATCTCAAGAAAATTGCTTCTTTATTCTTTGCAAAAATGTCTGTAGAAGAGAAAAAGAATACCTTCTCCATTTCAAATTTTGAAAAATCTATTTTTGATCCAATTACAACAAAGAAATTTTATTATCTACTTTGCCTATTTTCAGTATCTAGAGAGAACCGATCAACAGATTTACTCGAATCTATGTGGAAATATTGTTCTTTGTCGTTTAATTTGCTTTCCAGTTCTAGCTCCAGTTTTTCTGCTCCAAACTGGTTGGAAAAATTAGATCAAGTCGAGATTGATAACGCTATAGCAAACTGGATAATATCCTCAATAGTAGATGGTAACATTTTCAGAGGACTTACTGATGAGAAAAAGGTGTTCGAGCAGTACCATAACGCCTTACTAGTATATTTAACAATAGAAAATGGTAACTGGAACAAAGATACGATTTTAAGTCAACTCAATGAGCTAAAAACTAAGTCAACTTTCTACGAGTGGCTTATAGACAATGATGGAGTTTCTATTTTCCCTAAAGTCAATAAAAAATGGTTTGAACGGAATATAATCGAAAACGGCACAACTACTCTTTGTAAAGATAACAAGATCCTCATAAGAAAGCCTAGCCATTTGTTCCTTTCTGACAAAGATGACTTGGAACATTACAATGGATTTTCTGAAATTATCGTCGATTATGACAGAGAAAAATTAAAAACATTCCGTCGCAATGTAGATAATGTTGACATAAATATTAAATTTAAGCTCTTAACAGAATTCCTTAAGACTTTACAAGATGGAGAACCAATTCCTAGTATATTCTGCCCTGAGAGGATAATGACATCAGATGCTTTGTCAGTTTTTTCTAAGGAATTTTGCTACCATTCAAAAATCATTTCATATGATGAAATTGGTAATGTTACTTCGTATGAAAATTCAATTGATAGTTTCATAAACTCCTTTTTGTCTTACGTTTCTGAAAGTGATGCCACTACAAAGAAATTAAAGGAAAAGTATGTTAACAATCTGGATATGGATATCGACAAAGTACAATTCCTTATTAAATTCTACTCACAGATAACAAATGAAGTATGTGACGATTCTGATTTTTTCTTTGATGTCGCTATGGCAACATCTCTTTATATATACCTTTCTAATTTAGATTCAATAACACGACTTGAAAGATTTTCAAAGCAGTACTCGACTTTTCACAATAAAGTGATTAGTCAGCATATATTTATAGTTGAAGACGATATGGAGATAGATGATTCTAATCTACACTCTGTGTTGTTTTGTATCCAGCATTCCCTTTCTAAAATAAGTAAGGAAATTTTAACCCGTCATTCCGCAGCCAATTTCAGAATTAAAACAATGTGATCCAGTGATCGTTTACAAATGTTAGTGCGACAGACCT
>NZ_JBSUGE010000046.1:0-4830 GCF_054064075.1 Vibrio sp. JZG10
TTTTACCAACTTTGGCTACGCACCTAACAAACTGTTCAAGAGGGATTCGCAACGCGTGGCATTTTTACTATGCGTTGATTTTAGTGATTAAGGTGGTGTGCGGTGGCTTCGGTATAGCGTTGCTCACCCCTTAACAGAGCGTTAACTCGCAATGACTAGCGCTAACGTTTTTGAAATATGTTTGTTGTCAGTTTCATCTGTATAGTATGTGAATCGCACAGTTTCACTCTCGAATACGAAAGCTTCGACAGACACGACTCCGAATGCAACAATAGTTTTCATTTGATTTGAGTTCTAAAAATGAAACTACTAATAATTCTCCTGTCAATTTTTACTACGAATATATGCTATGCCAAATTAGAACAGTTGCATTTGTCAAATAAAGTTGTAGTAGATATTTTGCTACCGAATAAGCTTTCACATTCAGGTAATGTTCTTATTCTGAAATATGATGATTGGTACTTTTCTCATGAGGTGATCAATCCAAAAGAATTTTACAGTCCCATCGATTTAACTGACATTCAGCATGAATTTCTAAAATCCATGTTTTATCCAAAACTTCGGGAAAGCTTCCCAAATTGGTTAGGTGAACTTGCAGACGAACAAGCGAAGTCATTTGGTCTGTCAAAGACTAATATAAATAATCGAAAATTTGACGATATAGATGTGTTGGGAGGTTACGACAATACGTCAATGCAGGGTAATATTTTTGTTTTTGAAAAGTACCAAATTCATCATCTCAGTATTGCAGGAGAAGGTGAGTATTATATTGAACTGCTAAATGCAATTAAAAGGAAGTAATATGTCATTATCACTAGAGGAAAAACAAGATCTCAAATTGTTTCTTGTAAATGTATATGGTCCACAAGCTAGAAGTTGGACGATTAATGATGAAATGTTCAATCTTACTTATAAAATGTTGTCGGAGTCGGGAAAATGCTCTGATGTTATGGACTTAGTTCCTCGACCAATATCTGTTGGTCAAAATCCCGCTAAATGGTTGACCAAACAAGTCCGCTCAATGATCCTTAGAAAGTTGAAAGATCGAAAAGGGCATTATGCTATTTGTGTTAAAACGTCGGCGTTAAAAATGAAAACAAGCTTCTTAATGATCGACGCAGGGATTTAAATGCCTAAAAATTGTGAGTTAACAAAGCATTTAAGAGTGATTCCCAACGCTTGGCATTTTTCATTCCATCGTTGGGTTTTGTGTTTACGGAGGTATGGTTTAGTTTTGTAGTAGCGTTGCTCACACCTTAATGCGGCGTTAACTATTTAGGAGGTTGTGTTTGAATCAGAAGTACTTACCGTTTGCTAAAACGACCCTGTTTTATCTATGGATCAGTTTTACTGTCCTTTTTCGATTTTTGTTGGGTAACCTCTATGGCGTGTTAATTACTATGCTAGTTCTACGCTACTTTAGTGAAAGTCTGTTTGGTCATCCAGCGTACTCTTTCGACGAACTTATGGCTTGGCTTCATGCTCTTAGTGATGAAATGAAAGTTGCTATAGTTAGCTCACTAGTTACTGTTATCGGTTTTCTAGTTGCTTACGCAAGTGCGACTTCAAACTGGAAATCTCAACTATTAGCCAACATAAAACTGCAGGCGTGGGGTGAATTAAATGCCTTTTTTACGGAGGTTGGTTCACTTGTGACTGACTGTGAAATTTATGCATCTGAAACTCTAGAAACGTCCGAAAAGATTAGAAAGTCTAAGAATAAGCAAGAGAAGTTGTTTCTAGTTTCGTATCAAAATGGCAGAGGACATGAAATCGATTTGAAACGTAAAAGGTTGGTTGCGATGTCAATTCAAGTACACCAATTTACTGGGAAATATGCCAACGTATTTTTATCGGTGCCTAAAGTGCAATCTAATTTTAGTATCGCCGCGAAAGCGCTAAATGAGGTCGCGTCAAAAACTTGGTTTAACATCCCTAGAGCTTATCCAGAAGACACCGATCCGGTAACCACCTTTCTGAGTCAAGTGAACAAAGAGCAGCTGACTGAATTTATCTCCTCTATAAATAAAAATCGAATACTTCTCTCTTTCTATCCAGACAGTGCAGGAGGTATATTGCAATCGGGAGTGGTGCCTTTTAACGGAGTGTCGTTATTCAATACGTTTCGACGAGTAAAAGAGTTGCATTCTGCTTTTGAAGAACTACGAAAGGCGAAACAAAATAGTTAACAAAGCATTTAAGAGTGATTCGCAACGCTTGGCGCTTTCGCTTCGCTCAAGTATAGCCAAGCGTCGCTCACACCTTAATGCGGCGTTATATGCTTTCAAGTTTCAAACAATAAAAGGACTTAAAAATGATTCTAAATCATGTCTCAGTTGGCGCTTCTGATGTGGTAAAAGCAGTTGATTTTTATGACTCAGTTCTTTCTACGTTGTCTATTAAGCGTGCCCACTATATAGAAAATATCGCAGCGGCTTATGGTGAAAGCTTTGAATTTTGGGTCGGAAGTCCTTGTGAAGGAAAAGCAGCATCAAGTAATGGTGTTCATATTGCTTTCAATGCGCCTTCAAAGGAAGCTGTTGACCAGTTCTATGCTACAGCCATTGAATTAGGTGGTTCATGTGCAGGTAAGCCAGGCTTAAGACCAGAGTATGGTGAAACGTACTGTGCAGCATTCGTACGTGACTTAGACGGAAACAAAATCGAAGCAGTTTCAATGTAGCTTCGAGTACGCATATAACAATAAATTTAAGAGTGATTCACAACGCTTGGCGCTTTCACTTCAAGCCAGTTTAGTGTTTATGGCACAATGCTTTAGGTAGGGTGGTTAGCGTTGTTCACACCTTAATTTGGCGTTAGCATACTTTGATAGGAGTTCAGATGGCTACGATAGTCGAACAAATTGTTAATCGTGAAATTGACTCGGTCATCGTGTACGAATCTGACCAAGTTATAGCTTTTGCAGACCATGATCCAATCAACTTTGGGCATATTTTAATTTGTCCTAAGACTCAATACCGTACATTCATTGACCTGCCTGAGTCTGTGTTTTTTGAGATCACCGACGTTGCAAGAGATTTATATAAACGTATAGAAGCTAAGTTCAATCCCGATGGTATCGGCTTTATGCAAAACAATGGAGAGGCACCTCATTTCAACGAGCTCGATCACTACCATTTGCATATTTTCCCTAGGTTTCATGGCGACCAGTACGGCTGGGTTAGTAGTGAACTTGGAATTCAAACTATGGATAAACTAAGAGAATCACTTAAAGATCTATGAGCATTGAAAAAGTATGCTAACAAATTGTTCAAGAGTGATTCGGCACGCGTGGCATTTTGACTATGCGTTGGTTTTGGTGGTTAAGGTGTTATGCGGAAGCATCGGTATTGCGTGCCTCACACCTTAACAAGGCGTTAACTGGCGCAGAAAATATGAAAGCACAATGATACAGTTTCTAGGTTCAGAGATTTAGCGTGTTCGGTCGGTTTCCTTAGCTGAGCTAATGCGACTAATTTCAGTTTGATACTTAAGTTTACTGATGTGAAAGGCGGCACAAAGCCTTCTAATAATATAAGGCATTCGCGATTAGTCCGGCATACTTACATCGCCGAAGTGTGGTGTTGTGAGACGCATTTCAAACTAAAGATAAACGGTAATTTTTTGGTTAAATACATATTTGGGTTAGCTTTGCTAATCATTAATTAGCAAAACGAGCTTTGGCGAAAGTGGCTGAAAGAACGGCGAAAACTGAAAGGCGCTCAGTTAACAAACTGTTCAAGAGGGATTCGCAACGCGTGGCATTTTCACTATGCGTTGGCTTAAGTGATTAAGGTGGTATGCGGCAGCATCGGTATTGCGTTGCTCACCCCTTAACAGGGCGTTAGTTGCCAACGAGGAAAACGCAGCTAAAGCAGAATGTTTAGGGCTAATGTCCATGTGTTTTTGGCTAGGTTTTTCGCATTTCAATTTCTAGTTATTTGGGTTTGTGAAAGTCGTGCTTTGGTTTCTTGTGCGGTTTGGGTTTTCTGTTTCAGAAGCCGATTAGTTTGTTGAAAGTCTGCTCTGTTGCATTGTCGTTCCAAAAGGTTTATTGGGTGTTCAAGGCCCGTTTTCTACGGCGTTGTAAATTCCAAGTGGTTTCAGTGACAGGCGCTTTGAAACTGCGCCTGAACTGAGTTTTTCAAAGCATATAAAACTAGTGTTGGCAAAACGGCAATCGACTTCAAATCTAAGCTTTAGATTTGGCAACTAACAAAGCATTCAAGAGGGATTCACAACGCTTGGCAGTTTTGGTTTGAATTGGTTTTAGTGTTTACAGCACAATGGTTTAGCTTGGGTGGAATGCGTTGTTCACCCCTTAATGCGGCGTTATATGCTTTAGGGATTTCTGAACAGGATGTTTTTGATACTAGCAATATTGGGTGCTATCTACCTGTTATTTAAGCTGTACCGGGAAGGCGAAGAGATAGTTTGGAATAGAATTTTAGTTACTATCTTTTTTGTCAGCTATTCAGCTCTGTACTTGTATGTCCCACCTTTCTTAGGCATGAATAACCAATATGCAGGTAAAATGTACGAATTAGTTCCAATCGGATGCTATTTCATGGCTTTACTTCCCGATATGGAAGAGGCAGAAACGGAGGCGAAAGCCTTCGTATTTTTCGCTTGGTGTGGTCTTATTCTCATAGCATCTTTCTTGGTTTACTTTAAGTTGTATGTGTGGTGATGGGTGCTAGTACGCATATAACAAACTGTTCAAGAGGGATTCACAACGCGTGGCATTTTCACTATGCGTTGGTTTAAGTGATTAAGGTGGTATGCGGCGGCATCGGTATTGCGTTGTTCACCCCTTAACAGGGCGTTATG
>NZ_JBSUGE010000047.1:0-4301 GCF_054064075.1 Vibrio sp. JZG10
CATAACGCCCTGTTAAGGGGTGAACAACGCAATACCGATGCCGCCGCATACCACCTTAATCACTTAAACCAACGCATGATGAAAATGCCAAGCGTTGCGAATCACTCTTAAACAGATTGTTAGCCTATCATAATCACTTGATTTCCTATGGAAGAAAGATAGCATATGGCAAACTTTAAACGAGCCATATAAATGAGCACATCAATCGATAGTATTTCCATAGCTATGCAAAGCCAAAACCGTTCAAAACGGTTTCTTACACTATCCACATTTTTCTTAATGCTTTACCTTACAATTTCTTACGTCGTCTCTGTCAATGTGAGCCTGCCAGTTGGCGTATTTAGCATATGGAAAGCGTCAATCGTCATTATGATTGCCGGGTTCTTTGTGTATTGGTATTTGCAAATAAAGCCTAGTAGTTTACCTCTCGTTGCAAGGGATGAACATTTCGGTTATGCAAAACCACAACACAAGCTAGTAAAAATTGCAGAGATAAGAGAAGCAATTGAGCTGTACGATCATCACAAACAAGAAGGTGAAAAAAGATACGACCTATTACCTATTATTGAGTACATTGAAAAAAGGTTGAACATTTTCCCACCAAGTCATGAGTTTAGCCCCTACAATGTGGGCAGACTTAACCTCGAATCTGAAGTAAGAAGAAAACTATTTTTTCATCGTTAAATTCTTTAACCAAACAGTTAGAAGCCCAGGTCTTGGAAGAAAAAGAGTTGTCCAAGAATGAACCTAAGAAAGAAATTAAAGATCCAAGGTTCGACACTATCCAGCTGGGACGCAGTTTTACAAATAGAATAAATACTGAAATTGAGCAGTTATCCAGAAGAGCTAATTTATATATAACATTTGGCTCACTCATAACCATCGCCGCAGGTGTCATTTTATTCTATGTTGTCAACGACATTACACAACTTGTCTCAATTAGGGCAGACACAAATAATAATGCTATTTCTAGCACTGATTGGTTTAGTTTAATTAGCCGATTTTCAATAGTGATTTTTGTGGAAATTTTTGCATTTTTCTACTTGCGATTATACAAAGAGATGATGATAAACATTAAATACTACCAGAACGAAATAACAAACATTGAAATGAAGATGTTGGCAATCCATACGATAGATCAACAGAGTCTGACCAATAGTGATACAACAAATTCAATTATAAATTCACTGGCAAACTGCGAAAGAAATTTTGTTATCGATAAAGGTAAAACAACCATTGATATTGAAAGAACTAAAGTCGAGAATAGCTTCACAAACTCAGTTTTTAATAATATCCATAAACTAACGAAATCAATCAAGCAGCCTTAAGCAACAAAGCGTGGAAGTCACCTTTCCACGCTAAACTTTGAATGTAGGCTAACGCCGCATTAAGGGGTGAACAACGCCACCACCTAACCTAAACCCTTGTGCCGTAAACACTAAAACCGATTCAAACTAAAATTGCCATGCGTTGTGAATCCCTCTTGAATGCTTTGTTAGTTGCCAAACCTAAAGCTTTGATTTGAAGTTTATTACCACTTTGCCAACGCCCATTTTTCGTGTTCAAAAGAACCTAAATCAGGCGTAGTTTCAAAGCGCCTCTCACTGAAACCACTTGGAACAAACAGCGCCTTAGAATACAGCCTAACAACACCAAAAAGCTCGTTTGAAAAGACAATATCACAGAGCTGACTCTCAACAAGCGAATCGGCTTCTGAAACGGCAAACCAAAACCACAATAATAAACATCGAACGCAACTTCAGCAAACTTACACCTAAACACAGAATCAGGTAAAAACAGCACAGACCATTACCCCTAAATGCTCCGCTTTAGCTGCGTTTTTCGCCTTGGCAACTAACGCCTTGCTAAGGTGTGAGTAACGCAATACAAAAGCTACCGCACAGCACCTTAATCACCATAAGCCACCGCAAAGTAAAAATGCCACGCGTTACGAATCACTCTTAAGCAATTTGTTAGTACATGCGCTACTTCTATTTATGCGCTCCAAGATATTGAAAAGTGGCATAATATGAAAGACTTTGAACACTGAAGTGAGACGGGCAGCTACAAAACTTAAACTCGGTTAAGAGACGAAAGTTGGCGAGAAGAAAAACACACTGAACTCCCCTACTTTCACTTGCTTCAAATTAGAAAAGGATTCTTTCCTCGTACTTCAACAGCAACACCAAAGAAAGACAATGCTGACTTAGTAAAAGCCACGAAAAAGAAGAAGCACCAAAGAAATAGGCTAAGAGTTAGAAACCGTAAACGGTGAAATCAAAGCGAACACTCCGCATATAGTGCCACCGGAAAGAACGTGAAAGGCACAAACTGAAAGGTGTAAAGACGAACGCCAAAAAAGATAAACACCAAAACTTATGACCTTTGATACTAAACCCGTACTAACGCCGCATTAAGGTGTGAGCGGCGCTTGGCTATACTTGAGCGAAGCGAAACTGCCAAGCGTTGCGAATCACTCTTAAATGCTTTGTTATGCATATTTTCGCACCAAAGTTAAATCAGAGCTCAATTCGATAGTAGCGAACTAAACCTGTTTGCCCTGAAACTTCCTTTTCTGATTGAAGAACACCATTGTTATATTCAATCGCTTTGACCGACCCAATATTTGCTTTATTTACTGTCAACAAAGCACTTTTGATGCCTTGATGTTTTGCTTTAGGTAGAGTTAGTTCTAAGATGAGTTTTGCATAGCCTTTTTGTCTTTGTGATGGCTTTATTCCATAACCAATATGACCACCCAAAACACGTAAACCGTCATTCAACTCATGCCTTAAATTTGAACAGCCGACAACTTGCTCATGTCCGTCAATTAACCAAAATGAACTGTGCGCAACAAAACCATCCGGCATCTGCTCACCTCTAGAGTATGCATTTAGCCTTCCGAGCATAGATGAAAAATCAGCATAATCTTCACCCAACACAAACGGAACAAAAGCTTCATCTCTATCGATAAATTCTCGAATCATTTCGATATATGATTCTTGATATTCTGTGCTTGGAACTACTAATTTCATGCGAACTTTCTCCATATGCATAACGCCGCATTAAGGTGTGAGCAACGCTACCACCTAACCCAAACCATTGCACCGTAAACACAAAACCTAACCTTGAACTAAAGGTGCCAAGCGTTGGGAATCACTCTTAAATGCTTTGTTATGCATTTAGTCGTTCTTCAGGTGAAAAGCTATCGTTCACAAACTTTAAGAATTCACAGCTTATAATTTTCGCTTGTTCCCAACCCAAATCACCAGAATCAACGACATAAAAGCCAGATATAACACCACCTTCAATTCTGGCCACGCAAATATTTCCATTACCATCGAAGCAAATTGGCATTGCGTCAGGCATATCGTGCTTTACCCCATAAATATCTTCGCCGTATATCTCCGACAAAGAAAAGAACTGTAACTCTTTGAAGCCAAAATAGACTATAGGGCCATCGCTAACACTCCACCAATTCAACATACTTTTAGGAAGAGTTATTTGAAATATAGTTTCTAACTTGTGTATTTCTTCCTGATTTGCGCCTGTAGGTCTATCTATAAATTCCATGAAGTACCTCTGATGCATAACGCCCTGCTAAGGGGTGAGCAACGCAATACCAAAGCCGCCGCATACCACCTTAATCACTTACACAAACGCATAGTAAAAATGCCACGCGTTGCGAATCCCTCTTGAGCAGTTTGTTAGGCATCTTGCCACCACAAACTACTTACCCGTTTTGCACCTAATTAACTTCCAAAATGAAAGCATGAAAATAGCCAACGAGAAAACAATATGAAGCGTTGGTATGCTTCTAGACCAGACATCAGACTCTACCAAATGAGAATCAAATTCTTTGCCACACAAATGATGACCTTCAATGGTTGTTTCAATTACAAAAGGAGCCCAGAAATAAGTTACCGACATAGCACCTAACAAAGCAATTGAGGGCATAATGCATATAAATTTTGAACCTCTATTTTCACGAAGAAGTCTGACTATGATGAGAATGAATAGTACTGAGCTATACATTATCGAAGCATAAAAACGTCCGTCATCTCCCTGTGTGCAAGTACCCGAAACTGCACCAAGTGAAGCCAAAACACCATGCAATAGTATCAATATCGAGCTGTACATTTGTAACCTTTGATGCCTAACGCCCTGTTAAGGGGTGAGCAACGCAATACCGAAGCCGCCGCAAACCACCTTAACCACTAAAACCAACGCATAGTAAAAATGCCACGCGTTGCGAATCCCTCTTGAACAGTTTGTTAGGTGCGTAGCCAAAGTTGGTAAAA
>NZ_JBSUGE010000048.1:0-3288 GCF_054064075.1 Vibrio sp. JZG10
TTTGTTCGAAGTAAACGTCCTAATGCTAAGCTGCTTCATCCCAAAGATATTGGAACCTCAATTTCGAAGCCGGGCGATTTTGATATGGTTTACGAGGTGGAAGAGCCGCCACCAGGTGAAATTATCATTGTTGAGGCCAAAGGGGGTAGCAGCCCGCTGGGTAGCAGAAAAATTGGAAATATGGCATATCAGCAAGGGACAACGGAATACACTGCCGAAATCACCAACCTAATGTCTGAAAAAAGGAAGGAACGACTGAAAAATTAGCTGCCGACGAAATTCAATACGCCGCTTTATCCGGCAGAACTATTCGATATATACATACTCAAGCGAATATCCCTGAAAGTGGTAAGGCCTCAGATGTAAAACTAGAAGTGGCAGAGTTTAAAATTGATTCAAAAGGATTAAATCAAAATGCAAAGTAAAGAATCGGTCAAATTTTTAGAGCGAAAAGCAAATCCTGAACTTGACACACAAGCCATTGTGAATCGGAAAAAATTTATAAACCGGGTCTTAGATAACAGAAAAGAAGGCCTTAAAATCAGGCGTGAAAACCTAGTCAGTCTTGGTGATTTCGCCATTGAGCAGGTTCGCTGGTACACATGGTTTCAAGCCTCTCATGAAGACGAGCAAATTTGTACATTACGTCTTTACGAAACTTCGCTGATGAGTGCTGGTTATCATATGCTTGCTACGCATCCCAATGATGAATTATCTATCAAGATCCTCGACTATCCTGAAGTAAAGTGGGACGGGGAAGGTATTTTGGAAACGGGGTGCATAAATCCTAATAGATGGATTGATATGTATTTTATATCGACAATTGTACGTGATAGACCTAGTTTAGACGCATTGGCAAGCTTTCCCATTTTTCTAATGAAGAAGAGCTCTACCAAAGCGGGTGAGCTGTCTTACATGTTAGTAGATGTCATCCAGTCGTTTCATAATCGCACATCGGACTATCCTGATAAACTCGTCGCAGCAATGGACGCAGCGGTAGCCCAAGGGGATAACTGGGCGTTGGAAATTGCGATGGGGATCCTAGAAACCTTCGCAGCGCTCACTACTGACATTGGTTATGATTTTGAGGAAGTGCTCGTTAAAAACCTACAGTTTCAAGAGAAATATCATCTTAGAGAATTAGGACCTGATAGGATAGGCATCCGAACTTTTATTAACTTCCCTCTTCTTGGTATGGCCTGTATGTGGTACGACAAAGGCAACCGTTTATCTATTGAAACCGGTTGGCTTCCTCCTTATCTCGTCGAGGGGCGTTGGCTAGAAGAAGTAAAAGCAGGGAAGATCACTCGATAAACTCCTTTAGTTAGCCATTCAGTATATAAGCCACCTCTCATGAGGTGGCTTATATGTTTGAGGTGGGGAGCTTGTTGTTTGTTGAACGCTCCATCATTGGTGGCATTACCAATATGCAGTCCACCATATCCAGTGGATTGACCCAACAGGTTTGGGGCAGCCAATGCTGGCATAGTATAAAAAACTCTGAACTCAATACGAGTGATTATGAGCTAACAGAAAAAAACAAAGCAAAAATTGATGAATGCTTGAAAGAGCGTCAAGAGGCAATGGACGCCCGATATGGCGAAGAGGGATATAACGCTCGAATTGGTAATATTAACCAGCAGTCTGCAAAAATTGGTGAGTTGGTCGCGGATGACTTTGTTCGGAGTAAACGTCCTAATGCTAAGCTGCTTCATCCCAAAGATATTGGAACCTCAATTTCGAAGCCGGGCGACTTTGATATGGTCTACGAGGTGGAAGAGCCACCACCAGGTGAAATTATCATTGTTGAGGCTAAAGGGGGTAGCAGCCCGCTGGGTAGCCGTAAGCTCGGAAATATGGCATATCAGCAAGGGACCACTGAATATGCGACAGAAATAGTATCTTTGATGGACAGTAAGAAATATGGGACTACAGAAAAGGCAGCTGCTAATAGCATTAACTCTGCTATTCAAGATGGTATACCAATACGTTATGTACATACGCAAGCAGAAATATCTTCTAGTGGTAAGGTTTCCAAGTTCATAGCAAAAGAGTTTGATATAGATATAGGAGAGTTCAGAAATGGTTGATAACTCAAAGGTAAAAAAGGTTGAACGAGTAGCTCATGTTGAACTAAGTGATTTTGAAAGAGAAGCTTATCGAGAAGAGATAAAAGAGAGCTTAGACAAAAGGAAAAGGCGCATATCTATAAAACGAGAAAACTTGGTTTACTTGAGCGATGGTATTTCTTATCAACTCCGTTTGTATACATGGTTACCTCCATTAGATGATGATGAGAGAATCGGCACACTATGTCTATATGAAGCATCATTAATGCGTGCCTTTTATCATCAGCTCGCCATGAGACCTGACGAGCCTCAAAGTATTCAATTACCTGGATACCCGGAAGTAATCTGGAAAGGTGAAGGTATTTTAAAAACGGGGTGTTTACACCCTAACCGATGGCTTGATGCTTATTTCACTTCGGTGATTGTGCGTGACAAACCCAGTATGGACCTGTTGGCGAACTTTCCGATTTCTCTAATGAAGCAAAGCGCCACTAAGGCAGGTGAGCTTTCTTACATGTTAGTGGATGTAATTCAGTCATTCCACAACCGCACATCGGATTACCCTGATAAGCTGGTTGCAGCAATGGACGCAGCGGTAGCTCAAGGGGATAACTGGGCGTTGGAAATTGCGATGGGGCTCCTAGAAACCTTCGCAGCGCTCACTACTGACATTGGTTATGATTTTGAGGAAGTGCTCGTTAAAAACCTACAGTTTCAAGAGAAATATCATCTTAGAGAATTAGGACCAGATAGGATAGGCATCCGAACTTTTATTAACTTCCCTCTGCTTGGCATGGCGTGTATGTGGTACGACAAAGGCAACCATTTATCTATTGAAACCGGTTGGCTTCCTCCTTATCTCGTCGAGGGGCGTTGGCTAGAAGAAGTAAAAGCAGGGAAGATCACTCGATAAATTATCATTTAGTTAGAAATTCAGTATATAAGCCACCTTTCACGAGGTGGCTTATATGTTTACCGATATTCAATCAACCCCATCTAGTGGATTGACCCAACAGGTTTCCTCTGTGAAGAAGGGTTAAAATGCTTACAGCAAATGCTGGCAGAGTATCAGGCGCAAATAACGTTCCCCAAAAGCTAAAAATCATATCCGATATGAATACGATTTCGACCATATCGATTGCGAGAGAAACGAGATTACTTTTTATCGTCATATCAATCATTCAGATGGCAGCAGACACGAAGTGCAGTATGTTGTTGG
>NZ_JBSUGE010000049.1:0-2607 GCF_054064075.1 Vibrio sp. JZG10
TGGTGCCGACTACCGGAATCGAACTGGTGACCTACTGATTACAAGTCAGTTGCTCTACCTACTGAGCTAAGTCGGCACACTATATTCTTTAACTATTGTTCGTGCTAAGCACCAACAATTAATAAATTGTGGTGCCCGGAGGCGGAATCGAACCACCGACACGAGGATTTTCAATCCTCTGCTCTACCGACTGAGCTATCCGGGCGACGAGGTGTATTAAACGGTTTTTCGGCTCTTAGGTCAACCATAAAATTAAAATAAAATATCGTTTGATGAAAATGTGCTCGGAGTGGGCTGTTTTTATGCATTTTTGATACAAATCCACCATCAACTAAGCTTTCTTTAATGGAAAGATAGGAGTTTGAAAGTAGAGTAAATGGATAAAAACAAAAAAAGCACGCTTGAAAACGTGCTTTATACTAAACAATTGACTTTAACCTAGTGCTTTACAGAGAACTTGTTTACCCAACCTTCTAGCTCATCCGCCAGCGAAGCTAAACTTTGAGTGCTTGATTGACTCTCCGTTACCACAGAGTTGAGCTGGCTTCCGCTTTCCTCGATAAGATTTACGCGCAGCGCAATATCATCGCTAACCTGAGTTTGTTCGGCTGCTGCAGTCGCGATCTGCTGACTCATTGCGGTGATAGATTCTAACGCCGTTACAATTTGCTGCAGAGCTTCAGAGGCATTCTTAGACTCTGTTACTGTGCTCTCACTGGTTTCTGCACACACTTCCATTGTGTGAATAGCGTTACGGGAACCTTCTTGCAGGTTGGAGATCATATGCTGAATCTCTTTAGTGCTATCTTGTGTTCGGCCTGCCAGGTTACGCACCTCGTCGGCAACAACGGCAAAGCCTCGACCTTGCTCTCCGGCACGTGCTGCTTCAATGGCAGCATTGAGTGCGAGTAAGTTTGTTTGCTCTGCAATATCGCCAATTACATCGAGCACTTTCACTATACTATTTACATCCTGATCTAGATCGGCGACCGCTTTACTTGCAGTATTTAATTGAGAAGCCAAACCTTGAATGTTTTCAACAGTACTGTGAATCAGCTTCTGAGTATGCTGACTTTGTTTATCGGCTTCGTCTGTGTTGTTTGCTGTATCACTTGCCGAGTTGGCAACATGGTTGGCTGAAGATGCCATTTCAGTCATCGCAGTGGCAATCATTGCTGTTGACTGCTGCTGAGATACGGTGAGATCGGCAATCGTATTTGAGCGAGATTCTACGGCAGATAACTCAGCGCGCAGTGCGTGCATGGATTTCTCAAGGTTTGTCACCATGGTGGCTAGTGATTGACTCATATCTTGCACCGCACGATAGATACTTCCTCTCGGCGCCACTGCATCAAAACTGGTCTGAATGTCGCCTTGTGCGACAGCTTGAACGGCTTTGCGCACATCGTTTGGCTCTCCACCAAGTAGATTGAGCATCTTGCGAATCGAGATTATCAGGCCACCGAGAATACTCCCCGCGATAACTAAACACAGTACAAGCTGCCATTGAGCGGTAGCCCAGAAGCGAGCATTCACCTCATTAAAGCCGATCCCTGTACCTACAACCCAGCCCCAATGTGGTGTTTTCTCGGCAATAGAGTGTTTTTCTTCAATGCTTCCGTCGGCCTGCTTTTGACTCCAAGTATATTCGACGATTTGACCTGTTTTGCGCCCCAAAACATCTAAGATAAGTTGGCCGACGCTGTTGCCATCTCCATCACGAAAGTCGTGAAAGCTTGTTCCATGTAATTGAGGGTCAAGCGGAGCTGCAACAAAAATCATGTTCTCATCTGCGACATAAACGTATTCGTTGTCTTTGTAGATATTATTACGGAGTAGGCGAGTGGCTAATGATTTCGCTTCGTCCTCTGGCATTTTGCCTTCGATAGCCATTTTTTCTACTTCGGTAAGAATGCTGTACGCACTTTTGAATAGCTCAGTAACCCGAGCTTTGTTATCAAGGTTACTTGCGACGCGAAGTGTCCATAAGCCCGTTGCGGTCAGTGCTAGGAGTGCTAGCAATATGATCGCAGATAATAAATAGGCTTGAGTTTTTAGTTTCATATTTGGCTCACAAATAAAGTGTCATCACTATGCAAGGCATAGCTAAAAGAAGAAATGTAATAACTCGGGCATCTTAGTGAAGATGAATATTCGCGCATACTAATGCGTATTGAAATTATGATGAGGATTAAATTTTTAGCGTAAAATAAGTATTTTTTAGAGATTGGGCTTAATATTTTGCGATGCTAGAAACAGAGAAACAGAGAAACAGGGGGAATGAAATGAACGTAGGGCAGATGCCAAAAAGCCGCATCAAAAGATGCGGCTTTTAAAAATGGCTCCTCCTACTGGACTCGAACCAGTGACCTGCGGATTAACAGTCCGTCGCTCTACCAACTGAGCTAAGGAGGAATTATTCGTGTATCGTGTTTAGCAATGACACCAAATAATGGTGCCTCGAGGCGGAATCGAACCACCGACACGAGGATTTTCAATCCTCTGCTCTACCGACTGAGCTATCGAGGCAAAAGAATGGTGCCGACTACCGGAATCGAACTGGTGACCTACTGATTACAAGTCAGTTGCTCTACCTACTGAGCTAAG
>NZ_JBSUGE010000050.1:0-2410 GCF_054064075.1 Vibrio sp. JZG10
TCCTCCTTAGCTCAGTTGGTAGAGCGACGGACTGTTAATCCGCAGGTCACTGGTTCGAGTCCAGTAGGAGGAGCCATATTAGAAAAAGCCGTATCTCTTGATACGGCTTTTTTGCATTGGTTTAAAGTCAAACTCTTTTCTACTCATGTCACTCAGGAAAGAAAATCAGAGTTTAGATCATTACCTTGAAGGCATCTCTTAACTTAGAGTGGAATATCTGCTCACCAACAACTCTGCTTTCTATCGATAGTCCCTCCATAAGCAATGTTCACCAATAAATAATAATCATAGTGGGTGGCACACATCTCCCAGATCAAAAAAGCCAGGTAAAACCCAGCTTTTTGCTTAAATCAACCAACTCAGCTTAAACCACCGAGACAAATATACTTTGTCTCCAAATATTCATCGAGCCCTTGTTTCGCACCTTCTCGGCCAACTCCTGACTCTTTCACTCCACCAAACGGGGCCACCTCAGTAGAAATAATCCCCTCATTGACACCAACCATGCCGTATTCCAGACCTTCGCTGAAAGCAACAATACGCTTGAAGTTATTCGTGTAGAAGTAACAAGCCAAACCATACTCTGTGTCATTCGCCATTCCTAGAACTTGCTCATCATTCTCAAAAGTAATAATAGGTAATACAGGCCCGAATAGCTCTTGCTGAACAATCGACATATGTTGCTTGACGCTATCCAAAAGAACGGGCTCCATAAAGCGCCCAGGGCGTCTCTGCGGAGAGTTGGCAATAGAAGCCCCTTCTTGTACAGCTTGATCGATCACCGCCTCTAGGCGATGTTTAGAAGCCATCGTAATAACAGGGCCTAATGTGACACCTTTCTCTAAACCATTACCAAGCTGTAATTTGCTTAACTTCGACAATACTTTTTCAATAAAAACTTGTTTTACACCTTCATGAACATACAGCCGATTGGTACAAACACATGTTTGCCCTGCATTACGGAACTTCGAAGCGACAAGCCCTTCCGCAGCCGCATCTAAATCTGCATCTTCAAAAACAATAAAAGGTGCATTACCACCTAACTCCATCGAAACCGCTTTGACAGAGTCACTGGCTTGTTTCATCAAAATCTTCCCGACTCGCGTAGAGCCCGTAAAAGAAACTTTCTTAATCCTAGGATCAGTACTTAGTACTAGGCCAAACTCAGCTGCCTGCTCTGATACCACCACAGGAAGCAGTTCTTTTGGGATTCCTGCCTGATAAGCTAATTCAACAACAGCAATTGCAGTAAGAGGGGTAAGCTCAGAGGGTTTAATCAGCATACCACAGCCTGCCGCCAGGGCTGGTGCTGCTTTTCTTGTAATCATCGCAATAGGGAAGTTCCACGGCGTAATTGCAGCGCATACCCCTACAGGCTGGCGAATAGCAGACAGACGTCGATCTGTCGTGGGGGCTGGTATAACTTCGCCATAAGCACGTTTGGCTTCTTCTGAAAACCACTCGACAAAAGAGGCGCCATACATCACCTCCCCTTTACTCTCGGTTAATGGTTTTCCCTGCTCTAAGGTAATAATTGTGGCAATGTCTTCTGCATTATCAAGGAGTAATTGATACCACTTTTTCAAGCGACGAGAGCGCTCTTTAGCACTTAGCTTTCCCCAGCGAATTTGCTCGGTTTTACACTTACCAATAATGTCATCTAATTCCTCAAGAGCACTGGGCTTTAATCGAACTAACTCTTGCTCAGTTGCAGGGTTGATGACCACAATTCCCTCTTCGGAAGACCATTGTTTAAATACGGATTTCAAGGTTTCATTTTTTATTTGTTGCATCATCAAACTTACTCCTACGAGAACTCCTCTTAGGTTAATCTTTACTAGCAAGATCAGCAAAGAAAACAAAGTTTTCTAAAAGACATGAATGTTCGAATGACTTTACTCTCTTAACAGTCTAGACGCTCATTCTCTTCCAATGACTAAATCAGACTAGCGGTAACAAACTCCAGCAATCCATTCTCCTAGGGACTATCCAGAACACTAGAACGATGAATATTTGCGAAGTAGCAGTAGAAAACTCTTATTAGAGAGGAGCGTTAACGAAATACGCAGTGACAAGGATACAGACTACGAGCTAGCTTATGCGGATTCATCGGTCTCCAGCATTTACTATAGGCTCGAATCTGTAGAGAAATGGGCAAGATTACATTCAACTAGAATTGTGCAATTCGGTTGCGGATAAAGCTGGCACTACAGATACCAAAAGTCTTAGTCTTTCAAGTGAAGCTTAATATAGGTGGCAGCGGCTCTGGGCTACTAACAGGCCTTTTCCGCGGGACTCATTCGATTAAAGGAAAAAGTATACTCATATTAACGAAAAAGCCCCAGTCTTTCGACTGAGGCTTAATATAAGTGGCGGAGTGGACGGGACTCGAACCCGCGACCCCCGGCGT
>NZ_JBSUGE010000051.1:0-2324 GCF_054064075.1 Vibrio sp. JZG10
AGAGGAAAAACGCAGCTATATCGCAAGATCTAGTGGTAAAAGCTCAAAGTTGAAATTGTCGTATCGGCGTTCAATTTCAGTGTTAATTAACGTGATAAAAATCCAAAATTGGCATCGTTTCAACGGTTGATTGGTTCTTTGGTGCGGCGACTTTTGGGTTCACTGAGTCGAACTTTTTTGCTGAAACTCTGCTCGTTGAGTTTGTTGATACAAAAGCCGATTTACTCGCTGTGAGGACGTTTTCTCTGGTGTGGTAAGTTCACGTGGTTTCAGTGGCTTTGTTGAAAGTCCGCATTGTGAGATTGCCTTTCCAAAAGCAGTTTCTGGTGTTGTGAGTTCGTTTTCTGCGGCGTTGCTTGTTCCAAGTGGTTTCATTGACTAGCCGCTTTGAGACTACGCCTGACTTAAATGCATCAAGGCACATAAATTTTGTTGTTCGCAAAGTTTAAAACAACGTAAAATCAACCCTTTGGGTCTGCAAACTAACAAACTGCTCAATAGGGATTCACAACGCGTGGCATTTTCACTATGCGTTGAATTTAGTGATTAAGGTGGTTTGCAGCGGCTTCGGTATTGCGTTGTTCACCCCTTAGCAGGGCGTTAGCAGACAAAAGTAAGTCAAGGAAGAGGGTACGTTATGTCTGATAGAGTAATTAAGTCTTCAACAGCTACAGTTCAAGTCGGTGCGACTAAAGCAGATGGGAAATTAGAACTAACGGAGTCGGATTTAATTTTTATTCCGTACAACGAAAAGTTGGGCTTTGGTCCATATGAATTAAAGAGCCAAGACATTGCTACCGTAGCTAAGTGCTTGGGCAAAGGTGGTGGTGTAATTCCAATCACTACGGATGCATTTCGCATAAAACTAGCCAACAAAACGTGTTACGAGTTTATTGTAGCGAACCCAGAGCAATGGATAGAAGCACTCGGTGAAATTGTCAGCTAACAAACTGTTCAAGAGGGATTCGCAACGCGTGGCATTTTCACTAAGCGTTGGCTTTGGTGTTTAAGGTGGTATGCGGCAGCTTTCGTATTGCGTTGCTCACCCCTTAACAGGGCGTTATAACTCTTTTGTCAGTTTCATTGTTACACAACTAAGCTTGAAGCCCTTCGAGAACGGTTTACTTGTTGTTACTGCCACTGCTGCTTTTGTGAGACCTTATCGCACAAATAACTGATAGGGAGATATTTTCATGGCAGCACGTCCTAGCCTACTAAAAATGAAAGTTGCCTTTGCTAAGGTAAACAGAGATGTGTCTGAAGTAGGTACCATTATCGGCGGTAAAGTAAATCACAATATTAATGTTCTAACACCAGAGCAGGGGCGGTTTGAGAATGCTTGTGCGATACGTATGTCATATGCACTTAACTATGCTGGTTTCAAAGTACCCTACATAAAAAACAAAACTGTCTCCGGTGGGCAGGGGAATTGGTACATTTATCGTGTGAAAGATTTGATCAACTTTTTGTATCAAAAATTTGGTGAGCCAGAGTTGGTGGTTCAAAACCCCAATGCTAATAAACTCTCTGAATACAAGGGCATTTTAGTTGTTGATGTAGATACTTGGTTAGACGCATCAGGTCATGCAAGTATTTGGACTGGTTCAAGATGTACAGATAGCTGTTACTTTCCGGACGCAAAAAAGGCTTATTTATGGAAATTAGAAGATTAGTAAGCAGTATAAGCATTGCTCTTTGTAGTCTCGGAGTTACCGCAAGCCCACTCAGTACTCAAAGTGATGAGCAGCTGTTTAAAAACTTCGCTCTCTCATCTTGTATTGCTACCTATTACAAAAACTCAGATGTTGCGAAAGATGCGATAACTGCAATGCAAGGCTATCGAGAGTTCTCCGAGCTTCCTTTAGAGTCGTTCTTTGAGGTAAGCGAGCTATTAGACACAGACGATATGTCTAGGTACAAATCAAAAAATGGTAACGTGATCGAGTTGGCTTACTGTGTAGACTTTTCTAATTCAGACGGTGTTCATAAGCTGTACATTAAGGCGAAATCAGAGTTATAACAAACTGTTTAAGAGTGATTCGCAACGCGTGGCATTTTTACTATGCGTTGTGTTTAGTGTTTAAGGTGGTATGCGGGAGTTTCGGTATTGCGTTACTCACACCTTAACAGGGCGTTACATGCTTGATAATAGTGGCTAGTTTGTTAATTACATTTACTATAGATATTTCTAGAAGTCTGTCGAATGTTGATTGACTCCTGTTGAAGATTGGGAATGCCTGAATAACATATACCGAATCAACTTGAAGATGCTGGCTTGAGAACCTGAAAATTATCATTAATTCGAGATGTCAAAGAGCCTGCGA
>NZ_JBSUGE010000052.1:0-1765 GCF_054064075.1 Vibrio sp. JZG10
CCGTCATTCCGCAGCCAATTTAGGAATAAACTGCTTCATACAGAACACCAAGAAGCTTAAGCAGCCGAGTCTGATGCTCTTGAACACCCGTTATGAAGCTTTGGCCGCCAAATTCGAGTGTGTCGATACCTTCGAATTTTAAGAATACCCAACGTGCCGTCGGTTTAGTTGTCGTCTTGTTCTTTACCATGCTAGGAAAGAATTCCTCGGTCTTAGTGAGACTCTCTCGGATTTTGTGCTCTAAGCTTGCGTAGACGAGTAGGCTCAGCGTCATGATCATCAGTAGTGCCTCGATTCGCTGAGGTTTCTTCAGGAAAATTGATGATGTTAAGAACTCAGGGCTTTTCAAAAAGCGAAAGCCGCGCTCGACCTTTTGCTGAGACTTGTAATGTTCAAGCAATGCAACCATTGTTAGGTCGGTGTTGTCAGTATCGTTGGTGGCGAGAATAAACATACCTACTTTAAGCTTGGCCAGTTTCACCTTTTCTAGATCGGTATAAGGCGTAGCATCTATCAAATAGTGGTATCCCGTCGGCTTTTCATCTTTCTTCGGCCGACCACGACCTGAATAAATTGGCTCTTTAACGATGGTTGATTGCGCGAAGCCAAGCAAATGACACTGGTTGGCGAAGTCGCTCATTGCTTGCTCGGCATCCACTGCGCAAGCAAACTGCTTTTTCTTTAGTTGTCCCAGCGCTTTCAGCTCTTTGGTGATATTTTTGTCTAAGTTCTTATAAAACGTTACCTGTTCTCGCTTGGTTGCTTGTTCACTATGAATCAACAGCCACTTCTGAGATACCGAGCCATAATCAGCGTCAACCCAACAACCCGAGTAGCCATTGCCGATATGGCTCAGCTGCTCTGGCTCAAGGTTCATTAAGGCCTCTTTGGCTGATTTAATGGTCATTGGAACACGCGTAATAAACTTCTGTTGTTGCTCATCCAGTGAACGAATGCTCTCTTCGGTGTATAAAGCGGCATCGGCGATGAAGTAGCGACTGTTTTGAGCTGCCTTCAGGCAATGAATATGCCGTTTAGTGACTTCTGAGAATGCCTTAGCATCATTGGTGTTACCACTAAGCGCTTGCATGTAAACAGGCAGGCCAGCTTGATTTTCGCAAATCAACTCAAGGACCACTTGATTTAGCTCTGGACGGTGGTCTCGGCTGTAGCCTTTTACCAGCTTGATGGCATTAAGATCTTCGTCCTGGGCGTATTCACCATCGACATGGAAGCTAGTGATATCAAGGTGTACAGAGTCTGTTTTAAGTCCTAGCTTATCAACGACATGCTCTGCAATCGCTTGATAAAGTGCGGAGACATCTGCTTCATATAAAGCATCTAACGTGCGTCCGAGTACATCGTCCGTTAAATGGTGAGCTTCAATATCTTTAGCAAGCAACTTGGCAACAGGCTTCGTCTCGAAGAAGTCAGAAAACATATGCAGCGTTCTGCTGTGAAAGCCAAGACCATTGAGAATCATCGCCAAGACCGCATCGCCATGTGAAACGTTATGATCCGAGTACTTGGGAATGACGCGATCAATAATACCAGGTAAGCCGATTTCATGGCAGAAAGCAGCGATCAGCCCTAAGTGATCTAGGCGTTTAATGACAGGTTGAGCAGCAGACATAATAAAGTGACCGTTAAATAACAGTAATAGATCAAAACTGGGGATCGCGGTCAAGAGGTCTGTCGCACTAACATTTGTAAACGATCACTGGATCACATTGTTTTAATTCTGAAATTGGCTGCGGAATGACGG
>NZ_JBSUGE010000053.1:0-1744 GCF_054064075.1 Vibrio sp. JZG10
TTTGTCATTACTGAGGGAACCTGACGGGATAAGTACCAATCGACTTTGTCGTACTCTTATAGTCTAGCTCTCATGCTACTTATTCACCTTACACTTCGATATCCATTAATTGAGAGCGCTTGATCCTGAGTTCTCTAGTGTTCAGTTGCTCTCTCTTCCAGATGGTTCGGATAGTTGAACTACTCACCGTTATGTTGTGCTGCTTAAGCATCTTCATCAGCTGTATGGCATTGGTATGAGGGTTTTGTAATGTCAGCTCGATAATCTTATCTTCGGTGCTTTCCGGGATGCGGTTTTTGCTGCGCTTCAACGGCTTGTTGATCCGTTTCAGACCCACAGGGCCTTCTTTTTCCAGGATTTGTTGGTAGTTATAAAGGGTCTGACGAGAACAGCCTAGGATTCGGGCCGCCTTCAGTACGCTACCTAGCTGCTCAGCAAGCTCCACAGCCTCGATTTTCCTCTGGACTTCCATACCGTATTCGTGACATTTCCTAGGCTCAACTAACTCTGTAATGTCGAGCCTGCGATGACCAAAATAGGCAGAGAAAGAGCCATCGAACTGACACCGGATCTCTACTTTTTGGTTTTCGATTGAATAACGGATTGGCGAGTCGATAACATACATTTTGCTGTCAAAGCTGAAGGTGTGGTCACGTCGTATCGTGCGGTACTCTTTCTGAACACAGATGGTGTTTAAGTCCAGCTCAGGTGGTAAGCGCTTGAACGCAGAGCGTTGATTCTTAGGCTGAACCATGACGTTTTTCACCCAGTAATTGGGGATGAACTCTTCCTGTAAGTAGCGGTTAGCGCTGTCCATGTCCGTAATCTTATTCAGCCGTAATTCCGGCACAAGGCGGTCCTGGAAGGTATCGAAGGCGCGTTCAATACGCCCTTTACCCTGAGGAGAATTTGCGAAGATAATTTCAATACCCAGCTCTTCACAGGCTCGCTGCATTTGTGAGAAATTGCTGCGTTTAGGACCGCCAAAGATACCTGCTCTATCAACATACAGCGTCTTAAACACGCCACGCTTCTCAATGTAAGCCCGCATGACTTTCATGCAACCTTCGGTGGTTTCAGAAGGGAAAAACTCAGCGTGAATATCACTGGTCGCATCATCCACGATAGCGATCAGGCAAGAGCGTTCATTGCCGAACCAACGATGCGGACTGCCGTCCATCTGAAGCATTAAGCCCGACGATGCCATCCGCTCCCTGTACTTTCTTACGCGGCTTCTACGCCGCTTAGAGCGCTTTACATGATGAATGGCGTGTGCCCAGGTACGTAAAGTTTCTCGTTTAACCGCGATACCTTCGTTCTTCACCAGAAGTTCAGCGAGATGCTGGAGGTTAAAGTCGTAGTACTTGGTCTGGATAAGATCCTGAACTTCCTTTTTGAGCGATTCAGAGATTTTATTGACGGGGCTCCGACCTTTGTTGCCATGGATCACGAAGCGAATGCCTTCTTTCCGGTATCGACTGAGGTAACGTTCAACGGTTCTGCGGGATTTGCTCAGCAAGGTAGCCGCGCTATTGATACTGATCCTGCCATCGATGACTTTGCTAATGATATCGACAGTGAATTGAGATTTTGAATCCATGTAGAACATCCTTAGCACCCTCTAAAGCTGATTTAATTACTTTAAAAGGTACGCTAATGAGTTCCGTCAATTTCCCTCGGTAGTTATTGTAATGACAAAGTCGCTTGGTAGTTAAGGTACGACAGAATCGCTTGGTGATCACAG
>NZ_JBSUGE010000054.1:0-1681 GCF_054064075.1 Vibrio sp. JZG10
TGACTTTCCACATAAGCTTTTAATGTTTCAATAGTCGCACCGCCAGCAGTACAAGCAAAGTATGAACGAGACCATAGGGCGGAGGTTTTACTCTGCCTTGTAAGGTGTGTGTTTTGTAGTCGTAGCATACGAGATGAAACTGCTTTTAAGTTGTTAACCATTACGCTGATTGAAAGTTTTGGAGGGTATGAGATCAGTAAATGAACATGATCCTGTTCACCATCCATTTCTATCAATTCACATTCGAGTTTTACACACGCTGACTCAAAAGCTTCCCTTAACTGTTCAATCATAACTCCAGTAAACAACTTGCGTCTGTACTTCGTTGTAAATACCAGATGAACAACCAATTTGCTCACGCTGTGCCTTTTTCTGAGGTAGTCTTGAAGTAACTCTTTGTTGTGCGCACTCACTTTACAATATCCGCATAAGACAATAATATAAATAAATTATACATGTGAGCACTGAAATGTTAAGAGCAACAAAAATACGCATTTACCCAACGCAAGAACAAGCTGAGTTTTTAATCGCTCAGTTTGGCGCCGTGCGTTTTGCGTATAACAAAGCTCTGCATTTAAAATCGCACATGTACCGCAAGCATGGTGTCACACTGAATCCAAAAAAG
Source organism: Vibrio sp. JZG10 (assembly GCF_054064075.1). Lineage (NCBI taxonomy): Bacteria > Pseudomonadati > Pseudomonadota > Gammaproteobacteria > Vibrionales > Vibrionaceae > Vibrio > Vibrio sp. JZG10. The sequence continues at coordinate 626 of NZ_JBSUGE010000054.1, forward strand.
GATATAAAACTACTGCTTGCCGTTGCCAAGAAATCCCGCAAATATCAATGGTTGAAGGAATATGATTCAATCGCCTTACAGCAATCAGTGATCAATCTTCACCAAGCCTTCGATAACTTCTTTAATCCGAAGTTGAAAGCCAAGTATCCACAATTCAAACGTAGACATGGCAAGCAGTCGAGCTATCACTGTGTGGGTGTAAAGGTACTTGATGGATCAATTAAGCTTCCCAAAATGAAACCTATCGAGGCGAATGTTCACCGTGAGATTGAAGGTGTGGTTAAAAGCATCACAGTGAGCCTGAGCAAGACAGGCAAGTTCTACGCATCAATCCTTGCGGATGATGGAGTAGAAGCCTTAACACCACTCCACACGGTAAGAACAGTGACAGGTGTCGATCTGGGATTGTCTCATTTTGCGATTGAGTCAAACGGCAGAAAGACAGCTAACCCAAGATTTGTAAAACGCGCAGAGAAGAATCTCAGACGTAAGCAGCGTCAGCTATCCAGAAAAGCAAAAGGCAGTGCTAATCGCGCAAAAGCTCGAATACTTGTAGCTAAATGCCATGAAAAGGTAGCGAATGCTCGCGCTGATTTTCAACACAAACTCTCTCGAACTCTCGTTGACGAAAACCAAGCGGTGATAGTTGAGACATTGAAATCAGCAAATATGATGAAAAGCCGCAAACTAGCGAAACATATCGCTGATGCCTCATGGCATAGCTTTGTTGCGAAACTGGAATACAAACTGAAAGAGCAAGGTAAGCACCTAGTAAAGCTAGACCAGTGGTACGCCAGTTCTAAGACATGCCACTGTTGCGGTCATAAAATGGAAGACATGCCCTTATCGGTTCGCAAATGGGATTGCCCATCTTGCGGTACAACGGATATTGATCGCGACTTAAATGCCGCCCTCAATATTCGTGATAAAGGCATTCTAGAATTAAAGGCGGCTGGACGGTCGTTTCTGCTTATGGAAGCTGCGTAAGTCTCGATACTATCGAGCAACGGCTAACGAAATAAGAAGCATCGCCTGATAAGGCGGTGAGAAGTCACC
>NZ_JBSUGE010000055.1:0-1672 GCF_054064075.1 Vibrio sp. JZG10
AGGTTTGATTGGCCTTTCACCCCTAGCCACAAGTCATCCGCTAATTTTTCAACATTAGTCGGTTCGGTCCTCCAGTTGATGTTACTCAACCTTCAACCTGCCCATGGCTAGATCACCTGGTTTCGGGTCTATATCCAGAGACTGAACGCCCAGTTAAGACTCGGTTTCCCTACGGCTCCCCTAGATGGTTAACCTTGCCACTGAATATAAGTCGCTGACCCATTATACAAAAGGTACGCAGTCACAGGACAAAGCCTGCTCCTACTGCTTGTACGTACACGGTTTCAGGTTCTATTTCACTCCCCTCACAGGGGTTCTTTTCGCCTTTCCCTCACGGTACTGGTTCACTATCGGTCAGTCAGTAGTATTTAGCCTTGGAGGATGGTCCCCCCATATTCAGACAGGATATCACGTGTCCCGCCCTACTCGATTTCACTGAATATGCGTCGTCAGTTACGGGGCTATCACCCTGTATCGCCAAGCTTTCCAGCTTGTTCACCTAACGCCTATAAAGCTTAAGGGCTAGTCCAATTTCGCTCGCCGCTACTTTCGGAATCTCGGTTGATTTCTTTTCCTCGGGGTACTTAGATGTTTCAGTTCCCCCGGTTCGCCTCGTTATGCTATGTATTCACATAACGATACTTACTTATGTAAGTGGGTTTCCCCATTCGGAAATCCCAGACTCAAGTGGTTTTTACTACCTAATCTGGGCTTATCGCAAGTTAATACGTCCTTCATCGCCTCTGACTGCCAAGGCATCCACCGTGTACGCTTAGTCACTTAACCATACAACCCGAAGGAGTTTCGAGTTGATGAACAAGTCACCAAAGTTGTCTCTCATTATTTGAATGAGCGAGAGACATTCGATTTTGCCGGACTCAAATTCCAAGAACACTTGAATGTGTTTTTAGTTGCATTCATAAATGAATACTTTGAGAACTTTACAAACAACAATAAATTGTTGTTTTGTCAGCTTTCCAAATTGTTAAAGAGCTAATCACTTCAAAGAAGTAACCATTTTTAAGAACACTTAATTAAATGCGCTTAAAGATGGTATCCCGTAGGGGAGTCGAACCCCTGTTACCGCCGTGAAAGGGCGGTGTCCTAGGCCTCTAGACGAACGGGACACAGAACTATGTGGTGGAGCTAATCGGGATCGAACCGATGACCTCTTCGCTGCCAGCGAAGCGCTCTCCCAGCTGAGCTATAGCCCCACATAAATTGCTTCAGCATTTTATGCAGAACCAATTTTGCTCTGAAATCTAAACCATATCAATCTGTGTGAACACTCATCGCAATAATCATCGTTTAAGGAGGTGATCCAGCGCCAGGTTCCCCTAGCGCTACCTTGTTACGACTTCACCCCAGTCATGAACCACAAAGTGGTAAGCGTCCCCCCGAAGGTTAAACTACCTACTTCTTTTGCAGCCCACTCCCATGGTGTGACGGGCGGTGTGTACAAGGCCCGGGAACGTATTCACCGTGGCATTCTGATCCACGATTACTAGCGATTCCGACTTCATGGAGTCGAGTTGCAGACTCCAATCCGGACTACGACGCACTTTTTGGGATTCGCTCACTTTCGCAAGTTGGCCGCCCTCTGTATGCGCCATTGTAGCACGTGTGTAGCCCTACTCGTAAGGGCCATGATGACTTGACGTCGTCCCCACCT
>NZ_JBSUGE010000056.1:0-1190 GCF_054064075.1 Vibrio sp. JZG10
TATGAATTAGTCGAAGATCTTAGCAACAACACCAGCACCTACTGTACGGCCACCTTCACGGATCGCGAAACGTAGACCTTCGTCCATTGCGATTGGTGCGATTAGCTCAACAGTCATCTGTACGTTGTCACCTGGCATTACCATTTCTACGCCTTCTGGTAGCTGGATGTCACCAGTTACGTCAGTTGTACGGAAGTAGAACTGTGGACGGTAGCCTTTGAAGAATGGAGTGTGACGACCACCTTCATCTTTAGACAGTACGTATACTTCTGATTCGAACTTAGTGTGTGGAGTGATTGAACCAGGCTTCGCTAGTACTTGACCACGTTCAACTTCGTCACGCTTAGTACCACGTAGAAGTGCACCAACGTTCTCACCTGCACGGCCTTCGTCTAGAAGCTTACGGAACATCTCTACACCAGTACATGTTGTAGTAGTTGTTTCCTTGATACCTACGATAGCAACTTCGTCACCTACAGTTAGGATACCACGCTCGATACGACCAGTTACTACTGTACCACGACCTTGGATTGAGAATACGTCTTCGATAGGCATTAGGAATGGCTGATCTACCGCACGCTCTGGCTCAGGGATGTAAGTATCTAGAGCTTCAGCTAGTTCAACGATTTTCGCTTCCCACTGCTCTTCGCCGTTTAGTGCGCCTAGTGCAGAACCTTGGATAACTGGTAGGTCATCACCTGGGAAATCGTATTCAGATAGAAGTTCACGAACTTCCATTTCTACTAGTTCTAGTAGCTCTTCATCGTCAACCATGTCACATTTGTTCATGAATACGATGATGTATGGGATACCAACCTGACGGCCTAGTAGGATGTGCTCACGAGTTTGTGGCATTGGGCCATCTGTCGCAGCAACAACTAGGATACCACCGTCCATCTGTGCAGCACCAGTGATCATGTTTTTAACGTAGTCCGCGTGTCCTGGACAGTCAACGTGTGCGTAGTGACGAGTTGGAGTGTCGTACTCAACGTGAGAAGTTGCGATTGTGATACCGCGCTCACGCTCTTCTGGAGCGTTATCGATAGATGCGAAGTCTTTAGCTACACCGCCGTAAACTTTAGCAAGAGTAGTACAGATAGCTGCAGTTAGAGTTGTTTTACCGTGGTCAACGTGGCCGATAGTACCAACGTTAACGTGCGGTTTCGTACGTTCAAATTTTTCTTTAGACA
>NZ_JBSUGE010000057.1:0-1104 GCF_054064075.1 Vibrio sp. JZG10
TTCTATACCCGTGATCATTGAAGATGCTTGATTTTCGATAGAATCAGGATCATGCTACGAACCATGAAAATTACACTGACTCCTCAACAGAAACTGCAACTCGAACAAATGCACGACATTGAACGTGATAGTCGAGTTTGCGACCGTATTAAGGCTGTTTTGCTGGCTTCTGAAGGCTGGAGTCAGACTATGATTTCACAAGCTCTTCGTATTCATGAATCGACCGTTGCTCGTCATCTCAGCGACTACGTTCTTTCTGAAAAACTTAAGCCTGAAAATGGCGGAAGCCAAAGCAAGCTTTCTGCTACTCAAACCATGCACCTAATCGAGCATTTGACTGAGAAAACCTATTCTCATACGCATCAAATTGTCACTTACGTTAAAGAGACATTTGGACTGGATTACACGGTTTCTGGTATGAATAAATGGCTTCACCACAATGGTTTTAGCTACAAGCAACCGAAAGGCGTACCACACAAGTTTGATGAAGCACAACAGCAAGCATTTATAGAGGCTTATGAAGCGTTAAAGGCAAGCTGTGGCAAGGATGAATCGATAGTCTTTATCGACGCAGTTCACCCAACACTATCAACAAAAATATCTCATGGCTGGATACGAACTGGTCAGGATAAAGTGATTGAAACAACGGGTAATCGTAGCCGATTGAACATTATTGGCGCACTGAACTTGTCGGATATTGGAGCAACCATTGTTCACAACTATGAGAGCATTAACAGTGAATCGATTGTTCGCTTTTTCTGTGAGTTAAGAAAGAGTTATCCCTTAGCTCATAAGCTTCATATCATCTTGGATGGTGCGGGATATCACCGCAGTGACTTAGTCAAAGATGCGGCGTTTGTCCTGAATATTGAACTGCATTATCTTCCACCTTACAGTCCAAACCTCAACCCAATCGAGCGGCTATGGAAAGTAATGAATGAGAAGTCGAGGAACAACGTTTACTTCAAAAGAAAACGGGACTTCAAGGCGGCAATAGACCAATTTTTTGCAGTGACTCTTCCAGAGATCGCAGGCTCTTTGACATCTCGAATTAATGATAATTTTCAGGTTCTCAAGCCAGCATCTTCAAGTTGATTCGGTATA
>NZ_JBSUGE010000058.1:0-1097 GCF_054064075.1 Vibrio sp. JZG10
GCTTGCGATAGAATTTGTGACTTGGTCATTTGAGTCGTTTCTTTCGCGAAGTCAGTATCTTTGATACGGCTCTTCGACGCGTTCACGTTCTCGTTAATGTTGTCCAAGTTGCTGATTGCATGGTTGAAACGGTTCTGGAATGCACCCAGTTCTGCGCGGTGGCTGTCTACGTATTTCAGTGCCGCATCGATGATAGCCACAGATTCCTGTGCGCCACCAACTGAGGTTACGTCGATAGTATCTACTGTTACTTTTTTACCTTCGCCCAAACCTAGCTCGCCAGATAGGCCGCCTGAAAACTCGACTTCGCCTTCGACTTTGTTGTTGCCAGCAAAGATTTGCAGTTTACCGTCTTGGTCTACTGAGGCTTTCACTAGGTCAGTTTGACCGTTAATGTAAGTCGCAAGCTCTTCGATATCGTCACCTGCTTTTGCGCTGATGTTGATTTCTTGCTCTTGACCGTAGCTGTCCGTTAGGTTGATTTTTAGGTCGTTCTTACCTTCAGCAACGTTCCAGTCTTTACCTTTACCACTTTCAGCTTGGTAGCTCACACCGCCCATCATTTTGTTGTCTGAACGCATGTCTTTGAGCTCAAGCATCACGGCTTCACCGTTATCCGCACCGATTTGGAACGATTTCGCACCGTGTGTGCCGTTTAGTAGCTTGTTACCACCGAAAGACGTGGTTTCTGCGATACGGTTTAGTTCGTCATTTAGCGCGGTCACTTCTTCTTGAATCGCCACACGCTCTGATTTCGAGTTTGAACCGTTTGCTGATTGCAGAGACAAATCACGCATACGTTGAAGAATGTTAGTGGTCTCGTTCATTGCACCTTCAGCGGTTTGTGCAATTGAGATACCGTCGTTCGCGTTGCGAACCGCCACATCCAGGCCACGGCTTTGTACGTTCAAACGATTCGAGATTTGCAGACCCGCAGCGTCATCTTTTGCGCTGTTGATTTTGAAACCCGAAGACAAACGCTCCATAGAAGTTTGTTGAGCTGAGTTTGCGTTGTTTAGGTAACGCTGAGCGGTCATCGCTGATACGTTAGTGTTTACATTCACTGCCATGGTGATTTCTCCAATTGATTTTCCGGT
>NZ_JBSUGE010000059.1:0-950 GCF_054064075.1 Vibrio sp. JZG10
GCCCTCTGTATGCGCCATTGTAGCACGTGTGTAGCCCTACTCGTAAGGGCCATGATGACTTGACGTCGTCCCCACCTTCCTCCGGTTTATCACCGGCAGTCTCCCTGGAGTTCCCGACATTACTCGCTGGCAAACAAGGATAAGGGTTGCGCTCGTTGCGGGACTTAACCCAACATTTCACAACACGAGCTGACGACAGCCATGCAGCACCTGTCTCAGAGTTCCCGAAGGCACCAATCCATCTCTGGAAAGTTCTCTGGATGTCAAGAGTAGGTAAGGTTCTTCGCGTTGCATCGAATTAAACCACATGCTCCACCGCTTGTGCGGGCCCCCGTCAATTCATTTGAGTTTTAATCTTGCGACCGTACTCCCCAGGCGGTCTACTTAACGCGTTAGCTCCGAAAGCCACGGCTCAAGGCCACAACCTCCAAGTAGACATCGTTTACGGCGTGGACTACCAGGGTATCTAATCCTGTTTGCTCCCCACGCTTTCGCATCTGAGTGTCAGTATCTGTCCAGGGGGCCGCCTTCGCCACCGGTATTCCTTCAGATCTCTACGCATTTCACCGCTACACCTGAAATTCTACCCCCCTCTACAGTACTCTAGTCTGCCAGTTTCAAATGCTATTCCGAGGTTGAGCCCCGGGCTTTCACATCTGACTTAACAAACCACCTGCATGCGCTTTACGCCCAGTAATTCCGATTAACGCTCGCACCCTCCGTATTACCGCGGCTGCTGGCACGGAGTTAGCCGGTGCTTCTTCTGTCGCTAACGTCAAACAACGCCGCTATTAACGACGCCGCCTTCCTCACGACTGAAAGTACTTTACAACCCGAAGGCCTTCTTCATACACGCGGCATGGCTGCATCAGGCTTGCGCCCATTGTGCAATATTCCCCACTGCTGCCTCCCGTAGGAGTCTGGACCGTGTCTCAGTTCCAGTGTGGCTG
>NZ_JBSUGE010000062.1:0-679 GCF_054064075.1 Vibrio sp. JZG10
GTTGACTTAGACCAGCAAGCAACCTTGAAATCACTAGACACCGCAACAGCACTCACGCTTTCCTCTCCACGTTATATTCCTGCGCGAAAGGGAATGTTAAAAACCTCAGCTCAAGGCTATTTGAGATTAAAATTGGTTGAACAGGTCAAATCAACCGCTTCAGACATTGTTAAGGCGCTGGCCAACAAAATTGCAGACTCTTCCCAAAAACTGCCATGCAACGACATTGCACTTAAAGGTTCCGCCGATTCCATCGCCTCTAAGCTGACTCAACGCTACTTGTTTGGTCATGTACGCTTTTACGACATTGAACCAATTCCAGAAGTCCCGACATTGAGGAACAAAGACTTAAGCGCTTTATGTGAACGTCACCTTCTCGATCGAGTAAAGGAGCATTATACGTCTCAGTACCACCGCTACAGATTGTGGGACGGAAGAGCCATCGCTCTATTTTCTAGCTACCTGTTTGATATCAAAAGTGAAGAGCATCATTTCTTCGATTCTAAGAACTTAATTCATCTTCTGGATAACGGCCCTGAGCCAATCACAAAAGAGTGGTTTAAAGATGAATGCATCGAATGTTGGGAAGCGCTTTATGTAGATGGCCCACGTTATGCTTATACCGAGCTTGCCTACCCTGACGACAGTGGTGTCATTTTTGAAGAATACGTACCACTAG
>NZ_JBSUGE010000063.1:0-651 GCF_054064075.1 Vibrio sp. JZG10
GTCCCGTTCGTCTAGAGGCCTAGGACACCGCCCTTTCACGGCGGTAACAGGGGTTCGACTCCCCTACGGGATACCATTGGGTCGTTAGCTCAGTTGGTAGAGCAGTTGACTTTTAATCAATTGGTCGCAGGTTCGAATCCTGCACGACCCACCATTCCTTCCATTAGGAATTAAAACTCAAAATATGGGGCTATAGCTCAGCTGGGAGAGCGCCTGCCTTGCACGCAGGAGGTCTGCGGTTCGATCCCGCATAGCTCCACCATATTTTGAAACAATGGGCGATTAGCTCAGTTGGGAGAGCACCTGCCTTACAAGCAGGGGGTCACTGGTTCGAGCCCGGTATCGCCCACCATCTTTAAGCGCATTCAATGAGTGCTTTTAAAAATGGTTTTCATCAGAAAATCTAGCTCTTTAACAATTTGGAAAGCTGACAAAACAACAATTTATTGTTGTTTGTAAAGTTCTCAATGTTTATCGAAAGATAAACACCAAAAAACACATTCAAGTGTTCTTGGCTTTTTGTTTTCATTTTTTCTAAAAATGAAGGTAAAGAGATGAGTCCGGCAAAATCGATATGTCTCTCGCTCATTCAAATAATGAGAGACAACTTTGGTGACTTGTTCATCAACTCGAAACTCCTTCGGGTTGTAT
>NZ_JBSUGE010000064.1:0-614 GCF_054064075.1 Vibrio sp. JZG10
GCAAGAGCATCGTTTGACGTCAGTTCATTTTGGGTCGCGCAAGGGAATGCGGCGTCAGCTTGATATCGCCATACAGCATGCCCTTCATTAGGATAGTCACCCAACGGCGTATACTCTGCTTCAGGGTAAGTGTCTAAATACTCTTCTAAACTTGCTCTTTTCACTTCTTTAAGTTGCTTGAGGAGCTGCAGGTCAATACCGTGCTCATGATAGATCGTGCCTCTAGAATCGCTGCATGTTACTGGGGTTGCTCCCATGTGGTATAGCTTTTCAATTGCATAGATAGCGACGTTACCTGCGCCAGAAACGAGGCAAGTTTTGCCTTTGAGTGAATCATTACGGTCATTGAGCATGCATTCCGCAAAATATACGGTTCCATATCCCGTTGCTTCTTTCCTAACAAGTGAGCCCCCCCAAAGAAGGCTCTTGCCTGTAAGTACTCCTTCGTAGCGTCCCGTCAATCGCTTATATTGACCAAACATATAACCAATTTCACGCGCACCGACGCCGATATCGCCAGCAGGAACATCGGTAACAGGACCAATGTGGCGGTATAACTCGTTCATAAATGATTGGCAAAATCGCATGATTTCACCGTCAGATTTTCCTTTAGG
>NZ_JBSUGE010000065.1:0-614 GCF_054064075.1 Vibrio sp. JZG10
GCAAGAGCATCGTTTGACGTCAGTTCATTTTGGGTCGCGCAAGGGAATGCGGCGTCAGCTTGATATCGCCATACAGCGTGCCCTTCATTAGGATAGTCACCCAACGGCGTATACTCTGCTTCAGCGTAAGTGTCTAAATACTCTTCTAAACTTGCTCTTTTCACTTCTTTTAGTTGCTTGAGGAGCTGCAGATCAATACCGTGTTCATGATAAATCGTGCCTCTAGAATCGCTGCATGTTACTGGGGTTGCTCTCATGTGGTATAGCTTTTCAATTGCATAGATAGCGACGTTACCTGCGCCAGAAACGAGGCAAGTTTTGCCTTTTAGTGAATCATTACGGTCATTGAGCATGCATTCCGCAAAATATACGGTTCCGTATCCCGTTGCTTCTTTTCTAACAAGTGAGCCCCCCCAAAGAAGGCTCTTGCCTGTAAGTACTCCTTCGTAGCGGCCTGTCAATCGTTTATATTGACCAAACATATAACCAATTTCACGCGCACCGACGCCGATATCGCCAGCAGGAACATCGGTAACGGGACCAATGTGGCGGTATAACTCGTTCATAAATGATTGGCAAAATCGCATGATTTCACCGTCAGATTTTCCTTTAGG
>NZ_JBSUGE010000066.1:0-603 GCF_054064075.1 Vibrio sp. JZG10
CAACCGACACGATCTCAATTAGAAAAAATGCACCACATGGCTCATGAGAATTGTTTTATCGCCAATTCGGTTAAAACTGAAGTGACGACGCTTATTGCAGATTAAATGAAGCTCTTTGTCAAAGCGCAGTGTATCGCCGAATAGTGTTAAGCCAGCAGTCCGGCTGCTGGCTATTGTGAACTAAACGATGCCTTGCTCGATCATCGCATCAGCGACTCTTCTAAAGCCGGCAATGTTTGCGCCTAAAACTAAATTACCAGGTTGACCAAACTCTCGACTGGTTTCGTTTGCATTAATAAAGATGTTTTTCATGATGGTCTGCAACTGGCTATCGACTTGCTCGAAGGTCCAGTTTTGCATGCTGGCATTTTGTGCCATTTCAAGCTGACTGGTTGCAACGCCGCCTGCATTGGCTGCTTTCGCTGGCCCATAAGCTATTTCGGAATCCACGATGATATTGGCCGCATCACGAGTGGTTGGCATGTTTGCGCCTTCACTAATCAAAACACACCCATTATCGATAAGAGCAAGAGCATCGTTTGACGTCAGTTCATTTTGGGTCGCGCAAGGGAATGCGGCGTCAGCTTGATATCGCCATACAGC
>NZ_JBSUGE010000067.1:0-591 GCF_054064075.1 Vibrio sp. JZG10
ATATAACGTGGAGAGGAAAGCGTGAGTGCTGTTGCGGTGTCTAGTGATTTCAAGGTTGCTTGCTGGTCTAAGTCAACTTTTAGGTAATCACAGAACACTGCCAACTGCTCTTTAAAGTCGTTCAGTAGCTCAAGTCTTTCGTTTTCTAGTTCTTGAAGCTCTTCTTTCGAAGCATCTTGATAATCCATAACTGACATATTATTCTCCTCACAATGCATTCAGTCGCATCAATATATACTCCCTTCAAAGAAAAATCTGATGATTTTGACGGAAACTCAAGTCGTTAGAGTGAACATGGCGTTGTTGCCTAAATCAGTTGAACCTTTTTGGAGTTCTGCGATCTGATCCCTTGTGATGGTTAGAGCGGTGATGACATAGGGGGTTATCATTGACTTCCACTTTAGTGGGGGGATTGGTTCGGTCAGAATACATCAAGTAATGAATAGAAGGTTATTTAGAGCATCGACTCTAACTGACTTTTGTCCAAAAATAATTTATAAATTGCTTACTATAGCTGTGATCACCAAGCGATTCTGTCGTACCTTAACTACCAAGCGACTTTGTCATTACAATAACTACCGAGGGAAATTG
>NZ_JBSUGE010000068.1:0-557 GCF_054064075.1 Vibrio sp. JZG10
CAACGCATAGTAAAAATGCCACGCGTTGCGAATCCCTCTTGAACAGTTTGTTAGGTGCGTAGCCAAAGTTGGTAAAAGTCTGTTTCATCGTGCTTGGGATTCTTGCGCACGAACTCCCAACCATGGCGCTTATAGAATGTGAGAGCTCGATGGTTAGTTCGGCTTACTGAAAGTACAGCACGCACACACCCCGCTTTACTCAAAGTGCTTACAATATAATCCTGCACTTTTGGAGCGAGTCCTGAACCACGAAAATTCGGCTGTAAGTAAATGAGATGCGCATAACCAGTCTCCGGCTCGGGTGAAAAGCTACGAAACTCTAACTGCCCTGCAAACTGACCATCCACAAATATATGGATATAGAACCATCCTGATGTTGCTAAACGGTCTAAGACGCGTTCACGATAACCACTGATGAAGTCGTCGAAACCATCGTAATGCCCAAAACTACAAAAGTATGCATCTTTTCTCGCAGCAACGCATAATTCGCAATCATCAATGTTTATCTGCCGAAAAGCAATTTCCATACTTACCTTTTCCTTCAAGCACCTAACGCC
>NZ_JBSUGE010000069.1:0-537 GCF_054064075.1 Vibrio sp. JZG10
ATTTATTCTGTGGATACAGAAAACCACGGGTTTACCCGTGGATGAATGCCTTTGGAGGCGGTACGATGGATAAATGCAATATTACACCTCATCCCATAGTGTCTACTACACGAAGTATCACGTAGTTTGGGTAACTAAGTACCGTCGGAAAATCCTGAATCCTGGTATGTGCAGCTACCTACGGAAGGTTATGCCAAAGTTACTGCGAAGTTTACCTGGCGTTGAGATCGAGACGATAGGCTTTGATGAAGATCATCTGCATATGATGATGCTTATCCCACCGAAATACAGTATTTCAGACGTCATGGGTAAACTAAAAAGCCAATCGTCGCACCACATGCGAAAAACGTTCAGTTGGCTAAGTAAGGTTTACTGGAAAGAGAACATTGTTTGGTCGCCAGGTTACTTTGTCAGTAGCGTAGGCGTGAATGAACAAGTTATAGCGAATTACGTTAGACACCAGGGCGAAAAGGATTCTGGTCAACTCCGCATGGAGTTGTAACAGTAAGTACCCCGTGCATGCACGGGGGTATCTAC